>JACQTX010000223.1 GCA_016210585.1 Chloroflexota bacterium
ATCTGGTGGGATAACCAGATGGTACACACCGTTACCTACCCATTGAAGGACTTCCCAGGAGTTCACTTTTCAAGAATTCCTAACATGCTGCCAAGCTCTTCTACTGCCCGCCGCACCAGGTTGTCAATATCAGTCTTACGGGTGACGTCAGACTGGATGGCCAGGGCGCGCCGTCCCAGCCGGCGGGCTTCGTCAGCTACAGCCTGCAACTGGCCGTCTGCAATGTTCCGGCTGCAAATAGCAACGTCCGCCCCCGCTCCGGCAAAAGCCAGGGCAATAGCCTTGCCTATCCCCTCCTTGCCGCCAGTAACGATGGCCACCTTGCCTTCCAGGGAACAGGACACGCCCATTCTTACCTCCTGATGGGGAGAGTGCTCTAATATTGCCCGGTAATTATGGCAACAGCAGGTCTATTATAGGCAAGGCGCAGTAACAGTTCAATACTGGCACTGAGAGCAACGTTTCTGTAGGTGCGCCCTTCGCCTGCTCTCAAAACCAAAAGTCCCCTTCCTTTAACAAAGGAAGGGGACTGAGGGGGATGGGTTTTGCAAGTATGCTATGTTGAGCGGACTTCTTGCCTCATGAAGAGGATGTAGCTGATGGCGAAGCAGATGATGCTGAGGGCGATGAGACTGACCAGCTGTGGCCAGACTACAAGGATGCTCTGTCCCAGGGAAAGGGCATTGGGTAGCATGAAGGAGATATCCCCTTCGCCAACGGCAAAGAGCCCGCTACCGCGCCACTGGGGCAGCAGTAGCACTGTGGTCGCCTCTTCGAAAAGCGTGTTGGGAGAGAACCGCCGGAGCAAAATCATCAGGTCAACTGATTTGGCGACAGCCGGCACAATCATCAGGGTATAGAAGAAGCCAAAGAAGAGCCATACTGCAACAGAGGACATCAGCGAGGTAGCCACCCGGCGAAACACCACCGAGAAGAGCACCGCGATAGCCATCCAGAAGGCCCCATAGATAATGGTGAAGACCACGTAGAGGAAGAGGCGGATAATCTCCTCGGCGGTGGGGGGCACGCCAATCATGCGCAGGCCATACCCACCGACTATCCCGACCACGGAGGCAACCATGATGGCGAGCGTCACCATGCCTGCCAGGAACTTCCCGTTGATGACGCTGTCACGGTAGATGGGCTGGGCCAGCAGCCGGCTCAGGGTGCCGCCCGTCCGCTCACTGTTGATAGCGTCAAAGCCCAGGGTGATGCCGATGATGGGCACAATGAGGGCGAGGAGGCTGATGAGTGCCGGGATAGCCGTGCCTTCGCTGGTAAAGAGCCGGAGAAAGACGAAGCTGCTATCGCCAGGGTTGGAGCGGATGCCCTGCCAGGCGGCGTAAAGCCCGGCGGCCCCGACCAGGAACACCAGCAGGAACAGAATAAAACAGCGGATACTGGTAAAGTAGTCCGCTAGCTCTTTACGAATGATGGTTACCAATGGCTTATCCCTTCTCCTGGAAATACTTCATATAGATGGCGTCCAGGCTGAACTCCTGTATCTTCATCTGCACCAGGGGGACATTGGCATGAACGACGGTCCTGGCCAGCTCGGCCCGCAGGTCGCTATCGGCACTGACAATCAGCAGGTTGTCTTTAGTCTCAACCTTGCTGACGCCCTTGACCTTAGCCAGAATATCGGCCAGTCCGGGACTGGCCTGGGCCACCTCTACCTCAATACGGTAGTGCCCTTCGGCGAGGGCCTTGCGCCCCAGATCATCAAGAGAGCCTGCCACCACCACCTTGCCCCTGGAGAATATGGCGATGCTGTGGCACACCCTCTGTACCTGGTAGAGCTGGTGAGAGCTGAGGGCTACCGTCGTCCCCCGCTTGGGCAGGCTGGCGATGAGGTCGAGAATCTGGTTAATCCCCTCCGGGTCAAGGCCGGCGGTAGGCTCGTCAAGGATGACCACTTTGGGTTCCTTGATGAGAGCATCGGCAATGCCCAGCCGCTGCTTCATGCCGCGGGAGAAGGTGCCCACCCGCTGGTCAGCCTGTTTGCTCAGCCCAACCGCCTTGAGAATCTCATCAATCTTGGCGTCAATGGTGTGGTAGGGGATATTATTTAGCTCGGCGATGAACTTGAGGTTCTCTCGCGGTGTCAGGCTATCGTAGAAGCCGACCTTCTCTGGCATGTAGCCCACAATGCGCTTGACCTGGAGCGGCTCCCGCGTAGGGTTATGGCCGGCTACCGTGGCTGTACCTGCCGTCGGCTCGGTCAGGCCAAGAAGCATGAGGATGGTTGTCGTCTTGCCGGCACCATTGGGGCCGAGGATACCGAAAATCTCGTTCTCGTAGATATGCAGGTTCAACTGGTCAACGACCGTTGTCCCGTTATACTTCTTGGTCAGGTCTTTGGTTTCAACAACAATATTCTTGTCCATGGCTTTAACGCCTGCTGAAGCGCATAAACACAAAGGCGAGACCGGCGATAATCAGGACAATAATGCCAACCCCGACCCAGCCCCAGATTGTCGGGGTCGCTACGGTAACCCTGATGTTAAGCCTATCGGTGGTCGCTTGCTTGCCGGTGGCGGTGATGCTGATGTTATAGTCCCCGGCAATCGCCTTGGACGGCGGCTTGATATTGATATCCATGTTCTGGTCAAAGCCAGGCGCCAGGGAGTCCACTCTCTGAAGCGGGAACTCTACGGTCCAGTCCTTGGGCGTATCCGCCGAGAAGGCAATGTTATCCACTGGCACCGTCCCGCCATTCCTGATGATAATGGGGAAATAGTTGTTCTTGCCGGCAATAGCCGTGGCATTATACCGGTCTCCTTTTGGCAAGGCGGAAAGGAGGTATTTGGCCGTCACGGTGACATTCAGGTCAAAGCTCTTCTTTAAGTCGCCGGAGGTGGCATCAAACGTTATCTTGTAATCCCCCGGGTCCGGTTTGACCCATGGCGCCGGGAAGACGGTAACCACAAGGTTTTCCCCGGCGAAGCCCCGCTTAAGCTCGACCGAGGCAATCTGCTTCTCCTTGGGGTACTGGGGACTAACGTAGGCATACCAGTCCTTGGGCGCCCTGACGGAGACATCAAAGACACGCGGCTTGCCATCAGCCTGGCCGTTATAGGTATATTTCAGCTCGCCCTCTATCTCGGCGGTGCCGCCCGACTGTATCTCAAGCCGGGGGAACTTGGCGCTGAGCGCCACGTCCTCCTTGGGGACTTCGATGGTTACGCCGGTGGCAGCATCACCCGACTTATATTCAGCCTTGGCGCCGGTGACAGTAACGTTATAAGTCCCAGCAGCAGCATAGGTATGCTTCAAGGACAGGCTACCATTAGCATCTGACGTTCCTTGATTGCTGCTGCCATCACCCCATTTGATGTCCACAGTCACGCCCGGCAGCCTGGCGCCGTCCTCTTTGGCGGTTGACACGTCAGCGCTTACGGCCTCTCCCGTTACCCCGGCCGTCGGCCTCAGGTCCACCGAGACGAAGATCGTTTTTTCCTGGGCGAAAACAGGTTGTGCCCAGGCCAGCAGACCGGCCAGGAAAAGAAAACAAAAGATGATTCTGAATAGTTTCACTGTTCTTGCTCCATTCCAGATTTGAATATTTTATCCCGCTAGAAGTTCCTTGACCTTGTTCGTGAAGGCTGGCAGGACCTTCTTCCAGTCGCCGACCACGCCAAAGCGGGCCTCGCGGAAGATATTGGCCTCCGGGTCCTTGTTGATGGCGATGATGGTTTTTGACCCGGAACAGCCGGCCATGTGCTGGCTTGAGCCGGAGACAGCCACGGCAACATAGACTTCGGGCGTGACAATCTTGCCGGTAAGGCCCACCTGATAGCCTTCCGGCACCCAGCCGTTATCGCAGGGCGGCCGGCTGGCGCCGACGGCACCCTTTAATATCCTGGCCAGCTCCTCCAGCTGCTTGAAACCCTCCGGTCCGCCGATGCCCCGCCCACCGGAGACCACCACCTTCGCATCCTCTAACCTTATCCCCGCCACCTCCTCCTTCACCTTCTGTAATACTTTAGCCCGGACCACTGACGGCTCCAACCCGGCGGCGATGGTGATGACTTCGCCTTTTCTGCTGCTGTCCTTCGCCAGGGGTGTCATGGCCTTGGCCCTGACCGTGGCAATCTGCGGGAATGTCTCGCTCGTATAGACTGCCCGGGCGTTGCCGCCATAGACCGGCTTGGTCTGCAGCAGGAACTTCGATTGCGGGTCAATGGCTAGCTCCACGCAGTCCGTAACCGCGGTGGTGTTCAGCCTGACCGCCAGGCGCGGGGCCAGGTCACGGCCCACCATGGTCTGCCCCAGGAGCAGGACACGCGGTGCCGCTTGCTTGGCAGCCTTGTCCATCACGGTAATATAGGCATCGGTCTGGTAGCTCGCCAGCAGTGGGTCATCAACAACGTATACCTTATCGGCACCGAAGGCGATGGCTTCCTGGGCCAGTCCACTCACACCAGTGCCCACCAGCACCGCCGAAAGCTCCTGTCCCAGGTCATTGGCCAGCTTACGGCCGCAGCCGAGTAGCTCCGTGGTGATGGCAGCCAGCTTGTCTTCAGCCACCTCGCCATAGACCATGACACCTCTATTTTCAGCCATCATCGCTCCTTAACTAATTATTAATAGGAAATGTTAAGAACCTGTTAAGACTAGAAGACCTTGGCTTCCCTGAGTCTGAGGGCCAGTTTGACCGCCGCCTCCTCCGGGGAGTCACCGCCTACGATTTCACACTTGCCCTCACGGACAGGCTGGAAGAGCTTGAGCACCTTGTTGCGCCGGCCGGCCGCACCGACCTGGGCCGGGGTAACGCCGATATCTGCCGGTTTCCAGACGATTGGCTCCTTCTTCTTGGCGGCCATGATGCCCTTGATGGTGGGGTAGCGTGGCTCGCCAAGCTCATTGCTTACGGTGATAAGGGCAGGCAAAGGTGTTTCCATGACTTCATAGCCATCAGCCAGGACCCTTTCCACCTTCGCTTTGCCATCCAGCACTTCTATCTTCTTGGCAATAGTGACACTGGGCAGGCCCAGTATCTCCGCAATCCCTGAACCCACCTGCCCGGCATCCCAGTCAGAGGCCTGGCGGCCACAGAGGATGAGGTCATATTCGCCTATCTTCTTAATAGCCGTGGCCAGGGCATAAGCGGTTGACCAGCTATCGCCATCGGCAAAGGCGGGGTCTTCCAGCAAGACCAGCTCATCAGCACCCATAGAGAGAGGTTTCTTGACCACGTCCCTTAGAAGGCCAACGCCCAGGCTGATGACAGTTATTTTGCCCCCCTTGGCGTCCTTGATTTTCAAGGCCGCTTCCACGGCGTTCTCATCAAAGGGGCTGATAACCGGTGACACGCCGGGAGGGGTTGCCATCCGGTTAGTGGCTGCGTCCACCTTGTAGCTGGCAGGTGGGGCCTCTGGGTCAGGAACTTGTTTGACGCAAACAATCATTCTTACCGGTGTCACTCTTTCACCTTCCTCCTCTTAATAACACCTTTCGTTATTGCTTGCCTCGCTGATACTGGTTACTACCATAGAGTATATTACATCTTCCTGTCAACTTTCCACCGAAGATTGATTGCTGCTGCCACCATCTATACTCTTGGCGCATCGAAATGCGCAAGCAAGGTCGGGACTAAGACGGTGAACTCAGGCAAATATCTCCGTTTAGCTGACACGCGAGGCGAAATCCAAGACGGTAGTTTAACACTATAGCTAGTAATATGTCAACCTGCGGCGAGGGACTGCAATCCGTGGATTCGCGATTAACAAGTTGAATCTGTCATCGCGAGCGCATTCGCCGAAGGCGAAGGCGAAGCAATCTCCTGCCCGTGCCGTGTGAGATTGCTTTGGCCTTCACGCTTTGCCGTGAAGGCTTTTGCAATGACACTTTTGAGGATTTGCCAAGCCACGGATTACGGGAGAACCTCTCGCAACCGTTTCTCTGAAGAAGGCCAGAGGGGGACACGTCCCCCTCTGGCCTTCTTTGCTGCGAGCAGGCCTGGTAGCTGACAGTAAGCAGTGGGTCCGGCCAACACGACTACCTCACGGTAACGGCGCGGCTCAGGGTCTCCCCCTTGATTTCGGGCTGGTAGTAGGCATATGCCTGGGAGGTGACGCCCTTGGCCTTGACGGGATACATCGCCCTTACGGTGAAGGTGAAGGCTACCTTGTCACCCTGCTGCATGTTCTCCACGTAGAAGATGACCTTGCGGCCGGCGACTTCGTAACGCTTGAGCCGGGCATCGCCCTTGATGGCCTTGTCAATGGACTCGGTCACCGGAGCGAAGCCGGTCGGCACGGAGACATCCAGGACTACCATGCCCGCCTCCATGGGCACCGGCGGATTGAAAGCCAGGCTGACGGCTACCGTCACCAGGTCATTGACGGCTACCTCGGTCACATCATACCTGACGTCAATCTTCAGGATTTCTTCTTTGGCCTCGACTTCCGGCAGGTTGAAGCGCTTGACCACCTGGGCGATGGCCTCGCCCTTGCCGGCCACTTCGATGTCCACATCGCTGTTCACGGGCAGCTCCACTACCTGGAGGACATCAAAGTTCTGTGGCGTGAGGCGCAGCGTCTTGTCAAGACCAGAGGCCTTCACGTTTATGGTCAGGTCAACATCGGCGCGGGCGCCGCTGGAGTACTCGGTGAGGGCTTGCAGGGCAACCACCGTATCCTGCGTGCTGCCGAAGCCACCATAGGCGTTCCGGCGGGAGACCAGCCACTTGGCGGCGCGGGAGGCATTGAAGGCATCCTTGTGCTGTATCAGGGCCAGCGTGGCATAGGCCGTGGTCTCAATCTCAGCACTGCGGTTCGGCATTACCGGATAGCGCATCAGCTGGGGCTGTCCGGGCTTCAGGGGTTGTATATCATTCCCGCTGCCCCAGTGCAGGCCATTCTCATCTTCCTGTGCCAGCTTCATCAGCTTCTGATAGGCCTCATCCTTCTTGCCGCTTTGTGCCAGCTCAAGGGCATAGGTCGTGATAGCGAGCGTGTAGGGGTCATCCATGCCGTTCAGTCTCCCTTCAAGATAGGCGACCGCACGGCCGGAGCTGGTCCGCTCCCCGGCTTCCAGGAGGGCAAGGGCCACATAGGCCGTCAGGGCATCCTTGCCGCTCAGCCCCCCCATCATCTCCTGGTGGGCGACGAAGCCGACCACGTCAAAGGAGCCATCCTTGTTCTGGTGCGCCGTAATCCAGGCCCTGGCCTGGTCGAGGATGTTATCGTCAATGTAGATAAGGCCCTTGGCCTGGGCGAAGCTCTTCAGCACAAAAGCGGTGAGCCACAGGCTGCCTTCCTTGTCGTTCTGCCCGAAGGCCGAGAAGCTGCCATCGCTGCGGCGGTAGGTCAGCTCCCTCTGATAGCCGGTTATCATCAGCTTTTCCGCCTTGGCCATAATTTCCGGCTTAAGCTGGCCGCTGGTCTGCAGGTACTTGGTGATGAAGACGTCCGGCGCGAACAGTATCATGTTCTGCTCGCCGCAGCCGAAGGGCATCTGGATAAGCCCCTCCAGCCCCTCCAGGGTCTGCGTCAGGAAGCTGGCGGTTACCGCCAGGTAGGCCCGCCCGGAATCAACCACTACGTCAAAGGGTATGGTAGTGTCCACCTTTACTGGCTTTCCCGCCGAAAGGACTAGGTTCTCCACGACCTCTCGTGATACCCCTTCCGGCTCCACGATAAGCTTCTTGATGATGGCATCGGCGGCCTTGGGGCTGCGGGCCGTTATCTTCACATCGTTGAAGCCAAGCTTCTTCGGCCTGATTTTGAAGCTGGCGCCGCCAATGTCATTGGGGCCGATGTCCAGCTTCTTGGTGGTATCATCCAGCAGGTCGAACCAGTCCGCACGCTCAATGTCCACCTGGACGCTCTGGGGCTGGTCCAGGTAGTTATAGATGGCCACGCTCACCGGGAACTCCTCGCCGCGGATGGCCGAGTAGGGCAGGTCCACCGTCACGAAGAAGGGTTGGAAGGCCTTAAGCTGGCCTTCGGCCACACCCAGGCCCTTGCTCTTGGATATGGCCACCGCTCTCAGCATCCAGGTAGTAATGCTGTCCGGCACCGCCACCTTGAAGGAGCCTTTGCCGCTGGCGTCAGTGACGATATCCTGCCAGAGCCAGGTCTCCGGGAAGAACTGCCGCACGCGCTGCACCTCGGCCAATCCGGCGCTCTGGTCGGCGGTGCTCATCTGTGGCGCGGCTGGTGCCGGCACAGGCATCGGCACTGGCGTGGCCAGCGCCGTCATAGGTGGCGGCGCACCCTTCTCAGCCATGGCAATGCCTCCGAAGAGCCGACCCCGGCTGGACTGGTACTCCTTGCCTCCCGGGATATCGCTATTGCTCAGCACCACCACGCCGGCGTCCTTGAATATGTCCGCGGCCCCCTTGGTGGTGATGACCGGGAGGAAGTTGGCTTCGTGTATCTCCGCCTGGGGCTTCATGTAAAGCTTCTCCAGCTCATCAAAGACCTGCTTCAGGTTCAGCCGGTTCTCGGCCAGGATAAAGACCGATTTGTCCACAACGGCGATGCCCACCTTGGCGACACCCTCCGTTTCCACGTTCACATTGACCTCTTCGCCGGGGGCGGCTTCTGCCGTGCTGAAACCGGCCTTCACGGCCTGGGGATACTGGGCATCAACATTGAAGGACAGGTAGTCCGCCGCGACCTCGCTATTGGGCAGGACCTGATAGACCAGGAGCTTAGCGGTCGGCGCCATGAGGGGGGTCGCCGTAATAGCTATCTCCCGGCTCTTAGTGAAATCGGAGAATACCACCTTGCCGCGGCCGATGACCTCGTAGTAGAAGTTCGCCGCCTGCTTGGTCGAATGGACCTGGAAGCGGATCTCTTCGCCAATCTGCGGCGTCCCCTCGCTAATTTGCTCCAGCTGGATGAAGTTCCCCGAAGGCGAGTAGGAAGCGGTAATGGTCTTGGTGGCGGAAGCCCCCTCGGCATCTACCTGTGCGGTCAGGGACACGCTCTTTTCGGGTGGCGTCACCTCAATGAGGGCTTTCCCCTTGACAGTCTTGACCTCTTTGTCCGCTTGACCCACTTCCTGGAACTCGTTGCCCAGGAAGGAAAGATGCAGCTTGACCGTAGTCTCGACCGGCTTGTTGTCCGGCGTCTCCGTGATGAGTAAGAAATTGAAGGGCAGGCCGGGCTTGAAGACGGCGCTCTCCGGGATAAGCTGTATCCTGAGCGGCGTCTGGGCGATGGTCAGCAGCCGGTTGGTCTTCTCTTCGTAGCCGGTGGACTTCTCCCGCACCACGACATCGAGCATGACGTTACCCATGCCGCCGCCGGCCGGCGTCCCGGCAACATAGCCGACCGCGGGCAGGCTGAAATCGGTCTCACCGTCAATGGCTTTGGTGACAACGGCGAACTGACGCCACTCGCCGACATAGCGGGAGGCCTTGATTTCCAGCTCACCCTGCACCGGTTTGCCGAAGCTATACTCTGCGGCTACCTTGCCCGGGATGGCTTCATTGACCAGGAACCAGTCCTTGGCCAGGTCCAGCTTGACCTCATACTTGGGCAGGACATATTTCTCTACCTTTACGTCAAGCTGGGTTTTCGCCTTCCCTGACAACGCCGTCAGCTTCCAGGTGCCCAGGTTTGGCTCGTTGGAAATGGGTAGATCGAGGCCGGCCATGCCGAACTCATCGGTGCGAGTCTCGCTGCGGAAAATCTTGATGCCCTTGGCGTCCAGGGCTTCGATGGTCACTGCCTCGCTCACCGGCTTCAGCTCGGCATCGAGCAGCATGGCCCGGATATGGATGGTCTGGCCGGGCTTATAGATTGGTTTGTCCGTCTCCAGGAAGACAAGGAAGTTGTTCTCAATCCTGACCTGAGCCTTGCCCTCGAAGCTGGTGCCCTTTACCTTGATTTCGTAGTCGCCCTCCGGCAGTTTGGGCAGGTCCAGCGCAATGGTGCCCTTGCCGTTGATGCTCTGGCTGGCGCTTAAGATTTCTTTGCCCTGCTGCAACAGCGTGACGGCGACATTATCCCGCCCCAGCCTGTCATTGTTAAGCAGGGTAAGCGAAACGGCAGCCTGGCTGCCGCTGGCCATGACCCTGGGCATCACTGCCATATAGCTCTTGGGGGCGTCCACGGCGACACAGGCCAGCACGAGGGAGGCAAACATGGCGAGGGCAAGGACAACGATCACCGCCAGCGTCTTGCCTTTCAGCCTCGGTTGCGGCATTCCGGGACTAAATAATGGGCGGGAAATAGTGTAAAATAGTCTATCGAAGAAGTGTGGCGGCTTGCTTTTGAGGTAACTCATCTCAGGCCTCCTTTTCCGGTTTGTGGATCAGCACGGCATCTCTATTCTCTACTAAAATGATACGATAGAACAGAGAAAGTATGACAGGGGGTGTCTGGTGTTATTAAGTGTCAACGCAACTAGTCATTTACCACAGCAAGTATTGCCACTGGTATCTCCGGAGGTCCACAGCGTTTTCAGATAAGCAATGACAAAATATGTATGTGGTCAATGCCTTTGCACCAGCCTGATTTGCCTTATTCTCTTCTTCAAAAAGGAGGCAACACATGGACAATCTCTTGGTCTCTGTAGCCAGGGGCAAGGCGCCGGCTGACCTTATCCTAGCCAACTGCCGGATAGTCAATGTCTTTAGTGGTGAGATTGAACCGGGCAACATTGCCATTTGCGTGGATAGAATCGCCGGCATTGGTGACTATCATGAAGCCCGGCAGGTGATTGACCTGAAGGGGAAATATGTAGCCCCGGCCTTCATTGATGGGCATACCCACGTGGAGAGCTCGCTGCTGGACATCGGCCAGTATGCCCGCGCCGTCGTCCCCCGCGGGACGCTGGCCGTAGTCACCGACCTGCACGAGATCGCCAATGTCTGCGGGCCGGTCGGCATCAAATATGTCATGAGCTACGCCCGCCGCCTGCCGCTCGATCTCTTTCTGATGGCACCCTCCTGCGTGCCGGCGACGCATCTGGAGACCTCCGGGGCGAGCATCGGGGCCGGGGACATTCGTCAGCTATTGCGCTGGAAGGGTTGCATCGGCCTGGGGGAGGTCATGAACTTCCCCGGCGTGCTCGCGGCTGACGCTAATATACTGGACAAGATTGACCTGGCCAAGGATAAGGTTGTTGATGGTCATGCTCCCGGCGTCAGCGGCAGAGACCTCAATGCCTACATCGCCGCTGGCATAGGCTCTGACCATGAGTCCGTCCGCCTGGAGGAGGCCAGGGAGAAGCTGCGCCGGGGCATGCACATCATGATCAGAGAGGGATCCTCGGAGAAAAACCTGGCAACGCTGCTGCCTCTGGTCACCGATAATACCTACCCGCGCTGCTTGCTGGTGGTTGACGACCGTAGCTGTGCCGATCTGCTCCGGGAAGGTGATATAGACGCTGTAGTACGTCAGGCAGTCCGGCGTGGGCTTGACCCCATACGGGCCATCCGTATGGCCACCATCAATACCGCCGCCTATTTCAAGCTGGACGGGCTGGGGGCCATCGCCCCGGGCTATCGGGCTAACCTCATCGTGCTGGATGACCTGGTAAATTTGCACCCGGAGATGGTCTTCTACCAGGGCCACCTGGTCGCCAGGCAGGGCAGACCGGTCTTCCCGCAGCCGCGACGTCCTGCCCGCGCGCTGACGGGCACGGTGCATATAAAGCCCTTTTCCCCGAATGCCCTGGCGTTGCATGTTTCGGCAGAAACGGTGCCGGTGATTGAAATAGTCCCCGGCCAGATAATCACCCGTAAACGCCTGGAAAAGGTCAAGACGGCCAACGGGGCGGCCGTCCCGGATACCGGGCGTGACATCCTCAAATTAGTTGTGGTGGAGCGGCACAGGGCCACTGGCAACATGGGGCTGGGGCTGGTCACCGGATTTGGTCTAAAAAGGGGTGCCCTGGCCTCCTCCGTGGCCCATGATTCCCATAATATCGTCGCCGTGGGGGCCAGTGATGCAGATATCTTTGCCGCCGTCAAAGAAATCGAGCGGCTGCAGGGGGGCCTGGTGGTGGCCGCCAATGGCAAGGTCCTGGCCAGCCTCTCCCTGCCCATCGCCGGGCTGCTTTCGCCTGAGCCGTTGGAGACAGTCGTGGCCAAACATGAGGCACTGGACAAGGCCGCCAAGGACCTGGGTGCCAGGCTGCCAGCGCCCTTCGCCACCCTGTCCTTTCTGGCGTTGCCCGTCATCCCGGAGCTGAGGCTGACCGACCGGGGGCTGGTAGATGTCAGTCAGTTCCAGCTCATTAGCTATTGACAGAGGCGCATAACAGCAGGATAATAAGATGTTGGATGTCAGACATCCGAATTATAACAAGGATAGTTAGCATGGCTGAGAAGAAGATGGGCGTGATGCTCCGTCCAAAACGCCAGGTAACCCTTCCCAGGAAGATATGCGAGCAGCTTGGGATTGGGCCGGGTGACGTGCTGGAGCTGACGGTTGAAGACGCCACCCTTATTGCCAGGCCGCGAAAAAATGTAGCTCTGGAGGCGCTGAAGGAAATTCAACAGGCTTTCCAGCGTTCCGGCATTACCGAAGAAGAGCTTCAGAAAGCTGGGCACCGGGTTCGGGAAGAAATAGCCAGAGAGCGCTCCCGTGCCAAAGCCTAGGCTGCGTGTTTTTCTGGATAGCAACGTTGTTTTTTCGGGGCTTTATTCCCCGGCGGGAGCGCCCGGTGTCATACTCGAACATTTCATCAGGGGCAAAATAGGCATTGTCCTGTCACAACAGGTGCTTGAAGATGTGATACGCACCATCAAGGAAAAAGTCCCCGGAGCCCTTCCTGCCCTGAGAAGACTGCTGGTAAGCACCACACCCGAAATTGTTGCGGACCCCGCGCCGGAAGAAATAGACCGTCTGGCAAGCAGACTATCCATCGGGGATGCCACTGTCCTGGGGGCGATGATGGCAGCCAAACCCGACTACTTCGTTACGGGTGACAATCACTTCCTGGAGAATCCGGAGATAGCGGCAGAGGCGGACATACGCATCGTCACGCCCGCACAGCTCTTGAAACTCGTTGGATACGAGTAGGCTGAGGTGAGGCTACGCCGGCTTGATGGCTACAGCGGTGACCTTTAGCTCGGGAATTTTGGCCTGCGGGTCAAACCTGCTGTTGGTGAGGCGGTTGGCGGCGGCCTCAACGTAGTGCATCGGGATATAGACCACGCCGGGGACAACCTTGTCCGTCACCCTGGCCCGCGTCTTGATTTTGCCCCGCCGCGAGCTGACCTCCACCAGTCCCTTATCGTTTATCTTGAACTTCTTGGCGTCCTGCGGGTTTATTTCGACAAAGCCTTCCGGGAACTCAGCGTTGAGTGAGGGCGAGCGTCCGGTCATGCTCCGCGTGTGCCACTGCGTCATCACCCGCCCGGTGGTCAGGATGAGCGGGAACTGAGCATCAGGGCTTTCCGCCGGCGCCTGGTAAGGGATAGCGTGGAACTTGCCCTTGCCGCGTGTAAACTGCTTGGTATGCAAAATGGGCGTGCCGGGATGGTCTTCCGCCGGGCAGGGCCACTGCAAGCCTTGGGGCTGGCTCAGGCGGGCATAGTCCATGCCGGCATACTGCGGCGTCACCTTGCGCAGCTCCTCAAAAATCTCTTTGGGCGAAGCAAAGATGAAGCCCTTTTCGGCATTCATGGCTCTGGCTAGCTCGCCGATAATCTGCCAGTCCGGTTTGGACTCGCCGAGAGGCGCAATCGCCTGTCTTAAGACCTGCACCCGCCGGCCGGTGCCGGTGAAGGTGCCTTCCTTCTCCGCCCAGGATGCCGCTGGTAGTACAACATCTGCCAGACGGGCGGTCTCGGTCAGGAACATGTCCTGCACCACCAGGAAATCGAGCTTGTTCAGGGCCTCTTCCACGTGGGTAATATCCGGGTCAGAGACAACCGGGTTTTCCCCCATGATGAACATGGTCTTGACCTTGCCGGCGTGAATGGCCTCCATGATCTCAATTAAAGTCAGGCCGGGCTGTGTGGGCAGGTCAGGTAAACCCCAGGCCTCGGCTACCTTCTTACGCTTGGCCTCATCGGTCACCCGTTGGTACCCGGGCAGCAGGTCGGGCAGCGCTCCCATATCGCAGGAGCCCTGCACGTTGTTCTGCCCGCGTAAGGGATTGACGCCCGTCCCCGGCCGCCCGATGTTGCCGGTGAGCATGGCCAGGTTGGCGATGGATAGGACGTTATTGGTGCCGGTGGTATGCTGGGTAATGCCCATGGCGTAGATAATGCAGCTAGCCTTGGACGTGGCATAAAGCTCGGCGGCCTTCTCAATATCGGCCTTGGGCACGCCGGTGATTTTCTCCGCTTCATCCAGGGAAACGGTATCCAGGACGGCTTTCAGCTCGGCAAAGCCCTCCGTCCGCTCCTCGATGAAGGCCTTGTTCTCCCAGCCGTGGTCGAGGATGGACTTCATTATGCCGTTAAGCAGGGCTACATTGGTGCCCGGCCTGAGTTTGAGGTGCAAATCGGCAAAGCGGGCGGTCTGCACGCGCCGCGGGTCAGCCACTATGAGTTTGGCACCCATTTCCTTGGCCAGTATGATGCGCCGTGCTGCCAGCGGGTGCTGCGACATGGTATCCGAGCCAATCACAAAGACGCAGTCCGATTGCGGGATGTCCGCGATATCATTGGTCATGGCGCCGCTGCCGAAGGCCGTGCCCAGCCCGGTAACGGTGGAGGCGTGGCAGAGGCGGGCGCAGTGGTCAATGTTATTGGTGCCGATGACCTCGCGGACGAACTTCTGCAGCAGGTAGTTCTCCTCGTTGGTGCACTTGGCTGAGGAGAGGAAGGCCAGGGAGTCCGGCCCGTCTTTGGCTTTAGCCTCGCTCAGCTTCTCGGCGATGACTTTCAGGGCATTCTCCCAGCTTGTCTCCTGGAAAGAGTCGCCCACCTTAAGCAAGGGCTTGGTCAGCCGGTCCGGAGAGTAGATGAACTCGTGGGCATACCAGCCCTTCATGCAGAGCCGGCCCTCACCGACCGGGTGTTCGGCCCAGGGCGTGGTTGTAGTGACTTTCCCGTCCTTCACCAGCAGCAGCACGCCGCAGCCGGCACCGCAATAGGGGCAGATGGTTGGCACAAACTCAGTCAAGGGTAACCCCCGTCTTTGTTAAATCCTTATCGCTAATCGTAGAGACCGGCGGCAGTGTGGCCAGGTCAAAGCCAGACTCGTAGTCAAAGAGCGGGCTTAGCTCCTCATACAACATATGGTAGAGCTTGGAGACGGGTATGCCCATAGGGCAGGCTGCCTCGCACTGCCCGCAATCCGTGCAGCTATCCCCTACGTGGAGTAACCGGCCCACGTGGAAGAGCGCCTCCGGCGGCAGCGCCTCGTTCTTGACGATTTGCTTCTCCGGCTCCAGGTAGCACTCCTTGCAGTAGCAGATGGGGCAGGCGTTACGGCAGCCGTAGCACTTGATGCACTTCTCCCACTGGGCGAGCCAGTAGTGGAGCCGGTCCTTGGCCGCCATCTTCTTCAGTTCGCCGAAGTCCTTTTCCTTCCAGCGGGCCGCCCTCTCCTTCAGCGCCGTCAGGTCTAATGCCGGCATATCGGTAACAGCGATACTGGCGGCTTCGAGCACGGCCTGTCCTTTTTCTGTGTTAGCATCCACTAGGCAGCCGCCATCTGGCAACAGCCGCACAGCGACATCCGTCATGGTGGGCACCATGTATTCACAGCGGCGGCAGTTGGGGGCGAGCACATCTTCAGCCAGGGGCTTCGTCTCGCCGTCCATCTGTACCGTATCCGGAAAGATATAGACCTGGTGGCTATTGCTGCCGGCCCGCACTACGCCGTAGCACTCAATACCGATAGAGTATATGTTTGCCAGGTTTACCTGCTGCCGTTTGGCCAGCTCCACCAGCGACCGGGCGTCACAGGGGCGGAGCACGAGGCCAATCTTCTTGTTCCGGTCGCCGTAGAGGGCTACCAGCTTGGCCAGACTGCACGGGTAGTAAGAGATGGTTACTATCTTTTCCGCGTCTTTTTCATCGGTGATGAAGAGCGGGACAATGTCTGACTCGTTGATGCCCCGTCCGAAGGCCACCACCTCATCCACCAGCTTTGCCCGCAGCATGCTGCGGACGATGTCCTGGACTATCTCATTGCACTTTGTCATGGCTATTCTTTCTAATCAGCACACCAGACTGTCATTGCGAGGAGCGTAGCGACGAAGCAATCCCATGCCCATATCGTGTGAGATTGCTTCGCCTCCGCCCTTCGACAGGCTCAGGGCGGATGGTCTCGCAATGACACTTCACCTAGACGTCACTAGCTTACCTTTCGTTCCTTCACCGGATTGGGGCCGAGAGCCTTTATCTTCTGCGTGAAGTCCCGCATGGCCTCGGCGAAGCGGGCACCCTCTGATGCCGAAATCCACTCCAGCTCTAACCGCTCCGGCTCCAGGCCGATGACCTCCAGTAGCTTCTTGACCATAGCCACCCGCCGGCGGGTGAAGTAGTTGCCGCGGGTATAGTGGCAGTCACCGAGGTGGCAGCCGCCAACAAAGACGCCGTCAGCACCGCCGAGCAAGGCCTTCATCACAAAGACCGGGTCAACAGCCGCCGAGCACATCACCCGGATGACACGCACATTGGCCGGGTATTGCAGACGGCTCACTCCCGCCAGGTCCGCACCGGCATAGGTGCACCAGTTGCAGAGGAAGCCCACTATCTTCGGTTCAAAAGTCCTATCCTGGACTGCATCCATCCTACGTCTCTGACACTAAGTTTGGGTTAACCCGAGCAAAATCCTAAGCACTAGATCCGAAATCCGAAACAATATCAAAAGACTCAAAATTCAAATGTTTGAAACGTTTTGGATTTTAGTAATTTGAATTTGTTTCGTGCTTCGGATTTAGGATTTAGAATTTCCCTTCTCTCTTGCCATATTTCTATCGCCAAGCGTCTAAATACACGCCTCAATCTGGGATATGATCTGCTCGGTGCTGAAGCCTTCCACCTTGCACGCCTTGGAAGGGCAGACCACGGCGCAGTTGCCGCAGCCTTTGCACAGGATGGGATTCACCTCGGAGACGCCCCTCTCGGAGCCATCGCGTGAGATAGCGCCGAAGTAGCAGGCCTGGATGCACAGACCGCAGGCATTGCATTTGTCTTTGTCTATCTCGGCGATGATGCCGGCGGCGCGCACCTTGTCCTGGCACAGGATAGTCGCTGCCCGGTTGGCCGCCCCGTAGGCCTGGGCGATGGTCTCCGAGATATACTTGGGGTAATGTGCCGTGCCGCAGAGGAAGATGCCTTCCGCGGCGAAGTCCACTGGTCTTAGCTTGACGTGGGCTTCCATGAAGAAGCCGTCCTGGTTCAGCGGCACCTTGAAGAGTCGGGAGATTTCGCTGTTCGACTCCGAAGGCACCACGGCTGCCGCCAGCGCCACAATATCAGCATCAAGGGCAATCTGCTTACCCAGCACCGGGTCAAGGGCCGTAACCCTCAGCACATTGCCATCAGCGACCTCGACCTGCGGCGGGTTTTCCGGGGTATAGCGGATGAAGCGCACCTCGCGGTCAGCCGCCTCACGATAGGCGTCTTCCTTGAAGGCATAGGTCATCATATCCCGGAAAATAATATAGACATCCCTTTCCGGGTTGGCTTCCTTCAGCTTGAGGGCGGACTTGATGGCCTGGCCGCAGCACACCCGGCTGCAATAGGGCCTGTCCTTGTTGCGGCAGCCGACACATTGGACCATGACCACGCTCTTGGCCTCGGCCACCTTCGGGTCGTTCCGGGCCAGCCGCTCCTCCAGCTCCAGGAGCGTCATTATCCGATCATCCTTGCCGTAGAGGTACTCGGCGGGCTTGTATTCCTCAGCCCCGGTGGCGATGATGGTCACGCCGTGCTTGATTTCCGCCACGCCTTCCGGCGTCATCACCTTGGTGACAAAGTTGCCCACGTAGCCGGAGCCTTCGATAATAGTGGCCTGCGTGGTGACATGAATCAGGGGGTGCTGCGAGACCTCCTCAATAAGACCGGCCAAGTACTCCTGCACATCGGTGGATTCCAGGGTGTGGTGGATGCGCCGTGCCATGCCGCCCAGCTGGGCACTCTTCTCCAGTAGCTGCACCTCAAAACCCTGGTTGGCCAGGTTGAGGGCGCTCGTCATGCCAGCGATGCCGCCACCGATGACCAGTGCCGCCTTTATGATAGGCGTCTCCAGTTCTTGCAGGGGCCGGGCCCGCATCGCCCGGGCCACCGCCATGCGGATAAGGTCCTTCGATTTCTGGGTGGCCTTGTCGTGCTCCCTGGAGTGCACCCAGGAGCAGTGCTCGCGGATATTGGCCATGATGAAGAGATGTTTATTTAGCCCGGCCTCGCGCATGGTCTCCTGGAACAGAGGCTCATGGGTCCGTGGCGTGCAGGCCGCAATAATGACGCGGTTCAGCTTCTTTTCCTTCACCATATCGGCAATGTGCCGGTTGGAATCAATGGAGCAGGCGAAAAGAGTATCCTCGGCATAAGCCACATTGCTCAGAGTGGCGGCATACTTGGCCACCTGGCTGACATCAACCACGCTGGCGATATTGGTGCCGCAGTGGCAGACAAAGACACCTATACGCGGCTCTTCGCTAATAGTATCGCGCTCCTCGGGATATACTTTTTCCCGGGCCAGCTTGCCCCGGCGGTCGGCCAGAAGCTGACCGCAGAGGGCGGCGGCACCGCTTCCAGACAGGACGGACTCCGGGATATCCATCGGCCCGCGGAAGGCCCCGCTGGCAAAAATCCCCGGACGGGAGGTCTCTACCGGGCTGTATTCGCCGGTCTTGCAGAAATGGTGGCTGTTAAGCTCGATTGCTAGCTTGCCGGCCAGCTTCTCGACCTCGGCGGGCGGCGCCATGCCAATGGACAGGACGACCAGGTCGAACTCCTCTTCCTTCACCTCGCCGCTGTCCAGGGCATATTTTATGGTGACGTTTTTGGTATTCGGTATTTCCCGGCCAGCAGTGACGTAGCTGCGGATGTAGCGGACGCCGGGCATGCTCTGTGCTCTCTGGTAGAAACGCTCAAAGTCCTTGCCATAGGCCCGGATGTCATTGTTGAAAATAGTCGCCTCAACCGAGGCGTCATGCTCTTTCGTCAGGATGGCCTGCTTGGTGGTATACATGCAGCAGACGGAAGAGCAGTAGCTATTGCCGCCCGGTGTCACCTGCCGCGACCCGACGCACTGGAGCCAGGCTATCTTCTTGGGCGGCTTGCCGTCAGAGGGGCGCCGCAGTTCACCCGCATAGGGGCCGGAGGCGCTGAGCATCCGTTCATAGTCGAGGCTGGTGACCACATTCTTATAGCGCCCGTAGCCAAAATCGCCGCGTGGCTTGGGGTCAAAGGTCTCATAGCCCGGCGACAAGATGATGGCGCCCACGCTGGCCTCAATCTTCTCTGCCTTCATAGTGAAGTCAATGGCCTTCAGCTTGCAGACGGGCACACAGCTCTTGCACTTGCGCTGGAAGTAGAGACAGGCAACGGGGTCAATGACCATGCGGTTGGGCACGGCCTGGTTAAAGGGCACATAGATGGCCCTGACTGTTGACAGGTTCTGATTATATTTATCAGGAATCTTGACCGGGCAGTACCGGACGCAGGTCGGACAGCCCAGGCACAGCTCCTCTCTGACGTAGCGGGGTTTCTTGGTCATCATGACCTTGAAGTTGCCCGGCTCCCCCTCAACGGCGTCAATCTCGGCCAGGGTAATAATCTCGATATTAGGATGCCGGTCCACCTCAACGAACTTGGGAGAGAGGATGCACATGGAGCAGTCATTGGTGGGGAAGGTCTTATCAAGCTGGGCCATCTTGCCACCGATGGCAGCTGCCTTGTCCACCAGGAAGACCTTGAAGCCCTCGTTGGCCAGGTCTAGCGCGGCCTGGATAGCGGCGACCCCGGCACCGAGGATCAGGACATCGCCGGTCTTCGTCTTAACCACGGGTTGAGTGCTAGCTTGCTGTTTTGCCTGTGTTACCATAATTACAGAGCCTCCTGGAGAAGCTCGGTAATATCCTTAACCTGGATAACGTTTTCTTTGTTGGTGGTCAGGACGCTATCATCAAAGTTGAGCATGCAGTAGGGGCAGCCGAGGGCCAGTGTACTGGCCTGCACCTCAATGGCTTGCTCCAGCCGGGCATCGGAGAGCCTTTCTCCCTTCTTGGTCTCCAGCCAGATGCCACCCCCGCCACCACCACAGCACATGCTCGTCTCGCGGAAGTCCCGCATCTCGACAAGCTCCAGACCGGGGATGCTCTTCAGCACCTCACGGGGAGCATCATAGATACCGTTGTGGCGTCCCAGGTA
>JACQTX010000224.1 GCA_016210585.1 Chloroflexota bacterium
AGCCTAATGTGTTACAGTCTTCCCAAGCATCACAAGCACAAGCAGCAACCTACAAGCATCGCCGCCTGGCGTTGTATGCGGATTCGCCACGAACTGGACCGAAAGACGGACGATGATTGTCATTTAACAATAAGATGAAGAGTTCATGTGCTGGTCATGAATGCAACCAAAAACGTGAAGGGTCTTTAGCACAGCTTTTCAAAGTGCGAAACTGCTCTTTTCCATCTTCTTGACCAGTCATGCCTCTTGACCAGGGGCTGGGTCTGAAAAGCGGCCTGCCCGCTTATGTCTTTCAAAAAGCCCCTCGGCAGGCCGCCTTGCAGACTTTCTCCAACATAAGGTAATATCAGCTAAAGGGATGAACACAACAGACTTCCTCACTATTTCGGCTGCCATCTGCCCTGAGCGTGACTGCATCGTCTTTGAAGGCCGGCGCCAGTCTTTCGCTCAGACCAACGAGCGGGCTAACCGGCTGGCCAGTGCCCTCGCCGGGCTTGGCATCGGCCAAAACGATATTGTGGCCATATTGCAGGTGAACTGCCCGCAGTACATTGAGGCTTACTTCGCCATTGCCAGGCTCGGTGCCATCATGGTGCCGCTCAACTTTCGGGCCAAGCCGGAGGAGCTGGTCTATATGCTGGGCAATGCCGTGGCGAAGGCACTGCTCGTGGGCAGTCGGTATGTTGAAATGGCCCGCGTCATGCTGCCCCAGCTTGCCACAGTCCAGCACATAATCGCGATAGATGACAGGCAGCCAGATATGCTGTGCTATGAAGACCTTGTTAGCACGGCGGCACCTGTAACATGGTTTGCCCCACTTGCCATTGTTTTGCGGTGTTAGATAAGACTAATGTGGACTTAACGGAGGGTAGGCGCGTCCGGGTATGGGACTCCTGTCACTTTGAGCGTTTTGCCAGAATGGCAGGTGGACTTGACCCTCGAGAGAAAAAGAGTTCGAGATTCAAGCATAGGCTGTATGATAAATTCTACTATACAGCAATCAGGTATGCTGAAATGTTTTGTGTGGGCTGTGGACGGTGTATTAGGTTCTGCCCGTCCGGAATAGACCTGAGAGACGCCCTCCATGGATTACAGGAGTGATTGATAAGTGAAAAACCCTTACCTACCTGGACTGGCTCTAATAAGAGATGTGAATGTAGAGAGCCCCGAGGCCAAAACCTTTACAATCTCCTTTAAGAACGAACGGCCTTTTGACTGCGTACCCGGACAGTTTATCGAGGTATCCGTATTTGGCTATGGTGAATTCCCCGTCAGCGTTTCAGAAGTTATTGACTCCAAGAAGGGCTATTTTCAAATTACTGTGCGTGAGATGGGTAAAGCCACTCGAAAACTTATGACGTTACCTGCCAACGCTACCATCGGTGTCCGGGGGCCTTTTGGCAACGGTTTTCCCGTTAAGAAGGTGGTAAAGAGGAATATCATCCTGATTGCGGGAGGAATAGGTCTTAGCCCTCTGAAGTACGCGGCGCATTATTTGCTCAAACATCGAGATGAATATGGCGACGTGGAATTACTGTATGGTGCTGCTTCTCCAGAATTGATACTTTTTAGGGAAACTCTGTCTGCCTGGAAGGGCAAACGGGGACAAGGTGAGGGGCTGGGGGTGACGTTAACGGTAGATAAGCCTGATAGCGAATGGCAGGGGAGAGTGGGCGTGGTGACTCTGCTAGTTGATGATATCAAGCTGAATCCATTAAACACCAGCGCCTTCATTTGCGGCCCTGGCCCTATGCTGAAATCCGCAACTGCAAAACTTCTCGATGTGGGTTTTGATGAAGAGCAACTCCTCCTATCATTCGAGAGGCGAATGCAGTGCGGCATGGGAATATGCGGTCATTGCATGATGGGCTTGAAACGCGTGTGCCTGGACGGACCGGTATTTACTTACCAAGACATAAAAGATACGCTGGAAAGAGTATTCTAGGATGTGACAAAGAGTCATACATCGGGTACGGTGATTTTGCCGCCAGAAGATAAGGAGGGATGATGAAAATCAAACGCTTGCTCTGTGACAATGCCGCGGTGGTAAATCTGGATGAAGCTGTTGCGTTCTTCCGGGATGTCCTGGGGGCCAACATGGCACCAGAAATGCCCCACGGTAAGCATTTTGGCTTCCGTGCCCGGGGCGCCTGGTTGGGCAGTGAGGAGCCTTACCGCCTGGAGCTTATCCAGGGCATAGACGACCAGTTGCCATTAGGCAGAAGCACCAGAAAGCTCGCCCCCAGGTATATTGTGGTCTCTCTGGAAGTCGAAAACATTGACGAAGCGATAGCTGAGCTACGTGCCAAGGGCGTCCAGGTCAGCGATAAGATGGATATGGGACCTACAGGCTTTGACAAACTCGGTTTTAAGGACTGTTATGAGTGTATGATACTTCCCAAGAGCGCCTGCGGCCTTGGTATTGAGCTTGTCGAATTCAAGAAAGGTCCGCCAGCCGGAAGCTGGTAGACGGTGTAAAGTTAAGAAGTGGTAACTAATACTGCACCTTGGAGTCCCGCGGTTTGTTACTAATACAAACGCATTAACTAGCCCAGCTTGTGTGGGCCAGAAGTTAACAAATGAGTCAAGTTTTGTCAGGGGGGCGAGCCTGGCATCATGGATGAAGGAGTCGAGTGCCTGGTCGAAGCGGTGCCAGGCCTGAGCCAGCCGGGAGTTAGACTGGGGTGGTGACGGGTCGAGGTGCTTGATCAGAAAGTTCACCAGGTGGCAGGGGAGTTGCAATATCGGGATATAAGCATTGAGGTACAAGCGGTCGATGCATTCACACTGGAAAACAACGTGCTGGTCGAGTATAGTATTGATGTTCGGCATTGGTATCTCCTTGAGAGGTAGTAGTCACTTAAGGAAGATGTCATGCCGGACCTAATCTAAGGAAGACAAGGGGTGGTGTGGACAAAGTGAACCTCAAAAGGGTGGCCGGGAGTGGGGCTGGTCGGTTTGAGGTTCACTTCGTTAGGGGAAGGGGCGATCGTTGCTATCGGCTTTGAAAATCAGGATGCCATGGATAACGTAGTTGGAATTGATTCAGGGAATACGGCGGTTACATCTCACAAGATCACAAACACTCATCCTGTGGCCCGATTCAGCCCTTTAGCTTCAAACGAGGGGCCCATTTACCTACTGTCAAGGGATAGTTACCTTACCTTAAGCATTTATTCCCCCTTCCCCTGCCAGTAAAAGGGCATACAGGGCGAACGGATTCATTAGCTACTCAAAGCAGGCAATGGCCACCACTTTATCGCCCTTATCCAGGCGCATGAGGCGGACGCCCTGCGTGGTGCGGCGGCGGACAGGTATTCCATGGCGCGGGTCCTTTTCCCGGACCGGCGTATTGATGACAATGCCCTCCGCCGAGATTATCATGAGCTGCTGCGTGGGAGTGACCAGCCGGGCGGCGGCCACCGCGCCGGTCTTGTCCGTGACCTTGAGCGTCCTCACGCCAACACCGGCACGATGTTGGCCGGGGTACTCCTCGACCCGCGTCAGCTTCCCATAGCCGTTTTCGCTCACAATCAGCAAGAACGTCACCGGATGGACTACGTCCATCCCGATAACCTGGTCGTCACCGGATAGGCGAATACCGCGGACGCCGCCGCTTGTCCGGGAGCTGGAGCGCAGACTGGGTACCTTGAACCTGATGGACTGCCCTTTCCGGGTTATCAGCAGCACCTCATCGAGGTCGGTGGCCAGACCGACGGCGACCAGCTCATCATACTTCTCCAGGTCCATGGCGATCAGCCCGTTGCTGCGCACTGAGGCGAAGTAGTTGGAGTGTGTCTTTTTCACCTCACCCAGGCGGGTGGCCATGACCAGGGACACCTCAGGCTTCATCTCGGTTACCGGTATCATGGCCGTGATTTTCTCGCCCTCAGCAATGGGGAAGAGGTTGACCACCGCCGTGCCTTTGGCTGTGCGCGAGGCATCAGACGGGATTTCATAGCACCTGGTGCGGAAGACCTTGCCCCGGTTGGTAAAGAAGAGCAGGTTATCATGGGTATCCGCTACCGTGAGCAGGCGCACGGCATCGTTTTCCCTGGTAACCATGCCGATGATGCCCTTACCGCCACGGTGCTGGGGTGTATAGGTGCGGGAAGGGACACGCTTGATAAAACCACGGTCGCTGAGCGTTACGGCGACTCTCTGGTGCGGAATCAGGTCCTCCAGACGAAACTCGGTCACGCCTTGCAGGCTAATCTCGGTGCGTCGCTGGTCACCGAATTTGGTCTTTAGCCCGGTTGTCTCTTCTTTGATGACGCTACGCAGTTTCTCCGGGTTGGCCAATAAGTCTTCCAGGTAGGCGATATTCTGGAGGACCTCCGCCAGCTCGTCCAGTATCTTCTGCCGCTCCAGGTTAGCCAGCCGGCGCAGCTGCATTTCCAGAATGGCCTGTGCCTGTGGCTCGCTCAGAGCAAAGCGGGTAATCAGGTTCTGACGGGCTTCCTCCGCCGTTTTGGACTCCCTGATAGTCCTGATAACCTCGTCAATATTGTCGAGGGCAATCTTCAGTCCCTGCAGAATGTGTTCCCTAGCTCTCGCAACCTTAAGGTCGAACTGCGAACGCCGGGTAATGACATCTTGGCGGAAACTGATGAAGAACTGAAGGGCTTCCTTCAAGCTGATAACGCGCGGCTGGCCATCAACAAGGGCCAGCATATTCACGAAGAAGGTGGACTGAAGCGCGGTGTATTTGTAAAGGCTGTTCAGCACCTGCTGGGGCTGGGCTTCCCGCTTCAGCTCAATGACCACACGTATGCCATGCCGGTCGGACTCATCGCGCAGGTCGCTAATGCCGCTGATTTTCTTGTCCTTGACCAGCTCGGCGATTCTTTCCACCAGGGCCGCCTTGTTAGTCTGGTAAGGCATCTCGGTGACCAGTATCTGCCGGTGGCCTGTCTCAGAGGCATCCGTGACCTCTGTCTTGGCCTGGATGACAATCTTGCCGTGGCCGGTGGCATAGGCGTTCCTGATACCGTCCAAGCCCATCACGATGCCGGCAGTGGGGAAATCAGGCCCTTTCACAAACTGGAGAAGCTCATCAACGGTAGCTTCCGGGTGGTCAACCAGATGGATGACGGCCTCGCAGACCTCAGTCAGGTTGTGCGGGGGGATGTTAGTGGCCATGCCCACGGCGATGCCGGCGCTGCCATTGACCAGCAGGTTGGGCAGGCGAGTGGGCAGGACCGAGGGCTCCTGCAGGCTGTTATCGAAGTTCGGCACCATGTCAACAGTGTCTTTGTCAATGTCCGCCAGCATCTGCTCGGCGATTTCGGTAAGCCGTGCTTCGGTGTAGCGCATGGCTGCCGGCGGGTCATTGTCCATGCTGCCGAAGTTGCCTTGGCCGTCAACGAGCAGATAGCGCATGGAGAAGTCCTGTGCCATGCGCACCATGGCGTCATAGACCGAGGTATCGCCGTGGGGATGGTACTTGCCCAGCACCTCGCCGACGATACGGGCGCTTTTCTTATGGGCGGCGTTGTGCCGCAGCCCGATACCGTCCATGGCATAGAGGATACGGCGGTGCACTGGCTTCAGCCCATCACGCACATCTGGCAAGGCACGGGATACGATGACGCTCATAGCGTAATCGAGGTAGGAGCTTTTCATCTCCTCTTCGATATTTACGGGTCTGATTATACCTGAGACCATGGCTGTTTATGCCTCCTCCTCATCTTCATCATCACTATCACTTTCCGGCGCGGCCATTTCGCTCGTCTCCCCGCTCTCTTCAGGCGCGGTATACTCGGCCTCTTCTTCACCTTCCTCTTCATACTCCATCTGCCGCCGCAGCGCCCGGTCGCTGAGGAAGGGCTGGAACTCGGCCTCCCTCGATGGAAAAGACAGCTGCCCGGCCAGGTCAGGGTGCTGGTAGGTCTCCCGGATAATGACCGTCACCTTGCTCCCCGAGGAACTGGTTACAGCGGCGGAATACTGGTTGCCGCCCTTCATCAGCCTGATTAGCCTTTGCCCGATTCTGGGGTTAACCAGTCCCAGGTATTCACCGTGGCTGTTCGCTACGGTCAGCGTGAAATCATCTATCTTCAAATAGACGACATCGCCGGCTACGGTCTTGGCTAAGGTTTCGGGAGGCGCCAGCCGTTGCAGGCTAACCACGCCGGCCTTACCTACCTCCTCGATAAAGCTCCGCGGCTGGACCAGGGCCTCTTCTTTCTTAGCAACAGCTACAGAGCTGTCCAGGAGGGATAGGCGTTGCAGGTTCTTCTTGGCAATGGCGTTATAGGCGTCAAGGGCTACGGCCTTCTGATAGGCCTCTTTCGCCTGGGCATACTTGCCCATCTCCATGTAGGCCCGGCCCAGCCGGTTGTAGGCATCCACATCGTTGGCGAAGTAGTCAATTATCTCCCGGTTGGCGGCGATGGCCTCCTGCCAGCGGCCCTGCATCGCTAGGGCGATGGCCTGCTTGCTCAAGTGGCGTTTTAGTCTGGCCTGTTCTTCTTCTTGATATGTCATTTCAGGACCTCACAAGTCTCTATAGAATGGGATTTCATTCCCTGCCCAAGCTTTCGAAACTCGGTTGCAAATTTTCTCACACATTTCCTCGCCCCTAATGGGAGAGGACTAAAGCCTGTCCTGAGCTTGCCGAAGGAGTGAGGGGATAGCTTGAAATTCACCCTCATCCCTTCGTTACACTCAGGGCAAGCTCTGACCTTCTCCCATCGAGGGAGAAGGGACTTTGATAGCTCAGGTATTTGTGATACTAAACGCTAGTCTTCTTTCTCCAGCTCAAAGGCGCGGTGCAGGGCGAGGACGGCATCCTTAACCTTGGCCTCCTCGATGATGCAGGTTATCCTTATCTCCGAGGTAGTGATAAGCTCAATGTTTATGCCCTTTTCACTGAGGGTACCAAACATGCGAGCAGCATAACCAGGCGTATTCTGCATGCCTGCGCCGATGATACTGACCTTACCCAGCTTATCATCGCTGGTGCATTCCCGGGCACCGATTGTTTTCGCGATAGGTCTGACAACCTCCATCGCTTTAGCAAGCTGACTCTTGGCGACAGTGAAGCTCAGGTCGGTGATATTATTGATGCTGGCATTCTGCACAATGGTGTCAACGCTGACGCCGGCCCTGGCCAGCGCCTCAAAAATAGCCGCGGCGATGCCTGGCCTGTCAGGCACACCGACTACCGTTATCTTGGCGACATCGAGGTCATAGGCCACGCTCCTGGCCTTATTCCTGACTTCCATAAATGGTCCTCCATGAATTAACGTCCCCGGTCTATCCGTAAAGCTGGAAGCCACCAGGATGGGAACATTATAGAGCTCCCCAAGCTCGACGGCACGGGGATGGATTACCTTGTTGCCATAGGTGGCTAGCTCCAGCATTTCGTCATAGCCTATCTCAGGTAACCGCCGCGCCTCAGGGACAACACGCGGGTCGGCGGTATAGATCCCCTCGGTGTCCGTGTAACGCTGGCAAACGCCGGCCCCCAGGCTGGCCGCCAGGGCCACCGCCGTGGTATCAGAGCCGCCACGCCCCAGTGTAGTCACATCCATGCCATTCGTAATACCCTGAAAACCGGCGACGATGACGATATTGCCCTTGTCCAGCTCGCTCTTCACACGCTGCGACTCGACCTTCAGGATTCTAGCCCGGCTGTAGGAGGAGTCTGTCTGAATGCCGGCTTGTGCCCCGCTGAGGCTGATGGCCGGGTAGTCCATGCCGTGCAGCGCCATGGTCACCAGAGTGCTGGCCACAATCTCACCCGTGGATAGCAGCACATCCAGCTCGCGGCTATCGGGCTTGTCACAAATCTGCTGGGCCAGCTTGATCAGGTCATCGGTGGTGTCACCCATAGCGGAGACGACCACCACGACTTCGTTACCCGCCTCCCTGGTCCTGGCGATGCGCCGGGCCACATGCTTGATTCTTTCGGCGTCCGCTACCGAGGTGCCACCATACTTTTGCACGATTAAAGCCATATGTTAATCACAACCTGCGTAGTCCGAAACCAAAATAGCTTTCAGCATTCAGCTATCAGCCATTAATTAGAAAACCTAAGCTGAAAGCTAACTGCTAAGCGCTGAATGCTCTGTTTTTATTAACCTACGCATAATACTATATCCTGGGTCAAGAAACAAGCCCGTTTTGGCGGCCTCTGGCTCAGTGAACCGTCTGGCGCCGTTGCCGATAAAGCCCTTACCCCAGAGCAGAAAGGGCACTGGCTCACCGGTGTGCGTCTGGATTTTCAGCGGTGTGGGATGGTCCGGCATGACCATCACCCGCAGGTCATCCCTCACCTCACGCAGGCGGGCCACCACTTCCCGGTCAATCGCCTGGATGGCTTCAATTTTCTCATCTGCGTCACCGGCATGCCCGGCCTCATCCGGCGCCTCGATATGGATAACGACCATGTCCCGCTTCTGAAGGGCTTGCAGCGCACCGGATACCTGGGCAGCGTAGTCATTATCCAGGCCATCGGTTACCCCGGCTATCTCCAGCACATCGAGAGCGGCCATCTGTGCCAAGCCGCGCAGAAGGTCAACCCCAGAGGTCATGGCAGCACTGACGCCGAAGACCTCGCGGAAGGGCGGCATCTCCGGTATCTTGCCGCTGCCCCAGAAGAGCCATATCATGGTTGCGGGTATATCACCTCGGTTTCTGCGCGCTACATTCACCGGGTGGTCTTGCAGCACTGCCTCCGAGCGTGCCATCAGCTCCTTGAGGACGTCGCTGCCGTCACCACGGGGCAGGAAATCGGCCACCGGCTTGTTAGGAATATCATGGGGCGGGGTACAAACGGCCTCCAGGGTCTTGCTTCCACCCTTGATCTTGCAGATGTGTCGGTAGCTGACGCCGGGATAAAAACGGATGCCATCCTTACCCAGGCTGGCATTGAGCGCGTCAATGAGCTGCCGCGCCTCCTCCGTACTGATACGGCCGGAGCTATAGCTCCACATTTTGCCGTCACGGACGGCGACCAGGTTGCAGCGGAAGATGGCCTCATCCGCAGCAATGGGAATGCCCATGCTCCTGGCTTCAATGGCGCTCCGGCCACGGTAGTACACCACGGGGTCATAGCCCAGCACCGACATGCAGGCACAGGCACTCGATGGCTCCATGCCATCGGGAACGGTGCGGACCAGGCCCAGGACACCGTCCCGCGCCATGGCATCCAGGTTAGGGACATCAGCCAGCTCCAGGCATGTCCGGTTGCCGCGCTCCGGCAGCGCCCAGCCGGAAGCGCCGTCCATGATTAAGACAATGTATTTCATGTGTGGTCCTTTTGTCTGTTGCTAGAGAGAACAGAATACCCTTATAATAATGTGGACGGGGCGTAGCGCAGTCTGGTAGCGCGCAGCGTTCG
>JACQTX010000226.1 GCA_016210585.1 Chloroflexota bacterium
GGGCAGGCTCTTAATCCTCTCCCACGAGGGGAGAGGAAACCAAATTCGGTGCCTTGTAATAAGTTCACAAGCTCTGAGCTTGTCGAAGGAAGCGAAGCACTAAACAAAGCTCAAATTATCAAAATTCAAAAGTTTCAAACATTTGCTATTTGAATTTCGATGTTGTTTCGGATTTCGTGTTTCGTGCTTTGGATTTAGTCCTCGCATTATGCGTAGTTGTCTATGACGCTTAAAGGGCAAATCTTGGGTAAGGTCATCGTTGTCAAAATAGGCGGGTCAACCCTGGGCAGCCAGGATACCACCGTTGCCGATATCGTAGAGTTGCAACGACGGGGTAAGCCTGCGGTTATAATCCATGGTGGCGGTAAGCTGATTACCGAGTGGCTGGCCAAGCAAGGGGTGCCGGCGCAATTTATCCAGGGCGAGCGGGTGACGGATCGTGCCACACTTGATGTGGTGACGGCTGTCCTGGCCGGGCTGGTCAACAAGGAAATTGTGGCCGAAATCAATAGCCTGGGGGGAAAGGCAATAGGAATTAGCGGCGCTGACGGTGCCCTTATTGAGGGTGAGGTCAAGGATGCCAAGCTTGGCTATGTCGGCGCCGTGACGAAGGTCAACATAGCCCCTCTGGAAGCCTTGCTCCGAGCCGGCTATGTCCCCGTAGTGGCACCGGTAAGCCTGAATGCGAGGGCAAAACCAGATGAGCCGCAGCTATTGAATGTTAATGCCGACTTTGTCGCCGGCGAGATTGCCGCGGCGCTGGGGGCGGAAAGGCTTGTTTTTTTGACGGACGTGGTGGGCATCTGTGGCAAATCGGGCAAGCTCTTGCCGAAGCTGTCACCGGCTGAAGCGGAGACCTTGATTGCCTCCGGTGTGGCTTCTGGCGGGATGATTCCCAAGATTCGGGCCTGCCTGAGGGGCTTGTCCGGCGCGGCTACAGCCTGTATTATTGATGGTAGGCAGCCCCACACTTTGCTGAAAGATATTGAAGGCGCTGGAGCGGGGACGGTAATCCAAGCCTGAGAATGCTTGTGAAATGCCATGACGCACGAGCCTTATGCCCAGTTCAATAGAGATGAGCTTATTTTGCGGGACTACCTGGCTGCTGACCGCACAGCACTGGCTAATGAGCGCACGCTACTTTCCTATATACGCACTTCTGTAGCCCTAGCGGCAGGAGGTGTCTCACTGATACACTTTCTCGGCTCGTTGGCTGCTGATATTGGCGGCGGTGTGCTGCTGGCTCTTGCGGCCGGTGTGCTCATCGTAGGGCTGCAAAGGTTCGTCTGGTACAGGCGACGCTTGAAAAACCTGCTGCGGAAGTGAAAAGAGGACAGGGCATGACTGACTGGCAAGAGCTTGAAAAGAAATACTACATGCGCACCTTCGACCGTATTCCGGTGACGCTGGTCAGGGGACAGGGGGCGCGCGTCTGGGATGACAGGGATAAGCAATACCTGGATTTCGTCGGCGGCTGGGCCGTCAATAACCTGGGACACTGCCACCCCGAGGTCACGAAGGCAATCATCGAGCAGGCGCAGACGCTGGTGCAGACCTCGAACCAGTTCTTCACCATCCCGCAGCTCCAGCTGGCCGAAATCCTGGCTGGACATAGCTGCCTGCAGCGGGCCTTTTTCTGTAATAGCGGTGCTGAGGCGAATGAGGGTGCTGTGAAGCTGGCCCGCCGCTATGGCAAGCTCAAACGGAACGGTGCCTACGAGGTCATCACCGCCTTTGACTCCTTTCACGGCCGCACCCTGGCTATGACGGCGGCCACCGGCCAGGCCAAGTTCCAAGAGCCTTACCAGCCGATGCCGGTGGGCTTCAGGAATGTGGCCTACAACAGCATCGAGGCTATCAAGGCGGCAACCACTAGCCAGACCTGTGCCGTGATGCTGGAGGCGGCGCAGGGGGAGAGCGGCGTCCATTTCCCCGATGATGGTTACCTGAAAGCGGTGCGTGCCTGGTGTGACGAGACCGGCATTTTGCTCATCCTGGACGAGATTCAGACGGGTCTGGGTCGGCTGGGAACGCTCTTTGCCTATGAGCAGTTTGGGGTCGAGACTGATATCATGTCGCTGGCCAAGGGCCTGGCAAATTGCGTGCCCTTCGGGGCATTTTTGGCCTATGTGGGATGCTCCGTGTTCACTCCCGGGGAGCATGGCTCCACCTTTGGCGGCAACCCGCTCGCCTGCGCCGCTGGCTATGCTACCGTCAGGTTCCTTCTTGACAATCACATCGCCGATAATGCTGCCAGGGTGGGCCAGTATCTTATCTCCGGGCTGGGCTACCTCAGGAGCAGGTACCCCTTTGTCACCGAGGTGCGGGGGCGCGGCCTGCTGGCGGCGATCGAGTTCAACCGTGATATGGGGCAGCAGGTGGCCCTGGTCTGCCTGGAGAAGGGCCTTCTCGTCAACAAGGTAAAGCCTAATGCCCTGCGCTTCATGCCGCCGCTTATCATCGGTAAGAGCGAGGCTGATGAGGCCCTGGGGATTCTGGACAAGGTGCTGGCTGGTTTTTAGCTGGGGGAAATTACGTATATAAGGGGCTATCTGAAAACACTTTCTAAACGATTTTGTCAGTACCTCGAAAATAGCATTTTCACTAGCCTAATGTGTCATTCCAGCGTAGGCTGGAATCCAGAGGCGGGGACGAGGAAAAGTCTGGATTCTGGCCTTCGCCAGAATGACAGGTTGTATAAGCAGCCCTTCTTCGAAGGATGAAGCCGAAGATAGAAGACTAAACAGACTCATGGGACTGCAGGAGGTTTGTTACCTTGGAAAAAGTTGTTTTAGCCTATAGCGGGGGACTGGACACCTCGGTGGCCATAAAATGGCTGAAGGAGAGGTATAACCGGGAGGTTATCGCCCTGACTATTGACGTGGGCAATGAGCGGGACTTCTCGGCCATCCAGCAAAAGGCACTGAAGGTCGGTGCTATTAAGGCTGTTGTCAAGGACGCCAAAGAGGTCTTTGTCAATGAGTTCATCTTTCCGGCCTTGCAGGCCGGTGCCGTCTATGAAGGTCAATACCCCTTAGCGACAGCCTTAGCCCGACCACTGATTGCCAGGCTGCTGGTCGAAGTGGCGAAGGCAGAAGGGGCTACCGCGGTAGCTCACGGCTGCACCGGCAAGGGTAATGACCAGGTCCGGTTCGACGTGGGTGTGGCCGCCCTGGCCCCCGATTTCAAAATTATCGCCCCGGCGCGGGAATGGGGCATGACGCGTGAGGAGACCATAAAGTATGCTGACCGGCACGGCATCCCGGTGCCCATCACGGTGGCTAGCCCCTACTCCATTGATGAGAACCTGTGGGGCCGCAGCATCGAGTGCGGTGTCCTGGAGGACCCCTGGGCCGAGCCACCGGAAGAGGTCTATGCCTGGACAAAATCACCCGATAAAACGCCGGATAAGCCTGCCTATGTCGAAATCGGCTTTGAGCACGGTATCCCGGCTACGCTTGACGGGAAAAGGCTGGACGGCGTCAGCTTAATCCGGCAGCTAAATGAGCTGGCGGGGGCGCACGGCGTAGGCCGTATTGACCATGTGGAGAACCGCCTGGTCGGCATAAAATCGAGGGAGATTTACGAAGCCCCGGCCGGAACCGTGCTGCTGCGGGCGCACCAGGCGTTGGAAGCCATGACCCTCTCCAAAGCCCAGCTACGCTTCAAACAGAAGGTCGCCATGGAGATGGCTGACATCATCTACAACGGGCTGTGGTTCAGCGCCCTGCGGGAAGACCTGGCCGCCTTCGTTGCCTCCACGCAGCGCTTTGTCACCGGCACGGTGCGCCTCAAGCTCTTCAAGGGCAACTGCACTGTAGTGGGACGTAAGTCGCCCTTCTCCCTTTACAGCTTCAGCCTGGCGACCTATGATAAGGGTGATAAGTTTGACCAGAGTGCCTCGCCGGGCTTTATCCACATCTGGGGCCTGCCCGTCCGGACCCAGTCCCAGGTGCAGGGGATTGGCGAGACGACAGAAGAAGAGACTTAGATGACCCATATTCGCAGCCGCTTTCAGAAAGAGGCGGATAAGCTGGTAACGAAATACACGGAGTCCATCTCCTTCGACTGGCGCCTTTACCGCCAGGACATCGCTGGCTCCATCGCTCACGCCCGCATGCTGGGCAAACAGGGCATCATCGCAGCGGAAGAGGCTGAGGTCATTGTCAAAGGTCTGACGGCCATTCGTGAGGAGATAGAGCAGGGCAAGCTCCAGTTCCAGCCGGAGCTGGAAGATATTCACATGAATATCGAGGCCAGGCTGATGGCGCTGGTGGGGGAGGTCGGCGGCAAGCTCCATACCGCCCGCTCTCGCAACGACCAGGTGGCCCTGGACATGCGCCTTTACGCGAAAAATGCAATTTCTGATACCCTGTCCGGACTGCGTGGTCTCCAGCAGACCCTTATCCAGCAGGCGGAAGCCAATATAAGTGTAGTTATGCCCGGCTATACCCATTTGCAGCTGGCCCAGCCCGTGCTGCTGGCCCATCATCTCCTGGCCTACTTCGAGATGCTCCAGCGTGATTTCGAGCGGTTCCAGGACTGCCTGAAGCGGACGGATGTGATGCCGCTGGGCAGCGGGGCACTGGCTGGTGTGACTTATAACATAGACCGGGAATTTGTCGCCCGTGAGCTTGGCTTCAGCCGGGTGAGCTGCAACAGCATGGACGCCGTATCGGATAGGGATTTCGTCATCGAGTTCGCCGCAGCGGCGGGCATCACCATGATGCACCTGTCTCGCCTCGCCGAGGAAATCGTCTTATGGTCATCCGCGGAGTTCGGTTTCATCGAGCTTGATGATGCCTACGCCACCGGCTCAAGCATCATGCCGCAAAAGAAGAACCCGGATGTCGCCGAGCTGGCCAGAGGCAAGACCGGCCGGGTCTATGGCCACCTTGTGGCTATCTTGACTACCATGAAAGCCCTGCCCCTGACCTATGACCGGGACATGCAGGAGGACAAGGAAGGCTTCTTCGACACCGTTGATACTTTGCTGGACACGCTCGAGGTATGTGCCGGCACGATAAGGACACTTGAGTTCAAACCGGAGAGTATGCGGCAGCCGGTTGACCGCGGCTACATCCTGGCCACAGATATTGCGGACTACCTGGTCAAAAAAGGGGCTGCCTTCCGCACCGCGCACAGTATTGTGGGCAAACTGGTGAGCTATGCCAGCGAAAAGAAGATGTCCCTCAAGCAGCTTAGCATGGAGGAATACCAGCGTTTCTCACCGCTTTTCGGGGAAGACGTTTTCTCAATTACAGTGGCCTCATCGCTGGCGGCTCGTGATGTGCCGGGCGGCACCGCGCCGCGCCGTGTCGCCGAGGCCCTGGCGAAAGCGAAGAGGATAATGGAGGCCGGCTAGCGCACGACCAGAATGACAAGCTAAGACGGCGGGATAGAAAACATAATCAGAATAGGTAGTCGGGACCAAATCCTAAGCACTAAATCCGAAACTCGAAACAATACCAAAATTCAAAATCTTCAATGACCAAAATATTTTGAATATTAACACTTCTGGTTATTTGAACTTGTTTAGTGCTTAGGTATTAGTCCGTTATTAATAAGATCATGCAA
>JACQTX010000225.1 GCA_016210585.1 Chloroflexota bacterium
AATCGGCCCCGGTGAGATGCTGGTGCAGGTAGAGGCCAGCGGCATCTGCGGCAGCGATGTCATCGAATGGTACCGCCGTGACCGGGCGCCCCTGGTGCTGGGACACGAGATTGGCGGGCAGATTGTTGCGGTAGGGGAGGGCGTGACGCGCTACAAAGTTGGCGACCGTGTTACGGCGGCCCACCACGTCCCCTGCAATACCTGCCACTACTGCCTGAAGGGCGACCACACGGCCTGTGAGACCCTGCGCCGGACGAACTTCGACCCCGGCGGCTTTGCCGAGTATGTCCGCTTGCCCGCTATCAATGTTGACCGCGGCGTCTTCCTTTTGCCGGATGAGGTATCTTATGAGATGGCCACCTTTGTTGAGCCGCTCGCCTGCGTGCTGCGCGGGCAAAGGCGGGCCGGCATGCGGCCAGGCCATAGCGTGCTGGTCATCGGCAGCGGCATTGCTGGGCTACTTCACATCATGCTGGCTCGCACTACGGGCGCCAGCCGCGTGGTAGCTACGGATATCAATAGCTACCGTCTGGAGGCAGCGCACCGCTTCGGGGCTGAGGCTGCCATAAACGCCGCAGAGGACGTGCCCGCCCGCCTGCGTGCTGCCAATGATGGCCGCCTCGCTGATATTGTTATCGTCTGCACCGGCGCCGTGCCGGGCATCACCCAGGCCCTGGCATCAGTCGAGCGGGGCGGCACCGTCCTCTTCTTCGCCCCGACTGGCCCAGGCGTTACCATTCCCATCTCCATCAACCAGCTCTTCTGGCGCAATGACATCACACTCACCACCTCTTACGCCGGCAGTCCGGCGGACTACCGGACAGCCCTCGATTTGATTCGGGCGGGCATTTTGCCGCTGGGCCAGATGATCACCCATCGCCTCGGCTTGGCGGAGACGGCGCGGGGCTTTCAGCTCGTGGCCGGTGCTCAGGAGTCCATCAAAGTGATTATTGGACCTCAGAGACAGTCTTAACCACGTTCCAAAATCTATAAAAATCTCCACTACGTTTATTGACATCCCGGATGGTGATACTATATAATACTAACTATATGTCCTCGTGTGGGGAGTAGGAGGTGGTTTTTTTCCCATGAAGAAGAGACTCATTCTGGTCACGGTTTTGCTCGTTGCGTTGCTGCTATTACTGACGAGCAGCGCCGTCTTTGCCAAATCATCGGACGATGATGGCGACCATGCCCCGGACCGCATTCTGGTCAAATTCCGCGCCGGGACTACGGACGTGGAAAAAGACAAGCACCACGGTAAGCATGGTGGCACTGTTGAAGAGGATATTCCGGAGCTGGGTATCCAGGTCATCAAGGTCACTGCTAATACGGCTAAGGCCAAAGCCAAGGAGTATAAGGCCGATGCTGACGTGGAGTTTGCTGAGCCAGATTATGTCTATCAGGCCGATTTTGTTCCCAATGACCCTTATCTGAGCAGTCAATGGGCGCTGGCCAAGATTCAGGCCCTGGAAGCCTGGGACATCACGCAAGGCTCTTCGACCGTGAGGATAGCCGTTTTGGACACTGGCATTGACCAGAACCATGAGGACCTGGCCGCCAAAATCGTAGCTAATAAGAATTTCACCAACAGCCGGACCGTTGATGACAGGTATGGTCATGGCACGCACGTCGCTGGCATTGCCGCGGCAATCACCAACAACAGTAAGGGCGTTGCCGGTGTTGGCTACAACGCACGCCTCATGAATGTGAAAGTGCTTGGTGACACAGGCAGCGGCTACATCAGTTGGATAGCCAACGGTATCACCTGGGCGGCCAATAACGGGGCCAAGGTCATCAACCTCAGCCTCGGCGGCTACTCCGCTTCAGATACTTTGAAGAACGCCATAGACTACGCCTGGTCCAAGGGCGTCATTATCGTTGCGGCTGCCGGCAATGATAACACGTCAACCCTGCATTACCCGTCCTACTACGTCAACACGATTGCCGTGGCCGCCACCGGCCAGACAGATGCCAAAGCGAGCTTCTCCAACTACGGCGACTGGGTGGATATTGCCGCCCCGGGCGTCAGCATCCTGGCGACCCTGCCCAACCACAACAACCGCATTGGTATCAAGAACTACGGTTACCTCAGCGGCACCTCGATGGCGACACCGCATGTGGCCGGGGTAGCCGCCCTGCTCTTTGCCGCTCACCCCGAATGGACAAACGCCGAGGTGCGGGCCAAGCTTGAGGCCTCTGTTGACCCGACCACCGGTTTCACCACCACCATCGGCCGCGTCAACGCCCTGAAAGCCGTTTCCCCATAAGACAAAAGGGTAGGGCGTAGTCCTGCAGGACTACGCCCTACCCAACCTCGAGGCGAGTTAAGACCTACGGTCTGACCTCTGCCAGCTGCTTGCCGCCCTGGTCCACAAAGACAAACGTTGTCACTTTGCCCACAGCTTTGCTAGCCACCTGCGCCACGGAAATCGGATACACAATCACCTGCGGGTAAAACTTGCCCGGCTCCGGCTCCTTGAACTCCACCTTCACCGTCACCCTGTCACCGGCCTGCTCCACTCCGCCTATCTTAATCTGGTGACCCGGATTAGGCCGCATGCCCCAGTAGGCGACCAGATAGATGTTGCTCTTCAAATCAGCACCGGCAGGCAGGCTCTTATAATATTGGCTCCAGTTTGCCTCCGTCACCACCAGGTAGGCGGGTTGTTCACCCAGCACCCACGGCACCGTGTCAGCTACCGGAGAAAAACGCACCGCCTTTGCCCCGGCGGCGCACCCGTAGGCCGCCACCAGTCCCACCACCAGCAAAGGAACCAGCAAATAGTGCCAGATGCTATTTGCGTGCCACATAATCACCTCCACCATACTTTAATTATAGCATGGCCGCACCCATGCTCTAACTAATCATACGATGCTGATGGCAGAGTATTACGTTAATCGTTTAATAATAGTCGTAGGGTGGGTTACGCCTCGACTTTGTCTCGGCTAACCCACCCTCAAGGGATTATCCTCTATATCTTTGCTAGCCATCAGCGCTCAGCCGTCAGCTTTCAGCTTACTAGGAAGCTTTGGATTTAGGAAGCTAGATTCTTACGGACTATTTCATAAATGATAAATCGTGCCGCTCCCTGTTTGTGACCACCCCCAAACATTGTATTCGGCAGGGCGCTGACATTATAATAGGTCAGAATTCCAAGAGAAGAGGTGATTAGATGACGGCACGCAGCCCGGAGGAGATTCGCAACCTTGTGCTATTATCCCACAACGGCGCCGGCAAGACCTCACTGGCCGAAATAGTCCTCTTTACCGCCGGGGCTATCAGCCGGCTGGGCAGGGTTGACGAAGGGACAACGACCTCTGATTACGACCCGGACGAAATCAAGCACCGCATGAGCATCAACCTGAGCATGTTGCCCTGCGAATGGCAGGGGCGCAAGCTCAACATACTTGATACCCCCGGCTACGCCGACTTCGTCGGTGAGGTCAAGTCCGGGATGCGGGTGGTGGAAGGGGCTGTCATCGTCATCTGCGCCGCCTCCGGCGTGGAGGTGGGCAGCGAGCAGGTGTGGAGCTACTGTGAAGAAGCTAGCCTGCCGCGCCTCATCTTCGTCAACAAGATGGACCGGGAGAATGCCAACTTCACCAAGGCTGTGGATGAAGTCCAGGCCAAGTTCAGCCCGAAATGCCTCCCCTTGCAGTTGCCCATCGGGGCACAGGATACCTTTCAGGGGCTTGTTGACCTGCTGGCGATGAAGAGCTACCAGGGCAATCCGGTCCAGGAGGCCGCAATACCTGCCGGGCTGGCTGAGCAGGCCGCCTCTTTCCGCATGAAGCTGGTCGAGGCCATTGCCGAGACGGATGATGCCTTGCTGGAGAAATATTTGGGCGGTGAAGAGCTTAGCTCTTCAGAGCTAAGCATAGGCTTGAAGAAGGCCGTGGCTGAGGGCAAGGTAGTGCCCATCCTGGTAGGCTCAGCCCTGAAGAACATCGGCATTACCTACCTCATGGACGCCATAGGTCAATACGTCCCCTCGCCGAAAGAGCGACCGGAGAAGGCCGGTGAGCGCGTTATTGGGCCAGACCCGGACGCACCGCTTGCCGCTCTCGTGTTCAAGGTCACCGCCGACCCTTATGTTGGCAAGCTGACCTACTTCCGCGTCTTCTCAGGCACGCTCAACAGCAATACCCAGGTCTGGAACGCCACGCACGGCGCCATGGAGCGAGTCGGTCAGCTATACATGGTGCGCGGCAAGACGCAGGAGGCCGTGGCGCAGGTTGCCGCCGGGGACATGGGCGCCGTCGCCAAGCTGAGCGTCACCGGCGTAAGCGATATGCTGTGCAGCCAGGACAATCCGATGAAGCTAACACCCATTGTTTTTCCGGAGCCGGTCTTCAGTATGGCAGTGCACCCCAAGACCAAGCTCGACCTGGACAAGCTGGGGAACGCCCTCACTCGCCTGGCCGAAGAAGACCCCACCATGCACGTGCGCCGGGAGGCGGACACCAACGAGACCATCGTCTCCGGTCTCGGGGAGACACACCTGAGGGTGGCGGTGGACAAGATGCAGCGCAAGTTCGGCGCCAACGTGGAGTTGAGCCTGCCCAAGGTCCCCTACAAGGAGACCATCACCACGACTACCCAGGCCGAGTATAAGCACAAGAAGCAGACGGGTGGACATGGCCAGTATGGCCACGTTTTACTGGAGCTGGAGCCGCTACCCCGTGCCAGCGGGTTGGAGTTCGTGGACAGGGTTGTCGGCGGGGCGGTGCCCAAGAACTATATCCCGGCGGTGGAGAAGGGCGTCTATGAGGCCGCACAGGAGGGTGTCCTCGGCGGCTTCCCCGTTGTTGACGTGCGGGTGGCCCTCTTTGACGGCAGCTTCCATCCGGTGGACTCCTCCGATATATGCTTCAAGATTGCCGGTGCCGGCGCCGTGAAAAAGGGACTCGCCCAGGCGCAGCCAATCTTGCTGGAGCCAATCATGACCATAAAGGTGACCGTCCCCGGCGATTTTACCGGTGACATCATGAGTGACCTCAATACCAAGCGGGCCCGGGTGCTGGGCATGATCCCCAGTGACGGCATGAATGAAATCGAGGCCCAGGTGCCGCTGGCGGAAATCCAGCGCTACGCCCTTGACCTGAGGTCGCTCACCCAGGGCCGGGGCACCTTTACCATGCAGTTCAGCCACTACGAGCCGGTGCCGCAGCACGTCGCTCAAAAGATAAGCGAGGAGCGCCAGGCTGCCGCCAAGAAGGCCTAGTGCTTGGTTGCGAGAATAATGAGACGACTCAATACCGCTGACTCTGAGCCATGTCCTGAGCTCGCCGAAGGATTGTCGAAGGGTGGTTCGACAGGCCTACCCTGAGCGAAGTCGAAGGGCTCACCACGAGCCGATAATGATAACGTTCATGCAACCAAGTCCTGGCTCCAGGTCTTGACCTTCCAGCATAGCGGAAAGAAAATTTGGGGGTGGGAAGGGTGGATGCTCAGCTTATACGCAGCTAGCGGCGAAGCACGCGGCGCCGTCTCCACACCAGTAATGGCATTAAGAGTAGGTCGGGTTTGGAAACCCGACCTGCGATGTTAAACCCTGTGTATCCGCCGTCTCCACACCAGCCCGCCGCCGATGGCGAGGGCCATGAGTAAAACCGGCATCAGCCAGGTAGCCAGGACACGGGCAGTGCTCACAGGGGCCACCTCACCGCCCACAGGGATGCCCGTCTGCATGAAGGTGGCGATGACGGTCTTGTTGGCGTCCATGGTGACCGTGGTGCTGGCCGAGAAGTTGTTCGCCACAGCACCAGTCCAGTAGGAGAACTG
>JACQTX010000229.1 GCA_016210585.1 Chloroflexota bacterium
CCAAACTCCGGAAGCTCATCGAGGAAAAGGACGCCGCGGTGGCTCAAGCTGACCTCGCCGGGCTTGGGCCAGTGCCCGCCCCCGACCAGGCCGGCATTGGATATGGTATAGTGCGGGGCGCGGAAAGGCCGCTGCCTGATAAGCGGTGTGCTCGACGGCAGCAGTCCGCTCACGCTATAAATCTTGGTGACCTCCAGGGACTCATCCGTGCTCATCGGCGGCAGGATGGAAGGGAGGGAGCGTGCCAGCAATGTCTTGCCACTGCCGGGCGGCCCGGACATTACCATGTTGTGCCCGCCGGCGGCAGCGACCTCCAGCGCCCGTTTGACATGCTCCTGCCCCTTGATGAAAGCCAGGTCAACACTGGTGTAGTCAGGCTGGGCCGGCTCGTCGGCCGGCTCAGGCTGGTACGCGGCTATTTCTGTCTCCCCGCGGTAGTAGCTTATTAGCTGGGCGAGCGAGTCAACGGGGATGATTCTGGTGCCCTCAATCAAAGCCGCTTCCCTGGCATCCGCCGCCGGGACAACGATGGTAGAGATGCCCCGCTGGTGCGCCAGGGCGACCATGGGCAGAATGCCATTGGTGTGACGGACGGCACCATCCAGGGACAGCTCGCCGAGGAAGGCCGTCTGCGAGACATCAGCCGCTACTTGCTCCGAAGCCAGCAAAATACCTACAGCGATGGGCAGGTCATAAGACGGCCCGGCTTTCTTGAGGTCGGCCGGAGCGAGGTTGACAGTGATGCGTCTCATGGGGAAAAGGCCGCCGGAGTTGCGGATAGCGGCACGGACTCGTTCTTTGGCTTCCTGCACAGCAGCGTCCGGCAGGCCGACGGTAAAGAAGGCGGGCAAGCCAGGTGAGATGTCCACCTCCACCCCGACAAGCGCCCCCTCCAGCCCGACAATAGCACAGCTAATAGTCTTGGCGAGCATAGTGCCTTAATGTTAGCGTCAGACTTTGCAGGTGTCAACAGAGACGAGGCAAAAGCGAAAAACAAAGGTCCCCAGTGATTACCCTTGATACCTGATACCCATAGCGCATTAGTCGAGCTACATTGAATTAGGTATTTACTTTTGAACTGGACTTCCATACTATGTTAGTCATTCCAAATGAAGGAGGCATAAGGTCATGAGGTTCCTGGTCACTATGAAGAGCAAGCACGTGGCGCCGCCGGAGGTGACGCTGGGTCTATTTGATGCGGCACTCGCCTGGGGAAAAAGGTACTCGGCTAGTAAGAAAATGGAACAGTCCTAGGCATTCGCCGGACTGCCGTCAGGTGGCGGTGTGCTGAACGTCAACTCGGCAGAGGAGTTGAATCAGATTATGAATGAGTGTCCCTTCAGCGCGTTTTCCGATGTAGAAGTAACCCTTCTGGCCGATTTCGAAAAGACAATAATTTAGAATAAGGAAATCGCGCTGGCCATGCTCAAGAAATAGTGCTGGGGCTGACGCTATAGAGGGCATGCCGTGCCTTAGCCTGACGGGGGCATGCTAAATCAAACATGGACAAGTAGCAAGGTCATAAACCTGCGAAAGGAGTGACACACCATGACGGTATTGCGCATGTTGCATATTCTCTTCGGCATATTCGTGGGCGGCACTTACATCTTCCTCGTCTTCATACTGGAGCCCCGTCTCAGGCGGCTGGGTCCCTCTGTCCAGACCCCGCTCATGCGGGCATTAATGCCGATATTGACCCCTGTAATGGCGACAAGCTTTATTATCATTATTGGCACTGGCATTGCAATGACTCTTATGGCAGTCCCGGGCGCTTTTAGCTCATTGTGGTCAAGCGCCTGGGGCTGGGATATTACTATCGGTTTTCTGGCTACCATAGGCATTTTGGTTGTCGGCTTCGGTCTTCTCACACCTACCGGCATCCGTCTCGACAAACTTGGGCGCAGTATCACAGGACGTCCGCCGACTCCTGAGGAGGGGCGGCAATTGCAGGCTCTCTCGGAAAGGGTCACCAGACTGAGTCAGGTTAACTTCATCTTCGTGGCCATTGCCATAATCACGATGGTCATCGCCAGATTCATGTCTTGACCAACGACAAAAACGAGAAGCACTTGGGTCATATATCGCTTCGCATTGATTATTGTCGTCTTGCCGCCATGCTTCTCGCCCGCTACGTGTAGCTGCAGGTTTCCCGGCTGCAGGAATGCCAGGCAGGAAAGGATAAGCGCAGGAAAGGATAAAAATCTGGCCGAAAGGAGGTAAGATGGCTTATAAAATAACCTGTAAAGACGCAGGGATACCCACCTGCCCCTTTGAGGTAACTGCTGAAACTGAGGATGAGGCAATGAAAGTTGCCAGTCAGCACGCCCAGTCAGCGCATAATATGAAGGTAACCCCTGAGCTGGCGGCAAAAGTAAAGAGTATCATAAAGACGGTTTGAGCCAGTTCATCACTGTCTAGACCTACACTTTCCTGCCTGGCAAGCTCTACTTTGTTTTTCAAAAAAAGTTTCCATAGGTCAGTCACAGCTGTGAGTTAATAGCGACCTGTCAATAGAAATTAGAAAGGCACAGAGCCGGCTCTGTGCCTTTGGCTTTTGTTGTTGTTTTTGGCCGGGCGGATTGTTTGCTTTGCCGCCCGCAGAGTGGCCGCCCTTTCCGAAAATAATGATTGCCCCCCACCGCGACGAAACAAGTAATTCACGCAGTCGTTTGACACTGTTAAACGGCAACAGCTAGAATGACAGCAGGTGGTCAACGGCTATCAGCGCTCAGCAGTCAGCTATCAGCTTATCACGGAGATTTACGTCTATGAGATACGATTCAGGAATATATCCATCATGTCACAAATCGTAAGTCTTGAATTTATATCTGGCTGACGATTGATAGCTAAGGCTGGTTCGAGTTATTGTGTGAGGAGGTTGATTCCATGGCATCCACGGACGTGGCGGTAGCCCGCGTAGTTAAGACGGCTTGCAGCATCTGTCCGCAGGCCTGCGGCATGAATGTCCATATCGAAAACGGGAGGGTAGTCAGGGTCAGTGGCATCGCCGACCATCCGGTGAACCGGGGCCGGCTGTGTCCCAAGGGCGCCGTCATCGCCGATATTGCCTGCGCACCCGACCGCCTGCGCCACCCGATGAAGAAGGTGAACGGTGACTGGCAGCAGGTCTCCTGGGATGAAGCCCTGGACATCATTGCCGAAAAGCTGACCGACATTAAGGAGAAGTCCGGCGCCCGCTCCTTCATATACCACATGGGGGAAATGAGGAACGGTGCCATCGCCACTGCCCGCCGCTTCTGCGATGTTTACGGGACGCCTAACGTCATCTCCTCTGACAGCATGTGCATCCGCACTCGCGGCACGGTGCACCGCCTGACCTTTGGCCGAGGCCGGTTCTATGACCCCAAGAACGCCAGGTGCGTCCTCGTCTGGGGCAATAACCCGGACAACTCCGGCTTCCCCCAGGCCGACTACATTGATGACGCCCGCAAGAACGGCGCCAAGCTCATCGTCATTGACCCACGGCGCACCTCCATTGCCCGCAGGGCGGATATTCTCGCTCAGCCACGCCCCGGCACGGACTGTGCCCTCGGCTTGGGCATTCTGGGCGTAGTCATCGAGGAGAGGCTCTACGATAGCGAATTCGTGGCCAAATGGACCACCGGCTTTGACAAGCTGGTTGAGCACCTGAAGAATTACCCCCTAACTGAAATAGAGCGGATAACCTGGGTGCCCGCCGAGACCATCCGGCAGATTGCCCGCATGTTTGCCACCAACGGCCCGGCCACCGTCGTCCAGGGCGGCAACTCCCTCGACCAGTGCACCAGCGGCACCCAGACCAACCGGGTCATTGCTATCCTGGAGGCAATCACCGCCAATGTTGATGTGCCCGGCGGTTTGGTCAAGCCTGGCACTGTCCCCTTAAGCCCGATGCGCCTGCCGGAGAGGCTCAAGGAATACCCCCTTGGGGCAGAAAAATACCCCTTCTCCTACCAGGTCGCCGGCTATGTCATCGGCGAGGGGCAGGCGATGGTGGTGCCGGATGTCATCCTGAGCGGCCAGCCCTATCCTATCAAGGCCATGTTCATCACCGGGGCCAATCTGGCCATTACCTGGCCGGACGCCACCAAGATGGCCACAGCCCTCCGCGCCCTCGATTTCCTGGTGGTGATGGACCTTTTCATGACAGAGACAGCCAGGATGGCACACCTGGTACTGCCCGCCGCTACCTTCCTGGAAGCTGATGAAATCCCTACCCTGCCCATGTTGCCCCGTAGCCGGCGCTGGCTCATGGTGCAGAAAAAGGTTGTTGACTTGCCGGAGTGCTGGCCGGACATCAAGTTCTGGCTTAAGCTGGCCCACCGCATGGGCTACCACACCGATTTCCCCTGGCAGAATGAGCAAGAGGTGCTCGATTACATGCTCAAGCCCACCGGCCTGACACTGCGTGAGCTACAGGAAGAGAAAACCGGCGGCGTGGAATTCGGCTTCGACCGCTACCGCGCCTACGAGAAGGACGGCTTCCCTACCCCTTCCGGCAAGGTCGAAATTTACTCAGAGACCATGGCCAAGGCGGGCTATGGCCCGTTGCCCGCCTACGTGGAGTCCCCGGAGGGGCCGCTCAGCAACCCGGAGATGTTCAAAGAATACCCCGTCATCCTGACCACCGGCGGACGCTACAAGGAGTTCCTCCACTCCGGGCACCGCAATATCGCCAGGCTGCGCCGCATAGACCCCGAGCCCTTTGCCGAGCTTCACCCGCAGACCGCCGCGAAATACGGTATCGCCGGCGATGACGTGATGGTCATCGAAAACAAGCGTGGCCGCATCGAGATGAAGGCCCGGCTGACCGAGGACATTATCCCTGGCGTCCTGCACGTGCCGCACGGCTGGCCGCAGGCCAATGCCGATGTGCTGACGGACGGCACGCCCTCTGATCCGGTAACCGGCTTTCCGGTCCTGAAGCAGCTCCTGTGCCGCATCAGCAAGAAGGCATAGACACCAACCAAAGACGTCTTCGGCAAAGCAGGGTGCTGAAAAGAGGTAAAAGGCACATCATAAGTTCAGCCGTCTCCCTTTAATAAAGGGAGATTGAGAGGGATTTGGAAACTGAAAATCCCCCTTTATCCCCCTTTGGGGGTTGTATCAAAAGTCATTCTGAAGAACACATTCGCTTCGCTCAGTGTGAACTCCGTGACGAAGAATCCGCTCTCGCAGGAGGTCAGCACGGATTCTTCGCTACGCTCAGAATGACATGAATACGGCACTCTTGATTCAACCCCCCTTTGGAAAAGGGGAAATGACTGCTTCGGCAGCCTCGCAAAGCACAGCGAGTAGGACAAATGTCCCTTGCCGAGAGGCAACTATGAAAGTCAACAGGGTCACCGGCATCAATGCCCTGTGCCAGAAGGGCACGCTGGACCAGGTGGCGCAGTTCTTCCGCGATGTCCTGGGCGCCGAGATAGCCCCGGAGATGATGTGGCGGCGCAAATACGGCATGCGGGCCAGGGCGGCCTGGCTGGGCGATTTCCGCGTGGAGCTAAGCGAGTCCACCGATGATACTCTTCCAGCCGGCAAGCAGCACCGGACGGCACCCTCCTTCCAAATCCTGGGCGTCACCGTTGACAATCTCGATGAGACTATAGCCGAGCTGAAGGCCGGGGGCATCAAGACCAGTGAGATCCTGGTCACCGAGGACCCGGAGCACCAGAGTCCCTTCCAGCGCTGGATATGGGTCCATCCCAGGGATACCTTCGGCCTGATAATCGAGGTCATCGAGGAGGGCAGACCACCCTGGCCGCAGGGCGGCTGGTAACCCCGCCTGTGTCATGGCGAGGAGTCCTTGAGCCGAAGGATGCTGTGTTAATCTCACAGTTCGGATGAGATTGTTTCGCCTTCCCAACCTGGTCGGGAATGGTCTCGCAATGACAAATCATGGCGCAGGCTCGGTCTCCCATCAGCAGTCACCACCAAATCCCCACCGAAAACGTATGAAAATTTACATAACTCTTCTTGACTCATACGTAGCATTGTGGTTATATGGCATTAGAGGGGGTGATAACCATGTTCAGGAAAATAATCTCTTTTTACCGGGGACAAGGTGGCATATCCATGGTAGGCCTGCTCATGGCGCTGGCGATCACGGGTGTTGTCGCCATCGGGGCGACGGTGGCTTCTGTGCAGCTACTGCGGGCACCGGAGGGTGTTCGCGTCCAGGGGGGCAATGTCATCACCCAGCAGCGTCAGTCTCTTGAGCAGCTCCAGCAAGCACCCGGCGGGCGTTTGCAAGGGCTGCCCATGATCGAGTACGCCATCATAGCACTGGATGGTGACATCACCCTGGGCGGCAGCTCACTGGTCAAGTCTGACCCGGCGTCTCCACAGGAAGGCGATATCTACGCTAATGGCAACATCAATCTATCCAATCTCAACCCGGGCGGCGGCAAAGGCGTGAAGGGTGACGCCGAGGCGACAGGCACCATCACTGACCCGAACTCAGCGGTCAGCGGGACAAAGACGACAGGCTACAGCCCGGCCAAGACGTTTAGTGAGCTTGACAGTTCGGTATATATGACCCGGGGGATGGTGCTGGCGCAGGCGAATAGGGGTGGCACCCAGGGCAATACCAATTTGACCGGTGGGACCACTTCTCTCGGTCCCAAGCACATCACCGGCAACCTGAGGCTCAGCGGCAATGCCGTATTGGACCTGACAGGGCCTATCTTCGTTGACGGAACAATTACCATGGAAGGTAACAGTCTCATTACGGGACATTCCGGGATTGCAGCCGATGGTGCTATTACCATCAGGGGTAATGCCCAGCTTGACATGGACAATCTGCCTGTTGTCTCTTCCTACAGCACGAGCGGTATCACGGTCACTGGCGATCCCACTTCCGGGATACTATACGCACCCAATGGCCCCATCACCTTGACCGGTAGCAGCTGGGTATGGGGCACGGTGATTGGCAAGAGCGTCAGCAACACCGGTAACAATACGGTGGAATACCCGGTGGCGCTGAGACAATAATGCTTTTGCGCGGCGTGTGATATCGGGACTGGGATTCAGCATTAGATCTGGCGGGAGGCCTGATTGAAAAAGTGGCTGAGATGCATATCTCAGCCACTTTTTCGCGCCCACTCCCCGCGTCAACTCATTTCAGGAAGTATGCTGCAAACCAGGAGACGTTGGGAGACATCTGGTGGTTTGGGGAAGGCTGCCCGAAATCAGCGATTCATTCTGTAGGTCGGGTTTCCTAACCCGACTTGAAGTGGCGGGCAGGTTGGGAAACCTGCCCCACGGTGGCCAATCGCTGATTTTGGGGGCTGACAAATCCTTGACAGTAACCCTGGCAACTACCGGCGGTGCAGTCACACGGTGTTAGTGCTACAATAGGCACACTGGCGGAAGCGCCGGTAAAGGGGGTGGTAACCATATGAAACTGGCTGAGAAGGTAGCTATTATCACCGGTGGCGGTGGGGGCATTGGCCGGGCGACTGGCCTGCTTTTTGCACAAGAAGGCGCTCGGGTGGTCATCGCCGACCTTGCCCGTGCCAGCGGCGAGGAGACCGTGCGGCAGATTGAGGCAAACGGCGGTGTGGCGATGTTTGTGGAGACTGATGTCACCAGGCCCGGCGATGTGGCGAAGATGGTCAGCGAGGCGATAGAGGCCTATGGCCGTCTTGATATCCTCTTCAACAATGCCGGCATACTGGGGGAAACAGCCTCAGTTGGTGACGCCACTGAAGAGAACTGGGACCGTGTGCTGGCTATTAACCTGAGGAGCGTGTTCCTCTGCTCGAAATACGCCGTCCGCGAGATGCTGAAAAGCGGGGGCGGGGCTATCATCAACACCTCTTCCGCTACGGGGCTGCGCGGCCTCCCCGGCAATACCGCTTACAATACCTCGAAGGCGGCGGTAATCGCCTTCACCCGGAACATGGCACTGGAGTATGCCGCCAACAATATCCGGGTCAACTGTATCTGCCCGGGACATGTGGCAACACCCATGACCAATGCTCAACCTGAGGCGTTTGTGAAGTGGTTCATGCGGCAAACACCTATGGGGCGGCAGGGGAGACCGGAGGAGATAGCCAGGGCGGCTCTCTACCTGGCCTCCGATGACTCATCCTATGTCACTGGCACGGCCCTTGTCATTGACGGCGGCTGGGTGTCCAGGTAAGAGCCTGGAAAGGGTTTTCTGACGGCGATGCCTACTTCTCTCTCAGCCGTGCCACAATTTCGGCTATCTTGACGTCAGCCTCTTCATCCGGTATCTGGCAGGTCCCCGCACCCGGATGGCCGCCACCGCCGTATTCGGCGAGGAGCTGGCCCACATTAGTCTTGCAGGTTCGATTGAAGATGCTGTGACCCACCGCTACCACCGTGTTGTTCAGGATGCCGGGGAAAAGGCGCACCTCTACGTTAGCGTCAGGATACAGGGTGTAGATCAGGAAACGGTTACCTGCCGGCACGGTGGTCACACCCCTCAGGTCGGTGATGATGACATTGCCCTCCTGGTGGGAGTGCGCCAGCAAGACTTTCTTCAGTTCCTCCTGCTCCTGTCGCACCCGCTGGCTACGCTGGCTGACCTCGGGAGAAGCAAGCAGCTTCTCCAGCGGCATTTCCCTGATATGGGTCGCCAGCCAGCGGAAATAGTCACGAAACCCCATAGCCAGGCCGGAGCGCGGGTCCAGCGTGAGTCCCAGCAGAATCCAGCCGGACGGGTTGGTAACGTCTTCCAGAGTCAGACGGCCGCTGTCCAGGCGGTCGGTCGCTTCAAGCAGGTCTTTGAAGCGCTCAAACTCAGGGTGTTTGTAGTAGTCATAGATAACTCGTGCCGTGCTGGGCGCCACGGCAAATTTGCCCTTGAACGCACCGAGGTCGCTGGCCCTTTTCGCCTCGGAGATGTGATGGTCAAACCAGATACCGCAGCCTTTAACGTAGGGCAGATTGATGACGATATCATTCTGCGTCACGGGTACCTTGCCGTCCTGCATGTCCTTGGGGTGGGTAAAGGTGATCTCCGTGATATTCTCCACCAGGCTGAGCAGGACAATGCTGGTCAAGCCATCCATATCACCACGCGTTAGGACTCTCATGGCTGCCTCCTCGTGCTGTAGCCGGCCAACTCAATTTTCATGACAATCCTCCCCAGTTCTTACTCGATTTACACCAATATATGTCCGCCACACCACATTGTCAAGCATGCCGAAAC
>JACQTX010000227.1 GCA_016210585.1 Chloroflexota bacterium
CGGTGAGTAGACAGATCCGGGAGCCAGAAGACCTGCTCATGGAGACGTAGAATTGATGTGACCCTCGTGGATCAGGGTCGAAGTTCTGCGAGACGAGGATGAAAAACGGCATCCCCGGACCTCTCAATTGAGGTTCGGGGATTTTTTTTGACTGGCTGAATTGGTAATAGGTGCGACTGCCCTGGGTAAGCTTGGAGGGAAGGAAAAAGGGATGGAGAGAGAAAACCAGATCCACCAATCAGTGAAAGGCCCCCATATCAAGAAGGGATTGCTCATCATCAACACTGGCAATGGGAAAGGGAAGACGACAGCGGCCCTGGGGGTCCTCTTTCGGGCCTGGGGACGGGATATGAAGGTGCGGATGTTCCAGTTCCTTAAACATACCACTGCGCACTTCGGGGAGCACCGAGCCGCTAAGAAGCTGGGCATACCTATTCAGGCGATGGGAGATGGGTTCACCTGGCGTTCCAAGGACTTAGCCACAACCAGCGCCCTGGCAGTGCAGCAATGGGAAAATTGCAAGGCGGCCATCCTCTCTGGTGAGGATGACATTATCATCCTGGACGAGTTCACCTATCCGTTGCACTACGGCTGGATCCCTGTGGTGGAGGTGTTGGAGGTACTCCAGCAACGACGTCCTCTGCTCCATGTGATCATCACGGGCCGTTACGCCCCCCAGGAACTCATTGATTACGCAGACCTGGTGACCGAGATGCAGGTAGTCAAACATCCCTATCGGGATCAGGGCATCAGGGCCCAGGCGGGCATTGAGTTTTAGGAGGCACATTACATGAGCGATGTCAGCCTTTCGGAAGTGCTGGTCCGTATCCGACCTACTGACGCGCAGGCTGCGCGGAGAGCGCGACTATGGCAGCGTCGCCTCACCAAACCGCCGGGTAGCCTCGGGCGGCTGGAGGCTCTGTCTATCCAGCTTGCCGGCATCTTCGGGCAAGAGCGACCCCAGCCTCGAGGGAAGACGGTTATCGTGGCGGCAGGCGATCACGGCGTGGTGGCTCAGGGTGTCACTGGTTACCCCAGGGAGGTAACCGCCCAGATGGTGCTGAACTTCCTTGCAGGGGGTGCTGCTGTCAGTGTCATGGCCAGACATGCCGATGTGCGCCTGGTAGTCGTAGACGCGGGGATAGCTACTGAACTCCCCTCTCATCCAGATCTGCACCGCGTTCGTGCAGGCAGAGGCACTGCTGATATCAGCGGTGGCCCGGCCATGTCCAGGGAGCAGGCTGAGTACTCCCTTCTAGCGGGTGTGCATCTGGCGATGGAGGTTGCCGAGGCAGGAACAGACCTTATTGGCACCGGCGATATGGGTATTGGCAACACCACCGCCTCAAGCGCCATTGCTACCGTTCTAACCGGTAGACCACCGGAGGAGACCACAGGTAAGGGCACTGGACGCACGCCAGAGGAGCTGAGGCACAAAGTAGAGGTTGTGCGGCGATGCCTCTTGATCAACCGCCCTGACCCAGGGGATGCTCTGGACGTGCTGGCAAAGGTGGGAGGATTCGAAATCGGCGTGCTGGCGGGAGTGGTACTGGGTGGTGCCATGATGCGCCGCGCCGTAGTCCTGGATGGCTTCATCTCGGGTGCGGCGGCGCTCATCGCCTGCGGCTTGTGCCCTACTGCTCGGGATTATCTTATCGCATCCCACCGTTCAGCAGAGCGAGGACACCGTGCTGTGCTGGCGCATTTACGGCTGCGTCCTCTGTTGGATCTCCGCATGCGGCTGGGCGAGGGCACAGGTGCCGTGTTAGCCATGGGTATTGTGGAGGCGGCCGCCGCGTGTCTTAGCGAGATGGCCACCTTCAAGGAGGCAGGGGTGTCGGACCGAGCGCTGAGACGAACGCCAGCTACGGAGCTGGACCATTGAACGGGCTGCGACTGGCCATTAGCTTTTTAACAGTGCTGCCTGTGGCGCTGCATAACATGCCCCACGATTTGGCATCAGCCCGTGCCTACTTTCCTCTGGTGGGCTTGATGCTGGGTGGGGCTCTGGCGGGCATTGACCTGGCGCTGCAGGCCCTCTTCCCATCCCTGCTGAATGGTGCGGTGCTGGTAGTCATGCTGATAGTGCTGACAGGGGCGTTGCACATCGAGGGGTTTATGGACGCCTGCGACAGCCTGTTGGGCGGCTACACCCAGGAACGGCGGCTGGAGATACTGCATGATCCTCATATTGGTGCCTTTGCCGTAGTTGGGGGTGTGAGCCTGTTGCTGCTCAAGTGGACGGCAGTGGTGAGCCTGCCTGTTTCGATTCGGGCCCCGCTGCTGGTGTTGTTTCCCTGCCTATCCCGCTGGGGTATGCTGATAGACATGGAGGTGTATCCCTATGC
>JACQTX010000233.1 GCA_016210585.1 Chloroflexota bacterium
CCTCCCCCGCCAGATTCTTCGTCGTCCTTCTGCGAAGGACTCCTCCAGAATGACACCTATTTTCGGGGGAAGCACTCTTGTGATTTTCCCTATTTCATAAAGCTTGACAGCTCGGTTCCCCACTTGCTGAGAAGCCTTGTCCGCAGCTCCGGGCTGATTCTGGCGATGGGATACCAGTCTTTGTGCTCCATACCACGACAGGTATCAATGATAACCCGCGACGAATAAAGCGGCTTCGGTGGCACGGGATACTTCTTCTTCTCGGACAGTGGAATAGACGGGTCAGCCGAGGTAGCATGACAGTGCTCCAGGATATGGACAGTGTCGTGCGTCGGCATACCTCTGGTCTCCATAGCCCAGACGACCTGCTCCAGGTCGGATGGGTCAATGTCATCCTCAACCACCACAGTATATCTGCCCAGCTCACCGGAAAGCTGGGAAGCGACCAGCCCAACACGCTGAGAGTGACCGGTATAGAGCTGCTCGATGGAAATAACATTGAAGAGCCGGGCACAGCCCACCGCATGACACCAGACCCCCTTGATGCCGGGGATACCGGCCGTCTCCAGAACGGACCACAGGTGCTCAGAGTCGGTAATGGCATATAGCTCGGCGCTATCGTAGTGCGGTGGCACGGTTATCTGCGTGCAGGTGAGGACGGGGTTATTCCGATAGTGGATAGCCTTCACCCTTATAACCGGCTCCGGCACCTTCTCCAGCCCCAGGTTGCCATAGTAGCCATGCCATTCCCCAAAAGGCCCTTCCATGGCAGTCTCCCCGGGATGGCACTCCCCTTCGATGACGATTTCCGCAGTCGCCGGCAAAGGAATACCGGTATACGCCCCTTCCACCACCTCCATTGGCTCACCCATAATGCCCCCGGCATAATCGTATTCGGAGACGCCCCAGGCTATAGAAGTGATAGAAGCCACGTAGAAAGCTGGGTCCACGCCTATGGCGACCACCACCGGCATGACCCGCCCCTGGCTTAAGTATTTACGCATGATGATGCTGCCGTGCTGTCCTTCCAGGGCATGGAAGGTAAGGCGGTCACAGTCAACCACCATGACGCGGTAAGTCCCTGAGTTCACCCACCCCCGGTCCGGATCCCTCTGGATGACAGCCACCGCCGTCCCGATGTAGCGGTTCGGCGTATCCAGCTCGTGAAAGCGGGGGGACGGAAACTTGAAGAGGTCCACCTGGTCTCCCGTCATCAGGTTTTCCAGCACCGGGCCGGAGGCTACCGTCCGGGGTGGTATCAGACGCAGCTCTCTCGTCTTCTTCCGCCAGTTACGGAGCAGGCTCATGCGGTCAAGCTGGTCCTCGGGCAGGCCCAAGGCGGCGGCTACCTTCCAAGGCGGCCCCATGAAATTGAAAAGCGTCCGGTAGCCCTTGGGGTAGCCGGGTATTTCATCAAACAGGATGGCTGGTTTCGGCTCTTTACCCTCCCTGTAGGCAATCTCGGCGATACCGCCCATCTCCAGCTCCCAATGGGCGCCGTTTATTCGCCTCAGCTCGCCCCTGGCCTCCATCGCCGCCATGAATTCCCGTAAGTCCCGATAAGACATAGCATCTCCTTCCTATGAGTTATGTGAGAGCCGTGGTTTTCCTCGTGGTGACCGAAGGACATTATACTACAGAGAGTCCCGCGACAAAACCCGCCCGGGGAGAAAACCTGGTCCGCAGATTGCCTGTCCAAGCTGTCATTGATGTGAAAATGGAGGGCACAGTGGTCGAAACATCCGCTGGCCACACTCAGCCGCATGCCCATCCCCCTGACCCCCTTCCCATTGGGAAGGGGGAGTCGAGTTAGAGAAAGGGCGAAGCCCCCTCTTAATAATTCTTGGTGCGCTTGTATTAGCCCACAGCCTTGTTGCCCAGAAGCTCGGTTACCTTTTCTATTAGCTCGGTGGAATGGAAAGGCTTGGCCATATAGGCATCCGCCCCCATTTCCCGGGCCCTGTGCTGGTCTGCGTTCTGAACCATGCCAGTCAGCATCAGCACTTTGATATGTGCCGTGGCCGGGTCTGACTTCAACGATTTGCACACCTCGTAGCCGTTCATCTTCGGTAAAAGGACGTCCAGCAAAACAATGTCCGGCTTGTGCCGGCGCGCCATCTTGAGAGCCTCTTCGCCGTCCACGGCGCTGGCCACGTCATAGCTTGTGGTATCGGCAAATATTGCCGAGAGCAGTTGTCGAATGGGCGCCTCATCCTCTACTATCAGAATCCGCCTGGCCATAGTCCTCTCCTGCCTTGTGTGAAGCTGACGCTATCATTCCGGCAGAGTCATACGCCGGTATTGATACGAAAAAGGTTGAGCCCTTGTTTAGCTCGCTCTCCAGCCAGACATCGCCCCCATCATCTTCAGCCATTCCTTCACAATATAAAGGCCCAGCCCGCTCCCTCGAACGCCCTGGGTCTCCGGCCGGTGTATGCGGTGAAAGGTCGTGAAGAGCGACTCCCTGTCCGCCGGGCCAATGCCAATACCCTGGTCAGCAATGCTGAGCACAACGCGGCGGTGGCCCCGCTCGTAGCGGGCGGCAAGAGCAACACGCCCGCCTTCAGGGCTGTATTTGATGGCGTTGCTCAGCAGGTTCCCGACGACCTGGCCGAACTTGTCCCGGTCGGCCAGTACCTCCGGGACATCAGGTCTTATATCAACCGCAAACTCGTGCTTGGCGGTGCTTTCCCGTGCCAGGGCCAACTGCTCCTCCAGGACATCGCTGAGCTTCAGCTTATCCAGCTTAACGGTGACCCTGCCGGACTGGATGCGGGTGACATTGAGCAGGTCATCAATCATGGCGGCCACTCTCTGGCTATTATCGTAAACATTCCTGAGCCACTGTTTGCGTGTCGCTGCGGGCGGGTCTTTGCTCAGCAGGAGCTCGGTATAGCCCATGATGGATGTCAGCGGCGTGCGCAGCTCGTGCGAAGCCATGGAGACAAAGGTATCTCGGATACTGACGTCACGGACAAGCATGGCACTGCGCAGGGCTATTCCGGCGACAGAAGCGATGCCCTGCACCAAGTAGATATCATCGGGCGAAAAGTCCTGCCTTGAGGTCTTGCAGGACAGGCAGAGAACGCCAATCTCTTGTTCTCCAGCCACCAGCGGTACCAGGAAGGCCACGTCCACGTCAATGCTGTAGGCGGGATTGGGGAACTCGGTCAGGCTGGTCCGGCGCGCTATCAAAGACGCCAACTGCTTGACCCGGCCCGCTTCACTGAACGTCCCTTGGGCCGTGCCGACCTCAAAGGTGCCGTCTGAAGCCTTGACGAAAAGACAGGCACCGGCCAGATTCAGTGCCTCAACCGTAGTGCCGACGACAACACGGGATATTTCCACGAAATCCTTGACGCCGCTCAGGGAGCTGCTCAAGACGTGGATTGCCTGCCGGTAGTCATACCGGTCTTTGTAGAAAAGCCTGTCCACCAGGGCCTCCGCCCCCTTCTTGGCTGGACCGAAAAGAGCGGCGGCCGCACCGCCCAGCACCAGGGCCAGCAGGATTTCCTCCGGGACCCCGAGCGATTTTGGAAAGACCACCACCACGAAAATGGCGGCTGAGAGAACAAGGGCCATCACCAGGGTGATGAGAGCATAGATAACACCACGCCTGATAACGATATCAATGTCCATCAGCTTCTGCGTAATCACGGCATAGCCCATGCTCAACGGTATGAAGGCTATGAGAAGCATCCCGAACTCGGGCGGTATGACGCTCCGCCGCCAGATTGCCTGCGGGAAGATGTAAAGGACGAGGAAAGGCACCAGGGCGCACAGGCAGCCAATCAGCACAATCTTCATCTGCTGCCGCGTCCTGACCGAGGCAGCGCGCAGGTAGTTAAAGATTACCACACTTACGGCGGCCAGAAAGCCTGCTCCATATTCAAACAGCCTTATAGTCCGGAACCACTGCACGGGCTGGCCATCAGCATAGCCCACCAGAGGGAACAGCACCAGTGTTATGGCGGCCGGAAGATAGATGAGATATACCAGGGGACTAGCACGAAGCCGCGCTCTTTCTTCAGGCAAAACGAGAAAGAAGTGCAAGAGCAGCCATGGTCCGATGACAGAGGCAGCAACATGAAACACTCCCGCCATAGGGACTCCTACTGATGCTGCCATGAGGCCACTGAAGGACAGCCCAAAGGCCAGCCCGGACAGAAACAGCACCAGCGCTGCCACGTTCCTGGGTCTCCTTACGAAAACGTAGAGTCCGACTACCCAGAATAAGATAGAGACAGTCAAACGTGCTGACTGGTCAATCAGAGATTGCAGGGAAGGCGAGCTGTTTTGCATAGAGGCTGACTTTGACCGCCCACGGCCATCAATGACAGTCAGTTCCTTAATCCACAGGCCAAAGACCACGCCGGCCTTTTCATACTTCTGCAAGAAGACTTCTGCTGGCTGACCATTAACTTCTACGGGTCTATCACCTACCCCTATTCCAGCGCGTCTTGCTATACCATTGGCATCCACGCTTTGGACCGTCCAATCATCCTTATCCATAGCCAGACTGATACCCATATAGGGCCGGCCGATGCTCAAGGCAAAGAAGGTTACGGAAACGGCCAGGATGCCAAAGGCAAACAGGAAAAAGAGGACTACCACGAGCCGTTTATGGTCGGTCATTATCCTGGAGAAAATGGTGTGCGAATATCCCATCGGGCTATCCCAGAAATAGCTTCAACCTCTCCACGTTGGCCCCCGCCTGCCGCGCTCTGGAAAGGTTATCTCCCGCACGCTGCCGGTAAAGCTCCATTATTACGGTGGCATAGTGCATGGCGCCCGTCCGGAACAGCAGGTCCCTGACCTCCTGGGCATCGGGCACAAACTCAGCTTGCCTGAGGAATGCTCTCTCTAGCTGGCCACGCGCATCGCCATCCGTTTGTGCCAGGGCGTAGATAACGGGCAGGGTTACCTTTCGCTTAGCAATGTCATTACCACTGCCAATGCCGTGGATATCGTTGGCGATTTGCACAGCTATGCCCAGGTCCCGCCCAAAAAGAGCGAAAGTAGCGATTAGCTCTTCATTTGCCGTGGCCAGCAATGTCCCCACGTAACACGCACATTCTAGAGCCCAGGCTGATTTCAAGCTGGCCATTCTAAGATAAGTGTCCTCTGAGATTGACGTGCTCGAATCGGGGGACAGGTCCAGATGCTGGCCAGCACAGGCATTAATGCAGAATGAACTGACGGCATCTACCGCACGAACGACAATACGGGCGTCAATACCTCTCGCCTCGAGACGCACTTCAGCCCTTTGTGCCAGGCTGAGCAGAGCGGTAGCGGTGTTTATGGCCATGGCCGGCCCGTATCTGGCCGATAGTGACTCCGGGCAATCGGCATCCTCGAGGTCATCAAAGACATCGCTGGCTGCCATAAGGAACTGGACGGCGGCGGCCACCGGCAGGGCCTGTTCATAATGCCCGGAAATAGCTTCACACACCAGCAACGGCAGCAAAGCCCACGGCTGATTATGCGTACTGTCAGCCGCTAATCCACGTTTGGCATGGGTTAGCGGCCGCTTGACTAAATCGTGGAAGCTGGCCTCATTAGGCAAAGCAGCCAGGACTGCTTCAATCTCCTCTCTGAGTTGCTCAGCCTGTCTTTTCTGCCACATCCCCAGGTTGTGAACCGAGGTCAGGGTTCGGGAGCCCACCAGGGGTCGGCGGCTTTGAGAGAGGCTTCCAGCTGCGGGCCGGAGGTGGCCAGCCCCAGCCGGGCATGGGTGCTCAGCACCGCCCTCTTCTCCGGCTCGGTCAGGGTGAACTGGCGGAGAACGCTGTCCGGGTCGGCCAGGAACTGTTGTTTGGTCTTCTCATCACCAAAGATCTTCTTGACCAGCGCCTGTAGTGTCTGTGACATGTGTCAGCCTCCTTTTCTAAAGAACTTGACCTTTTGGCCCTTAATTCAATTATACAACATACTGCCTGGATGCTAAGAGTATAACCCTGACATGGCAGAATGTCAATATGCAAAATGAGACATACGCAAAATGAGACAACCCCTCGGGAAATGCCCCAGTCCCGCCGATAAGGCACAGGCGTGTAGCGCGGCACAGCGGGAATAGCTTATAATCAAGGCTGAAATCTGTTTTCATGAGGAGGCAGTCTGGTGAACAAGGTTTCCCTGGGGGCACAGTCCCTTTTTTATCCCATGCCGGTATTCTTAATCGGTGCCAGGGTAAATGACAAGCCGGCCTTCATGGTGGCGGCGTGGGGCACCATCTGCAACCATGAGCCGCCCATGTTTGCCGTGGCGGTGCGGCGCTCTCGGTATACCCTGAACGGCATCAAGCAACATGCGGTCTTCTCTGTGAACGTGCCCTCTGTTGACCAGGTGAAGGAAGTGGACTTCTGCGGCATCACCTCAGGAAATAAGGGCGTGGACAAGGTGCAGGTCTGCCAGTTTAAGGTGTTCTACGGCAAGCTGGAGAAAGCCCCCCTCATTGAGCAATGCCCGGTGAACATGGCATGTCAGGTCATCCACGTCCTGGACGAGTTGTCCACACATACCATTTTCGTGGGGCAGTTCGTGGAGACCTACATATCGGAAAGCTGCCTGACTGACGGCAGGCCGGATATGGCCAAGGTGAATCCCTTGCTCTATATCCCCAGCCCGGGGACGCAATACCAGGCCCTTGGCAACATCATCGCTAAGGCCTACCGGGTGGGCAAGGAGCTACAGACTATATAACTATGTGAAACGTGGAAATTCTGTATGGAGTAAATCCTAAACCCTAAGCACGAAATTCGAAACAATATCAAAATTCAAAATATTCAATGACCAAGACGTTTTGAGCATTCTCCTTTTTGGTAATTTGAATTTGTTTAGAGTTTAGAAATTAGTATTTTAGAATTTAGTCGCCTCGGCCTCTCAAAAACAGAAGCCCCCTCCCCTTGATTCAAGGGGAGGGGGCTTCGGAGACCTACATCAGAGGGGGCCTAGTACATGCCCTCCATGCCACCCATTCCACCACCCATGCCACCCATACCACCGCCCGGCATGGCCGGCGCCTCTTTCTTCTCCGGAATATCGGTGACCAGTGACTCGGTAACCAGCACCATGGAGGCGATGCTGGCCGCGTTCTGCAGGGCTGTCCGCACCACTTTGGTCGGGTCAATGATGCCCTTGCCGATCATATCGCCGAACTCGTTTTTCTCGGCATCATAGCCCCAGCCAGCCGGGCTCCTCTTGATGGTATCCAGCACCACCGAGCCATCCTGGCCGGCATTGACCGCAATCTGCTTCAGCGGCTCTTCGATGGCCTTGCGCATGATATTGCCACCGGTAAGCACGTCTCCTTCAAGATTCAGCTTGTCCACCGCCCTGGTCGCCTGCAAGAGAGCGACGCCGCCACCGGGCAGAATGCCCTCCTCAACGGCGGCGCGCGTGGAAGACAGGGCATCTTCCACGCGGTGCTTCTTCTCCTTAAGCTCGGTCTCGGTCGCCGCACCGACCTTGATTACCGCCACGCCGCCGGCCAGCTTGGCCTGCCGCTCCTGGAGCTTCTCGCGGTCAAAGTCGGAGGTAGTCTCTTCAATCTGGGCCTTAATCTGCTTGATTCTGGCTTTAATGTCATCGGCGGAGCCTTTGCCCTCGACGACAGTGGTGTTGTCCTTGTTGCTGGTGACGCGGCGGGCTCGCCCCAGGTCTTCCACCGTAACGGAGTCAAGCTTACGGCCAACCTCCTCCGAGATGACGCGTCCACCGGTAAGGATAGCCATATCCTCAAGCATGGCCTTGCGCCGGTCGCCGAAGCCCGGTGCCTTGACGGCCAGGACGTTAAGGGTGCCGCGC
>JACQTX010000234.1 GCA_016210585.1 Chloroflexota bacterium
GAAAATAGCAACCGAACTGTCATTCTGGAGTCCTTCTCTCCTTTACTCCCTGAAGGACGAAGAATCTGGTGGGGAGTGGTAGCTTACCCTCACCACCCCGAGATGCTTCGCCTGAGTTTATCCTTGGTAGCATGAAGGGTTCAGAATGACGATAAGAATACCAACTATGATTCAAGACTGTTAGGAAGGGAAGGGGAGTGGAAGGGGAGTATAAGTTAGATAGGGGGCGAAGCCCCCTATCTAAAATCTCTTCCCCCTCTCCTTTGAAGGAGAGGGGGATTCAGGGGGTGAGGTTGCTAATGTGACTACCTATTACCCGATGTTTCTGAAGATTGAAGGCAAAAGATGCGTGGTGGTGGGTGGTGGCGAGGTAGCGCAGCGCAAGGTGCACATCCTCCTCGAGTTCGGTGCGGCGGTTACCGTCATCAGTCCTGAGTTGGATGCCGGGCTTAAGGAAATGGCCCAGGCGGGACAGATACAGGCCATGCTGCGGCCCTACCAGCCTGGCGACTTGAAAGGCGCCTTTGTGGGGGTGGTGGCAACGGATGACAGGGCGCTCAACCATGCCGTCTCTGAGGAAGCCCGCCGGGAAGGCGTCCTGGTCAACGTGGTGGATGACGCCGGGCTGTCTGATTTTATTGTCCCAGCCTACCTGCGCCGCGGTGACGTTACCATCGCCGTGTCCACGAGCGGGCGCAGCCCGGCCCTGGCCCGCAAAATCCGGGCTTGCCTGGAAAAGGAGTTTGGCGCGGAGATCGCCGGCTTGGTGGAGTTCCTTGACGAGGTGCGCCAGGAGCTGAAGGGCAAAGGGGTAAAGGTTAGCGGCGATGACTGGCAGGAAGCCCTGGACATAGGCTCGCTGGTGAACCTGCTGAGGCAGTTCGATAGGGACAAAGCCCGTGCCGTTCTGGTGGAAGCATTGCAGCAAAGAGGTATGACAGCATGAGTTTCATTCTGGTTGGTATCAATCATCAGACGGCGCCGATTGACGTCCGCGAGAAGGTGGCTATTAGCGCGGACAAGATGGGTGGTGCTTTGGAGTTGCTCCGCGCCCATGTGTCCTACGGAGTCATCGTCTCTACCTGCAACCGCACGGAGATCTACACTGGCAGCAGCGAGAGTGCCAGCTTCAAGTTCTTGCAGTCCCACCTGGAGATGCCTGAGGATGACTGGCTTCAACACACCTATATCATGCGGGATGAGGCTGCTGTCCAGCACCTCTTCCGTGTTGCCTCTGGACTTGAGTCCATGATTGTGGGCGAATACGAGGTGCTGGGACAGATGGGACAGGCATTGGAGGCAGCGGAGAAGGCGGGCATGGTGGACCTGCCGCTACGCGTGCTGTTTCAGAGTGCCATCCGCACTGGGCGGCGGGTCCGGGAAGAGACGGAAATCAGCCGGAACGCCCTCTCCGTCAGCTCGGTGGCGGTTGACCTGGCAGCAAGGGCGGTCGGCAGATTGGAGGGGTGCACACTGCTGGTCGTCGGTGCCGGTGAGGCGGGCAGGCTGGTGGCGAAGGCGGCCCGGGAGCGCGGTATCGGCAAGATAGTGGTGGCGAGCCGCACCCAGGCGCGGGCAGCAGCCCTGGCGGCCACTCTGGGTGGCCTGCCCGTCAGCATGAGCAAGATTGATGAGACCCTGCACACCTGCCACATTGTCGTGACCTGCGCCGACGCCCCGCGGCGGCTATTGGATGTGGGCCGGGTGAAAGAAGCTATGACCAAACGTCCGGGGTTACCACTGGTGCTTATTGACATCGCCGTGCCGCGCAACGTGGCGCCGGCAGTGAGCCAGCTGGATAATGTTTTCCTGTATAATATTGATGACCTCACTCACATTGCTGAGGCCAATCGCCGGCAGCGGGAGGGTGAGATGCAGAAGGCCGCTCGGATTATCGCTGCAGAGCTGGCCAGGCTGGCTGAGTGGCAGCAGGAGCTTAAGGTCAGGCCGGTGGTTACTGCCCTTATGAAGAGAGCGGAGGACATCCGGCAGCAGCAGCTTACCAAAACGCTGAAGAGACTGCGCCCTTTGTCTGTGGAGGAGCAAGAGGACCTGGAGGCCATGACCCGGTCTATTGTGACCAAAATCCTCAATGGGCCTATCCAGTACCTTAAGGACAACGGGCATAGCAACGGCCATTACGCCGAAATGCTCGGCGAGCTATTTCGACTGGAAATAGCAGATGACAAGAACTAAGATAACAATCGGCTCGCGCGGCAGCAAGCTCGCCCTTATCCAGGCGGAGTCGGTGGTCGCCCGGCTCAGCAAGCTGCACCCGCATCTCGATGTTGAAGTCCGCAAAGTAGTGACGGAGGGCGACCGCAATCGGCAGGTCAAGCTGGAGCAGGTGAGCAGCATCGGCATTTTCGTCAAGGAGCTGGAGAAAGCCCTCCTTAATGGCCGGATTGACCTGGCCGTGCACAGCCTGAAGGACGTGCCCACCGAAATCCCGCCTGAGCTGTGCCTTCTGGCCGTAGTCGAGCGTGAGGACCCACGGGACGTCCTGATAGCTAAAACGCGGTTGGCAGACCTGCCTTCCGGGGCTAGGATAGGCACTGGCAGCCTGAGACGGGCCGTCCAGCTTACCCATTTCCGTGCCGACCTTGTGCCGCAGAGCATCCGTGGTAACGTGACGACGCGCGTGGGGAAGGTTACTTCCGGCGCGCTTGACGGGGTCATCCTGGCAGCGGCGGCACTGCAAAGGCTCGGCTGGGAGGACAGGATTACCGAGTATCTGCCCACTAATGTTTTTCTCCCATCCCCGGGGCAGGGGGCCATCGTAGTAGAGGCACGGCAGGATGATGGTGCAGTGGCGGCACTTGTTGCCCCGCTTAATCACCTGCCCACCTGGCAGAGCGTCATGGCGGAGCGGGCTTTTCTGCGGGCGCTGGGCGGCGGCTGCCGTGCCCCCATCGCCGCCCTGGGGACAGTGACGAATGGCGTTTTGCACTTGGACGGTATGATAGCTGATACCGAAGGGAAGAGGATGCTGCGCACTACAACAAAAGGTGATGCCACCATACCTGAGGCACTTGGCGTTGTCCTGGCGCAACGGCTGATCGGCATGGGTGCTGACGCCTTTGTCGCCCAGGCGAAGGCGAGATGAAAACGGGCAAGGTCTATCTGGTCGGCGCCGGCCCCGGCGACCCTGCCCTCATTACGCAAAAGGGTATGATGTGCCTGGCGCGGGCGGAGGTGGTCATCTATGACCACCTGCTGGACGAGCAGCTAGTGCAGCTGGCCCCGGCCCAGGCAGAACGGCTTTATGTGGGCAAGAGCGGTGCCCGGCATGCTATGGAGCAAGCGGAGATCAACCGGCTCCTCGTGGCCAGGGCGAAGGCGGGCAAGCTGGTGGTGCGGCTGAAGGGCGGCGACCCCTTTGTCTTTGGGCGGGGCGGTGAGGAGGCGGAAGCCCTGGCGTTCAACCACATCCCCTTTGAGGTCGTGCCCGGCGTGACCTCTGCGGTGGCGGTGCCGGCCTATGCCGGCATCCCGGTGACACACCGCGGGCTGGCCTCATCCTTTGCCGTCATCACCGGCCATGAAGACCCCGCCAAGCCAGTATCTAGCATTAGCTGGGCCAAGCTGGCCACCGGCGTGGACACCCTTGTGTTCCTCATGGGTATGCAGAACCTGGCGGAGATAGCCGCCAGGCTTGTTGAAAACGGGCGCGCCGCAGATACGCCGGTGGCGGTCATCAAGGACGGCACCAGGCCGGAGCAGAGGACGGTGACCGGCACCCTTGCCGATATTGCCGGGAAGGTAAAGGCAGAGGGGCTTGGGCCGCCTGCCGTGATTGTCGTCGGTGAGGTGGTCAAGCTCAGGCTGTGCTGGTTTGATAGTGTTTTCCTCTTTGGCAAACGTGTCCTTGTGACCAGGTCACGTCAGCAGGCCGGCACGCTGAGTCGCCTATTGGCGGAGCGCGGCGCCGTGCCCGTTGCGTTGCCCGTTATTGATATTCAGCCCCTGAGCGATACGAGCGAGCTTGACCGTGCTATTTCTGCCTTGGCGGACTACCAGTGGGTGGTCTTCACCAGTGTCAATGGTGTTGACGCCTTCTTCGGGCGGCTATCTGTCCTGGGCCGGGATGCCCGTGCCTTGCACGGTCTCAAAATCGGCGCCATTGGCACAGCGACGGCCAAGGCGCTGGAAGGCAAGGGTGTAAAGGCCGACTACATTCCGGCGGAGTATACCAGCCAGGGGTTCGTGGCCGGGCTTAAAGAGCATACTATACGCGGGCAGCATTTCCTGCTGCCCCGTGCCGATATTGCCGATAAGGCACTGGTCGAAGGTATTGGACGGCTTGGCGGCAGGGTCACGGAGATAGCGGCCTACCGCACGGTGCGCGGCAGCGGTGACATCGCTGAAGTTCGTGGGATGCTTGAGGCGGGCGAGATTGACGTCATTACCTTCACCAGCTCGTCTACGGTGACCAACCTGCTGGCACTGCTTGACGGGAAAGCGACAATGGACAAGGCCCTGATAGCCTGTATCGGGCCAAAGACAGCGGAGACGGCGGCCCGGGCCGGGCTGAAGGTGGACATCCTGGCCAGTGTGCAGACCATGCCTGGCCTTGTTGATGCCATCGAGGAATACTTCGCGAAGGAGACGTAAATGTCGGGTTTTCCACAGCTCCGCCTGCGCCGCCTGCGCCGCACGGGGACACTCCGGGCGCTGGTGCGAGAAAACCGGGTCCAGGTTGATGATTTTATCTACCCGCTCTTTGTGGTGGAGGGGCGAGGTATCAAGCAGGAAATAAGCTCGATGCCTGGCATTTTTCGCTTTTCGCCGGACGAGTTATCGCACGAGGTTGCAGAAATTGCCCGGCTCAGGATTCCGGCGGTGCTCCTCTTCGGTATTCCGCAGGACAAAGATGAGGTCGGCTCATCCGCCTGTGACCCCGACGGCGTGGTCCAGCAGGCAATCCGCACGGCAAAAAAGACGGTGCCAGAGCTTCTGGTCATCACCGATGTCTGCCTCTGCGAGTATACCAGCCACGGACACTGCGGTGTAGTTACCGGTGACCATGTTGATAATGACCGCACCTTGCCTCTCCTGGCCAGGATGGCCCTCTCCCACGTTGAAGCCGGTGCCGATGTCGTAGCCCCTTCGGACATGATGGACGGGCGGGTAAAGGCCATCCGGGAAGCCCTGGACGGGGCTGGCTTCAGTCATATCCCTATCCTGTCCTATGCTGCCAAATACGCTTCCGCCTTCTACGGCCCCTTCCGGGAGGCCGCCGAATCGGCGCCGCAGTTCGGCGATAGGCGCGGCTACCAGATGGACCCACCCAATGTCCGCGAGGCTTTGCGCGAGGTTGAGCAGGATATTGCGGAAGGAGCGGACATTATCATGGTCAAGCCGGCGCTGGCCTACCTTGACGTCATCCGGCGGGTGCGGGACACCTTCAATTTCCCCGTGGCCGCCTATAACGTGAGCGGCGAGTATGCCATGGTAAAGGCGGCCGTTCGCCAGGGTTGGCTGGAGGAGAAGCGGGTGACCATGGAGATTCTCACCGCCATCAAGCGGGCCGGTTCTGATATTATCCTGACCTACCACGCCAAGGAAGCCGCCCGCTGGCTGAGAGAAGAC
>JACQTX010000232.1 GCA_016210585.1 Chloroflexota bacterium
AGGACTACTGGCTCTACGTAGTGTACGACTGCGCTACTGCCCACCCGAGGCTCCTAAGGGTTCAGGACCCTTTTGCCAAGCTGCTGGTGCGGGCCAAGGGTGGTGTTGTCATCGGAGAAGCCAGCGTCTTTGAGGTCGCAGAGGATGGATAGGAGGCGTCAGGATGAGTAGCAAGCAAAGTCCCTTGCTCAATAACCCGTTGTTCGGCCCCCTGCCCTACGAGCTGCAAGAGAACCTGCGCGCCCTCAACCCGTGGTGGTCAGGGCAACCAGGGCCACTTCTTCCCAAGTTCAGAAGGTGGCCGTTCGAGCGTCTTTGCTCATTGCTGAAGTCGGGCGTTGCCCCAACTACAGTTCTGCGCGGGCCCCGCAGGGTTGGAAAGACCGTGCTGCTCCGTCAGATTATCGAGTATCTGCTTAACGGTGGTGTTCAGGCAAAACGAATTCTCTACGTGCCCTTTGATGAACTGCCTACGCTGAGGGGTATCAAAGAGCCAGTTCTCGCCATTTCGAGGTGGTACGAGAATTCCGTCGCCGGCAATACAATGAACGCCCTGGCCAGGGAAGGGAAACCAGCATTCTTGTTCTTCGACGAGGTCCAGAATCTTGACTCATGGGCGCCTCAGACAAAGAATCTGGTTGATAACAACTCGGTTCGGGTAATGTTGACTGGCAGTTCTTCTCTTCGTATTGAGGCGGGCAGGGACAGCCTGGCGGGCAGGGTAACCTCTCTCAACCTCGGGCCAATGCTTCTGAGGGAAATCGCAGGGCTTCAGTTTCAGGAGCTTGTTTCTCCCTACTGGTCCGACAGGGACAACGGAAATCTTGTCAGACCAGACTTCTGGATAGAAGCCAGGAGGTTTGGCGCGATTCATAGGGAGATTCGCTCAAGAGCCTTTGCCGCTTTTTCTGAGCGCGGCGCTTATCCTTTTGCGCATGAAAGGTCTGATGTGCCCTGGCATGAGCTTGCTGACCACCTGAATGAGACCATTATCAAGCGGGCTATCCAACATGACCTTCGCCTTGGCCCGAGGGGACAGAAGCGTGACGAGCGCCTTCTGGAGGAAGTGTTCCGGCTATGCTGTCGCTACGCAGGACAGGCCCCGGGGCAGAGCGTATTTGTGCCGGAGCTTAAGCAGGCGCTGGCGGCCAACATCGGCTGGCAACGTGTCCTTAGCTACATGCGATTCCTGGATGGCACTTTGCTAATGCGGCTAATCGACCCGCTGGAACTGCGCCTGAAGCGACGCAAGGCCCCGGCCAAGGTCGCGCTCTCAGACCATTCCTTGCGTGCAAGCTGGCTTCAGGAGGTAGTACCGCTCGACCCGCAGGGCTTGATGGATAACCCTCACCTCTCAGACATCGCAGGGCATCTTGCTGAAAGCACCTTAGGATACTTCCTGGCCTCCATCCCAAATCTCGACATGGCCTACTTCCCGTCGAGAGCTTCTGAACCAGAAGTAGATTTCGTGGTCACGGTCGGCACACGCCGCATCCCAATCGAGGTGAAGTATCGACGACGGATTGATCCACACGAGGATACCATCGGTATTCGCGCCTTCCTCGAAAAGACGGTTTATAACGCCCAATTTGGTTTGCTGATAACACTGGAGGACGATGTGCAAGTGACAGACCCCCGTATTATCCCTATCTCTCTATCTTCAATTCTGTGGTCAAGGTAAGTGATGAACAATGACCAGCCCCGTCTCATAGAAGTCGCCTTCCCGTTGAAACAGGCATCGATTGACTCGGTGCACGAGAAAAACGTGCGCCACGGGCATATCTCAACCCTCCATATCTGGCCGGCGCGCCGTCCTTTGGCAGCATGCCGAGCTGCCCTGATTGCGACGTTGCTGCCTGACCCCGGCAACGAGGCCGAGCGCAAGCGCCTACTGGAGAAGCTGGGAGGCGTGGTCAAGACGAAAGACACATACAAGAGTGTCGGTGGACGCAAGGTACGGGTGCTCAAAGAGGAAACGGAGGGCGGTATCCTCCATTGGGGCAGGGAGAACAGCCCGGACCTGGAGTTCTTCCGAGAGGAAATCAAGAAGGCCTATGGTGGCAGAGCACCCCGGGTGCTCGACCCCTTCGCCGGTGGCGGGGCTATCCCACTTGAGGCGATGCGCCTGGGCTGCGAGGTCACGGCCATAGACCTCAACCCGGTGGCCTGGTTCATCCTCAAGTGTACCCTGGAGTATCCCCAGCGCCTCGCCGGACAAAAACGGCGGCTGCCTCAGTTTGCTCTGGAGTCACCCGACTTTATGGAGGAATATTGGAAAGCGACCGGAAACGGGAGAAGGAATAAGAAGAGCCGGGAGCAGTCAAGCCAGCCCAGTATGCTTGCCCTGAGCGACGCCGAAGGGCTGGAAGTGCCGGAGGTGCCGGAGGTTGACCTATCCTGGCACGTGCGGGCCTGGGGACACTGGGTCCTGGAGCGAGCGAAGAAAGACCTGGAGCGTTTCTATCCGACTGTTGATGGGAAGCCGACAGTGGCGTACCTTTGGGCACGGACCGTCACCTGCAAGAACTGTCGGGCTACGTTGCCGTTGCTTAAGACCTTGTGGCTATGCCGCAAGGATAACAAACGCTACCGCCTGGAAATAAAGAAACGCCCCGACAGGTCCGGGGTCGATTTTGACGTGGTGGCGGAGCCGGTAGTCGGCGGTAACACTGCCCAAAGAAGAGCCCACGACCAGCAGGTGGGCCAGGGTACCATGTCCCGCTCCGGGGCCTGGTGCCCCGTATGCGGCGGACCAAACACTGTGGCCATGACCCGTCAGGATATTCAGGCTGATATGAAGGTGCAATACTCACGAAATCTGGCGATTCAACAGATGACTGCTGTTGTTGTTGAGGGCAAGAAAGGCAAAGAATACCGTTTACCGCGAACTGAGGAGTTGACCGCCGTAAAAGACGCGGCCGAGTTTGTCAAAAGCGCATACAAGGAAATCCCATTTGGGTTGCCCGTTGAGAAAATCCACATGGATGCTAAAGGTAGCACATGGTGTACCCAATACGGAATGGACACATTCGATAAACTATTTGTCCCCCGCCAGTTGGTAGCCTTGGGTACACTTCTGAAGCATACTCGGGCTGCCCGGGATGCCATGCTTTCTGAGGACTACCCGCCGGAGTGGGTTGAGGCGCTGAGTGGATATTTGGCGCTGGCAGTGGATAGATTGGCTGATTACGACAGCGCAATTTGCCATTGGCACTTGCGCGAATACGTGGTCAATACATTCCAGCGCTTCGCCCTGCCAGTAAACTGGGACTTCTGTGAGATACCCGCCATAAGTGAACTAACAGGAGGTTACTTTGGTGCTACCAACTGGATTGGTCTGTACATCGCTCATGCCTTAACAGCGCTGAGTACTGGCCCTGAGTGTGAGGCTCTTTGCCAATCAGCCATGAAGACTGCGTCGTGCACTTGCGACATGGTTCTTACTGACCCTCCTTATTATGATGCTATCCCTTACTCCGACACCATGGACTTCTTCTATGTCTGGCTCAGACGAGTCTTGCATCGTGTCTCACCTGAAATTGATATGGCCTTCAGGGAGCCTTTAGGCCCTAAATGGGACAATGATAAGAATGATGGCGAGTTGGTAGACGATGCCAGCCGCTTCGGGGGCGATGCTCGAAAATCGAAGGCAGCATACGAGGAAGGCATGTTCCGTGCTTTTCGGGCATGCTATGACTCTTTGACCCCTGACGGGCAGATGGTAGTCGTGTTCGCTAACAAGCAACCTGACGCCTGGGAAACTTTAGTTTCTTCCATGATTCGAGCCGGTTTTGCAGTTGATGGTTCCTGGCCTATTCAAACAGAGATGGGCAACCGAATGCGTGCCCTGACCTCTGCTGCTCTCTCGTCTTCGGTGTGGCTGGTATGCCGCAAGCGGTCGGAGACAGCCCGGCCGGGCTGGGACAACCAGGTGCTGGAGGAGATGCGCGCCAATATCCACGACAAACTTCGGCAGTTCTGGGATGCCGGCATCCGCGGCCCGGACTTTGTGTGGGCGGCCACCGGACCAGCATTAGAGGCTTACAGCAAACATCCGGTCGTCAAAAAGGCTGACCAGCCCAATTCCGTTCTCACGGTGACCGAGTTCCTCCACCATGTGCGGCGTATTGTGGTGGATTATATAGTAGGTCGTGTCCTGTCCCGCAACGGGGAAAGCGCCGAAGCTGAGTCTCTGGACAACCTTACTATCTACTATCTTCTGCATCGCCACGATTTTGGGCTGGACGAGGCGCCGGTAGGTGCCAGCATTCTTTATGCCCAGTCCTGTAGTCTCCATGACCGCGACCTGGCGGACCGTTACGATTTGCTGGCCTATGGAAAGGGCAAACTTGCCCTGAGCGAAGTCGAAGGGGCTCAGGCCGAGGTAGAGGAAGAAGCAGAGGACGTGGATGATGATACTGAGGAGGAGAGCGCTACCAGTGGCAGCACAGTGAAATTGAAGCGATGGGAATGGCGCAACCGGAAAGACCTGGGTATGCCTATCAGCGGTCGGACCGCTCCTCTGATTGACCAGATACACCGCATTATGCACCTGTGGAAGGCGGGCGACGTGCAAAAGGTAGATAGCTACCTGGAGGACCAGGGACTGCGCCGCAACCCGCTTTTCGCCAGAGTATTGCAGGCGCTTGTCGAGCTAGCCCGCAAGGACAACCAGGCGGATGAGGTGTCCTTGCTGGAGAGTATTATGAATCATATAACCGCTCGCGGAATGCATCCCCAGATGCGGTTGATAACCGATGAGGAATAGGAGGATAGCCATGACGAAACGGGAAGGGTGGAGAGAACGCATCATCATTGACCCGGATATCCTGGTCGGCAAGCCGGTAGTCAAGGGAACACGCCTGAAAGTAGAGTTCATCGTTGACTTGCTGGCCCAGGGGTGGTCGGAAGAGGAGATACTTCGCAACTACCCGGGCTTGGCTAAAGAGGACATCAAGGCCTGCCTGCGCTATGCCAGCGATGTCCTTCACTCTGAAAAAGTGTATCCGTTGAAGGTGTAGTATGACATTGCGCATCCTGGCGAATGAGAACGTGTCCGGGGAGACGGTGGAAGCGTTGCGCGCTCAGGGCCCCGATGTGGCCTGGGTGAGAACGGACGCTCCCGGAAGTCCTGACGAGGCCGTCCTGGCGCAAGCCCAGGCCGAACGGCGTATCCTGAAGACCTTTGATAAGGACTTCGGTGAACTGGCCTTTCGCCGCGGTCTGCCTGCATCCAGCGGCATTGTCCTGTTCCGCCTGGAGACCACAGGACCAGCCCATGCCACGTCTCTCGTAGTGGCGGCGGTGCAGTCCCGCTCGGATTGGGCCGGGCATTTCTCAGTAGTGGAGAAGGACCGCATTCGCATGACGCCCCTGAGGCGGGCGAGGAGATGATAGCTATGAGCAAGAACGGACGGACACCCTGGCACCAGGTAGTGAAGCTCCGGGACGAGTTGCGCTCCGGAGAGTTCAGCATGACTGCCTTCGCCGCCGACCTGTACGACGTGGTCACGGGCCGGGCCAAACCCATGTACCAGAAGCCAGAGGAGTTCTTTGCTCTTACCTATCCAACCTTTAACTTGCGGGAACTGGCGAAGGACGTGATGCTCCGCCTGGCGGGCAAGAATGACGGCGCCGTAAGGCAACTGGAGCTTACCTATGGCGGCGGCAAGACCCATGCGCTCATTACGCTGTACCAATTGGTCAGGGCGCCAGAGCATCTGCCGAATCTGCCTTCAGTGCAGGAATTCCGTCAACATGCCGGCGGCATGGTTCCCCCAAAGGCCAGAGTAGCTGTGCTACCCTTCGACAAGTTGGACGTAGAGAAGGGCATGGAGGTATATAGCCCGACCGGTGAAAGACGGTGGCTTCGCCAACCATGGAGTGTGCTAGCCTTTCAGATTGCTGGCGCAAATGGCCTGAAGCTACTTCATGCTGAATCGAAAGACCAGGAGCGGGAAAGCCCTCCGGCGGAAAACCTGCTCCGAGAATTGCTGGCTCTTCCCGAAAAGGAGAACCTGGCGACGCTCGTGCTTATCGACGAGGTGCTGACCTATGCCCGCGAGAAGGTGGGACTCGACCCTCAGTGGCGGCACCGTTTGCAGGACTTCTTTCAGTACCTTACTCAGGCGGTAACCAAGATTGACAAGGCCTGCATAGTGGCGTCCTTGCTCGCCACGGACCCCCGCAAGAGTGATGAATTGGGCAAGGAGATCTCCCAGGAGCTTTACGCCATCTTCAGACGCGAACGCGAGGAAGGCGTTCAACCGGTGGAGAAACAGGACGTAGC
>JACQTX010000236.1 GCA_016210585.1 Chloroflexota bacterium
CTCTTCAGTTGTGCTATTATTTCCCTCTGCCTTTCATCGGGGGCAACCAAGTAGAGCGTTATGTTTTCTGAACTTGGAAGAGTAAGAACCAAGTCACGCATACGCCCGATACCGGTAATAATACTTGTGCTGTTTTCAACCTCATAGGCACAGACAATATTGTTGGTGCCCCTTTCAAACCAAATCACATCAATGAGTTCAATAGTTCTCTTAACACTTTCTGCGACGCTAATGTTAGGGAATCTTTGTAGGGAAATAAATGAGAACTTTTCATTACCATATGACCTTCCCCTGTCGTTTGAAGCCGCAATAACATCATAGCCAAGAGATTTTCCAATCTTCAAGAGCAAATACTGTATCTTTGTGTGAAGGTTCTCTTCTTCGATCTCAACCCGTACTTGTTCATGTCTTGTCCGTAGTAATTTCTCTCTCTTTTCACGCTCTTTTTCTATTACCAACTGGGTGTTTTCATCTACAACGATTTTCCCTACTCCGATATCAAAAAGCAATCCCGAAATCGCTCCCAGGTCCTTTGACAGTAAGCTCTTGAATTGCTCATTAACCTGCAAAATCGTGTCCCTCATTTCTAAATAGCTGCTCCATGAACCCAGCCTCTTTTTGTCTCTAAAGAAGAGGTTAAATCCATTTACTATAGCTGTGTTAAACGGTGGAATAATTGTGGGGTGGATAAAATATAGAATGTTCGCTACTGCCGGACCTAATCCTTTGATATTACGGTCCGACAGTTTAATGATTTCCCTAATAATCTGCTCTTCCCTGCTGGTTTTGAAGCACGATTCCAAGAATTGGCCAAAAGCAACCTTGTTCGCATCATTCTCATAGATATCCGGGATTCTGAGTTTGGGCTTCCAGTAAAAGGGATGGGCGGCTCCCTCAAAAACCTGTTTCTGTTCAGTTATTGCAGCTAGTACCACTTCCAACGAAGAACCCTTGAAATCATTGGGGAAAACACGGTTCTTAATGTCCTTTATAACCTCTTCAACACCCCTGCGGATAGCTCCAAAAGCTTTTAGTCTTGCATCATTGTTAATAAACCATGTGTTATAAACGCTTTCCGGGTCGTCCTTATAACCCTGTATGATTGATTGGCTTCTTTGGTGGTCAATCATCTAAATGCCTCATTCATTTGAAGGTATCTCAATAACAATTTCACCCAAGCTGTATGGGCGAACCCGAGTTTCGCCCAATTGGGCTATCGTTCTACACTCTTTTCGCTATCGTATATCTCCTGGGCCTCTTTGGCGGTGGCGTTCTGGTGCACAATGGCACGCAGAGCCTTAATCATGGCCACCGGGAAATCGTTCTGCCAGATATTGCGACCCAGATTGATGCCGATAGCCCCCTTCTGCATCCCGTCATAGACAAAATCGAAGACCTGCCGTTCGCTCTCAACTTGCGGGCCGCCAGCCATAATTACCGGCACCGTGCAGCCAGTGGCCACCTTTTCGAAGTTCTCGCACCAGTAGGTCTTCACCACCCGCGCCCCCAGTTCGGCAGCGATGCGAGAGGCCAGGGCCAGGTAGCGGGCATCCCGCTTTTCCAGCTCCTTACCCACAGCCGTAACCGCCATTACCGGTATGCCATACCTCTCGCCTTCGTCAACAAGCTTTGACAGGTTTAATAGTGACTCTTTCTCGTAGTCACTGCCGACAAAGACCGAAATGCCCACCGCTGAAGCATTCAGGCGGATAGCTTCCTCCATGGAGGTGGTGATGCCTTCATTGGCCAGGTCTTTGCCGACCATAGAGGCGCCGCCGGACACCCTCAAAATAACTGGCTTGCTATGGGCAGGGTCAACGCATGAGCGCAGGACGCCTCTCGTGATAAAGATGGCGTCAGCATAAGGCAGCAGCGGCTCAAGGGTCGTACCCGGCTCTTCCAGCTTCCTGGTGGGCCCCTGAAAGTAGCCGTGGTCCACCGGCAAGAACAGGGCATGCCCGTCCGACTGGATTAGTTGTGCCATGCGGTTTGCCATTCCCCATTCCATATGACTACCCTCTGATTCAATTTGCGGTTTACCGTAAGTGACCGCGCCACTCTTTTGATTATTATACTAACAGTGCCTCGATAATGGAATCACGAAAAGCTATCAGCTATCAGCCGTCAGCTATCAGCAATTAATTACTAATTTAGCTGAATGCTGAAAGCTAAAATCACCTCTCCGTCTTCACCCACAGCCTTTCGCCGTCAGTGGTGAACTTGATGGTGCCCTGAGCATCGGTGCGGTAAATGTTCACTTCATCCTGTTGCAGTCTCCCCAACACATCTTGATGCGGGTGACCGTAGGGGTTATCCTTGCCTGCCGAAATAACCGCTATCTGCGGCCGGACCACATTCAGGAATACCTGGCTCGTAGAGGTCTCAGAACCGTGATGGCCCACCTTGAGCACAGTACTTGCCACATCAGCCCGGTTGGCAAGCAGCTCTAACTCCGCCGCCGCGGTAATATCAGCCGTGAGCAGGAAGCTCACTTTACCCTTGCTGAGGCGCAGGACGACGCCGTTATCGTCAATATCGGATTCAGTCCCCTGAAGAAGGCGCGACTGGGGATTGAGCACGGCCAAACTTACCTCCCCCAGGCTGATTTGCTGGCCGGCCTGCGCTACCGCCACGCTGGCGCCTTCTGCCTCTATCAGACGCCGCCATTCCCTATACTCCGGAGAATCAGCCACCAAATCGGGGTAAAGCACCTGCTGCACACGGTAGCGCCGCAAGACTTCCAATAGTCCGGCGAGGTGGTCTGAATGCGGATGGGTCAGGATAACCAGCTCAATCGTGCGGTCCCAGAAAGGCATGACCTTGCCCAACTGTAGATTTATGGCCTGCGGACTGGGGCCGCCGTCCACCAGGACCTGCCGGCTGCCCTGCTGTACCAGGATGGCATCTCCCTGGCCAATATCGAGGAAGGAAACGCGGAGCCTGCCATCGGGCATGTTGGCCGCGGTAAGAACGGCTATGACCGCCAGCACCACGAGCGGAGGCATCACCCATTTCCTGGGTACTAGAGCGATGAAATCCCCTGATTTGGCCAGTCCTGATTTGAGGGACTGCGTGACTCTAGACGACATATTGCTGAATGTAACTCCTTTGCGAATTGCCCAGTATGCGGCGACCAGAACGATATAGTAAGGCCATAGCCAGACAGGATTGAACTCGTCCACCCGGATATAAGCCAGGGGCAGCGCCGCGGCCTCCTTGACCACCAGCAGCATGTAGGACAGGAAGAGCCAGGCCAACCAGGCTACCACCTGGCCGAGCGGTAAGAAGAACAGTCCCGTTCCCACGGCAATGCCGCCGGTGACGATGATGGCCGGCAATACCGGCAGGACCAGCACCGTCGCCACCGGGGCCACCAGGGAGACGAAGCCAAAGTAGTAGGCGATAACCGGCCACACCGCGATGAGCGTCCCCAGGGTCACCGCAAAGCTATCAACGGCAAAGCCTGCCGCCGCGCTGGCCGGACCAGCCTCGCCCAGCCTGGCCTGGATAAGCCTTTTCCCGGCGGACTGGAGAGGCGGCGCCACATAAATCAGACCGGCCATCGCCAGGACGGTTAGCTGGAAGGAAGCGTCCCACAGGACCGGTGGGCTGATGCCCACCATGACGGCGGCGGCGAAGACCAGCGAGATGCCGGCGCTCTTCTGCCGTCCGGCCACCTCAGCCAGGAGAAACAGGCTGGCCATGATGGCACTGCGCACCACCGGGGGACTGGCGCCGGTCAGCAGGGTATAGAGCCAGATAATAGCCAGGGCTGGCCAGACATGGAGAAACCGCCTTCTGCCCAGCAGCCATACGCCCAGGCTGAGCAGTATGCCAGTGACAATAGTCAGGTTATGACCGGAAATCACCAGGATGTGGGTAGTGCCGCTGCGGGCGAAATCATCCCTGACCTCCTGCGGGATATTGCCTCTCATGCCCAGCAGAATCCCCTGTGCCAGGGACGCCTGCGGCTCAGGCAGGACTTCCGCCAGTGTCCCGGACAGGCGTTCCCTGAGGGCGTAAATCCAGGCCAGGGGCGGAGAGCCTCGCCCGGTCTCCAGGACCGTCAGCTTAGGGTAATAGATGATGGTATAGATGCCCTGGTGGGCCAGGTAGCCCCGGTAGTCGAAGTCATCAAGCCGGGGCGGCATCTCCGGTGTGCCCGCTACCTCTAGCACAGCACCATAGGCATATTGGCCATATCTCGGTACAATGAGCAGGGCCGTCCCGGCCGTCTTCTGCCATGTCCCACTGGTCTTTATCTCCGTTGCGGCCAAATAGATGTGGGTGGTCCTGTCCCTGACCTCCGGTGCCTTGCTGACTATCCCGCGGAGCTCCACTTTCCCCCGGTCATTGTAGAGCTGGAGGCGGGATGGGTCAGGCGGGCGGGAACCCCAGGCCATGCCGCTCAAAAGGGACAGAAGACCCAGCCCGGCGGCGATAATGAGCCGGCGGCGCCGGCGAAGCGGAAGGAGCAGGCAGAAAGGAATAAGGCCAGAGAGAAGGAAGAGGGGCGGGAGATGGAGCTTGGAACCGAGCCATATGCCGGCGACCCAGGCACAGCCTACATAGACCAGCAGCATGATTTACCGCATCATTCGGACACCGTAATCCGGTCTTTTATCTTCTCCAGGACCGCTGGGCCTATCCCCGGCACCCTGGTAAGCTCATTTATGTTGCGAAAAGGGCCGTTCTGCTGGCGGTAGGCCACAATCCGTTCGGCCAGGGCGTCACCGACGCCATCGAGGGCCTTCAGCAGCCAGACGTCCGCCCGGTTCAGGTCAATTTTCTGCGGTCCTGTTCCCTCCCCGGCAGGTGGCACATAGAGTCTGAGCCGACCGAGGTCGGCTTCTGACGTGGGGCCGCCGGCGGCTCCAATCAGGGACGGCAAGCTGTCCCCTTGCCGCAGTGGGTACAGGCCGGGGGCCGCCACCGCGCCCGCAATGTAGATGCTATTCAAGTTTTCATTGGTGGATGTGCCAGGCGGTGACTGAATTACGATGGGTTCCCCCGGGCTGTATCGGGACCAGGCCACCACTCCACCGGTAACAATGATGGCTACCAGAAGAAGGATAAGTAGTGTCCAGATATGGCTTCTTTTGCCGGTCGCCATGGACGTCCTCCCGCTGGTTGGGCGCTCAATCGCCGCGCAGGGCGGCGCGCAGGGCTTCCTCTGACTGCGGTCCGGTCACGGCGATTACCTGGTCTTCTGCCTGCAAGATTGTCTCCGGGACCGGCGCCAGTGGCCTCTGGTCTTTACGGATAATCAGGAAAAGGAGGCTTTCCGGGGGCAGGGCAAGCTCCTTAACAGCCCTGCCCACCGTGCTTGACCCTGGGGACACTTTGACCTCCACAATCTCCAACCCTTTATCTCTGATAGTCAAAAGATGCGTCAGCGGGTGTGTCGGCACCTCTTCTTCTATAGCTTCAAGGATAATGTTCGTGCTGCTGACCGTGACGTCAATGCCCAGCTTCTTGAAGAGGATTTCGTTCTTCGGATTTCTAATCCGGGCAATGGTGCGAGGCACATTGAACTTATGCTTGGCCACCTGGCAGGCGACAAGGTTGTCCTCATCGTCACCGGTGACCGCAATCAGCATATCGGCACGTCCCGTGCCAGCTTCCGCCTGAGTAGCCGTTTCACAGCCATCCCCCCGCAGGCAGATGCTGCCCATTTCTTCAATAATGGCATCACAGTATGCCGCGTTCCTTTCGACAATGAGGACTTCATGTCCTTCCGCGAGCAGGGCCTTGGTCAAATAGTAGCCCACACGGCCACCGCCCACTACGATGATATACATTACACCCTTACCTTAGCCCACCAGTCTTTCCTTAAATATCTGTGCGACAATGGTAGTGGGACTTATCGCTTCGATGCCAAGCTTGCTATACATCTCCTGGCGCAGAGGGTCATAGATACGGCAGACCACCCGGGGCACATTGAAGATATGCTTGGCAATCTGTGCTGCCATGATGTTGCGGTTGTCCCCCTGCGTCAGAGCGACAAAGGCATCCGCCTCTTTGATACCCGCCCTCTTCTGGGCTTCCTCATCAATGCCATTACCAATGAGCGCCGTGCCACTAAAGGTGGTCGGCAGCCGGCGGAAGGCATAGGCATCCACGTCAAGGACAGTCACGGTATGGCCGGCACTGTCCAACAGGGTGGCTAGCTGGCCACCGACTCGCCCGCAGCCCATGATGACTATTTTCATGTTTCCTCAGCCCCGATTATGGTCTGGTATAGTATAACACGGCAGGGAGCGTTTTTCAGCACATAAGGCACTACATGGCCCAGGCTGAACTGACCGAAGCGCTTCTTGTAGCTGACGCCCATCAGGATGAGGTCAACTTCCCTTTCGACCGCCTCATCTATAATGCTCGGCCCGGCGTCACGCGCCTGCAGCAGGTCAGTCTCCACCTCGTAGTCCTGCTCTTCAGCAATGGTCTCCACATGCTCGAGTATGGCCTCGCCTTTGCTGATCTCACTTTCAATCTCTGCGTTCAATGGCAGAGAGCGTTTGATAGTGATGATATAGACCGCCCAGACCTTGCCCTTGTCCTTCCGGGCGAGGCGGCAGGCTAGCCTGATCGCCTCGTCGTCCGACTCACTGCCGGCTACAGGCACCAGAATCCTGTGAAACTCCATCCAGCTGTCCCTCTACAAGTTTTGGACACCGTATTATAATACGCCTGCCGAAAATGCACAATACCGGAAACCGCCATAATCTGCGAATTACCACGAAAGGTATTCTCGGGGGTGATTATGGATGGGATAGGAAATCAGGACTACCTAACGGCAAAGGAATGGAGCCAGCGAGAGGATTCGAACCCCCGACCCGCGCTTTACGAAAGCGCTGCTCTACC
>JACQTX010000235.1 GCA_016210585.1 Chloroflexota bacterium
AGGCTACTCCGGTCAGACTGGCGATTTTTCACTTGAACGCTGTCCAGGACTTTGCCAAGGGCAGCCGGGTATCTATTGCCGGGCTGTTCTCGAATGCCGACCTGTGGCAACAGCTTTTCCTGCTAGACGGGCTTCAGGCTGATAAGACACGGATCAGGGTTAGCATCGACAAGGTAAGCCCCTTTGAAACCCGAGCAACGGTCGGTAAGAGGGTTGGGGAGGAGGCATTCTTTTGCATGCTCTTAAACCGCGGCGACTTTACGAGGCAGATCGCGGCCACGGACAATATCGAGAAAGGGGACAGGTTGACTATCATCCTGGACAAGTTCTAAGTCCTGATTAGCCGGGTCTACAAATCACTGTTAAGAGACGCCCGGGGGCATGTAGAGATTTACTGGACGGATAAGGCTGGAGGACTCGCTAGAGCGCACCCGGCTCAGGGTCACCAGCCTTATCCCCCGGCAACCGGCTGACAAGCAGTCACCCCGATCGCTATGGTATGCGACCTCCATGCTCGGCTAGAAACGCGTGAGCCATGACCATACGGCCCGCACATAGCGGAGGCCGGTACGTCTCATGGGCAGCTCAAGCTGTGTCCGCTCCACCACCGGCGAGGCGTTTATGGCGTCAATCTCCGCTTTCAGTCCGTCAGTCAAGGCGGGGTCGTGGCCGTTACGGGATACCATCTCGTCAATCCGCGTCGCCATTTCCCGGGCGGCATTGTAGCGTCTCTCCCCGGCGGCGGCCATCTCCGGCCCGATTATGCCGTACCGGGCCTTCAGCCGGTTAAGGTGGAGCAGGGCCTCGTAAGAGGCAGTCACGATCTCGTTGCGGGACAGCCACTTCGTCTCGTAGTTCAGGGAGTATTTCCAGCTTGGCGAGAGGAGGGCCTGCCGGTGCTCTTCCAGGGTCCGGAAGAGCGGGCGGTAGCCATGCCGCTCCGGCTGCTCCCGGCCCAGGCTGCCGGGGTCAAGGAAGGGTGACAGCGGGGCGACGAAAAGGGAAAGTCGCTTATCACCCTTGAAACGTTCCAGAAGGTGGCCGCAGTAATCAATATTGTCCAGCACTGATTGCGGCGTCTGCCGGGAAAGGCCAATCATGAAAAAGACGTCCATCCGGGCGCAACCCACATCAAGGGCGTCCCCTATCATTCGCTCCATGTCTTCCGTAGAGTAGTTCCGTCCTGAAGCCTTTCTGATTGCCGGGTCATGGGACTCCGGGGAAATCTCCAGGCAGAAATGGGGACAGGCCCGGCTTGCTTGCTCCAGGAAGTCACGAGGCGGCGGGTTAAAGACCTCCAGCATGAACTGGTTTTTCGGACGGTGCTGCTCCAGCAGGCCCAGCAGCTCACGGGCGTAGTCTTCACCGGGCTGGCGCAGGTCGCCGATGATAAAGATAGGGCCGCCGCTAAAGCGCTCTACCTGCTTGATGTCCTGGAGTATTGCCTGCGGCGGGCGGAAGGCCGGCCTTTCCCGGCCATAGAAGTTCCGGAAGGCTGCCGCCGAGCCGCCGCAGATAACGCAGTTCTCCGTGCACCCGCGCACGGTGAAGACCGCCGTGATGGGGTAGCTCCGCCAGTCCTTGAAGGGGACAATACTGGCCAGGTCACGGTGACGAAAAACGGAGCGAATGATATTGTCAAAGTGGCCCACCATGACCGGGCTGAGGTCGGTGGGGATATGGGAAAAGGGGTTCTCCCGGACGCTGCCCTGGCTGTCCCGCCAGACCAGGTTGGGCACCGTTTCCGGTGCCTGTCCGCCCTTCAGGTAGCTTAGCAGCCGCCGCAACGGCTCCTCAGTAGAATCGCCACGCATCACATAGTCTATCTCCGGATACTGCATCAGATCACGGTAGTAAAAGGATGAGGACAGCCCGCCGAAAATCACTTTCGCTTGCGGGTGGTATTTCTTCACCAGACGGGCAATCTCGATGCTGCCGTGGGCATGGACAAGCCAGTGCAGGTCAATGCCGAAAAGGGTAGCCTCCAGCTTCTTGATGAAGGACTCCACGTCAAAGTGGCGGTCATTAAGCATGCGGACGGCAAGGTTGGCGATGCGCACACGGTAGCCTGCCTGCTCCAGGTAGGCGGCGATGCTGGTAAAGCCGATGGGGTACATCTCGAAGACTGGAGTTGACGGAATCTGGTCGCTGACCGGCCCGTAAAGGATGGTCTTCTGGCGAAAGTCATAGACGCTGGGGGCGTGAAGCAGGACTAAGTCCAGGGTCATCCGGGGTAGCTCCTCCTGTTGGTTGGCGGGCGAAGACTATTTTTGCTAGACTTTCGAGAGCTTAATTATATCAGCTTGTGGCTGAACCTTTCAAATTCGCAGTGTCCGGGCTTTACTCCTGGGCTATTATGCGCGATGATGGTCAGGATTAGCGCACATCTATCGTTCCGGCTTTTGCCCGGGGTGTATCAACCAGGATTGCTTCTGCCTTACCCGGCAATAGTCCGAACGCTCCGCAATTCAACAATTCTGGTCTCAAACTACTCACTTCTAACTATTGACAGGCCCAACTGGGTATGCTAAAATACATGGCATACGGTAACCGATTGCCGCCTACCGCCAACCGGTAATCTGAGAGGGACTGACTATGAAAAGAGTCTATGTCAATGAGCCTGCCTGTATCGGCTGCCGCCTCTGCGAGGTGCACTGCCAGTTCGCCCACTCCTCGTCCAAGGACCTGGTCAAGGCCTTTAAGAAGGCTGCCCCTCCCTTGCCCCGCCTGCGGGTAGAGGTGAAGAAGCCGGTCTCCTTCTCCGTGCGCTGCCAGCACTGCGATGAGCCGGCCTGTGTCTATGCGTGCCTGACCGGGGCCCTGACCAAAGATGAAAAGACCGGCGTGGTCTCGGTAGATACGGAGAAATGTATGGGCTGCTGGACCTGTATCCTGGTCTGTCCCTACGCCGCCATAACACGTGATGGCGATAAGATATCGAAGTGTGACCTCTGCACCGGCAAACCATTGCCGTCCTGTGTGGCAAACTGCCCCAACGAAGCACTGGTCTATGCGGAGACCAGAGAGAGCTAAGGACATGGTTGTCATCGTGGACTACGGCGCCGGCAACCTGCGCAGCGTGGTAAACGCCATTGCCCGGCTCGGCTACCCGGTCACTGTTTCCAGCCAGCCAGATGCCGTGCTGGGCGCTAAGGCCGTTGTCCTGCCCGGCGTGGGCGCCGCCGGTGATACCATGGCCAGCCTCGCGGCCCTGGGTCTAATCGGACCTATACGGCAAGTCATTGCCGCCGGGAAGCCTTTCCTGGGAGTGTGCATAGGATTACAGGTGCTGTTTGCTGGCACAGAGGAGGGCGGCTGGCGCGAGTGCCTGGGCATAGTGGGCGGCCGGGTGCGCCGCCTGCCCAACGGCCAAAAGGTGCCGCACATGGGCTGGAACCAGGTAAAACAGAAGGTCAAGCACCCGGTCTTTGAGGGTATCCCTGATGAGGCCAATTTCTACTTTGTGCACAGCTATTACGCCGAGCCGGAGGACAGGTCGCTTGTCATCGGCGAGACGGACTACGGGCTGCCCTTTTGCAGTGTCCTCGCCCGCAACAACCTGGTGGCCACGCAGTTCCATCCGGAGAAGAGCGGGGAGCACGGGCTTAGGTTCTATGATAACTTTCTGCGTCTAGCGAGTTAAGCGGGGTAGTAACATGGCAAAGACAGCAAGGACAAAATACCTTATTATTGGCAACTCGGCGGGGGGCGTTGGTGCCGCCGAGGCTATCCGGGCGGTGGACAAGGCCGGGACAGTCACCATTGTCTCTGATGAGCCTTACCCGGCCTACTCCCGCCCGCTGATTTCGGAGCACCTGGCTGAAGGCTGTTCCCTGGAGAGGATGCTCTTCCGCCCGGCCGATTTCTGCGAGAGACACGGCATCAAGACACTCCTTGGTCAAAAAGTGGCGTCCCTTTCCCTGGATGAGCATATCGCCAGGGTAGAGACGGGACAGGAAATCGGCTGGGAGAAGCTCCTGCTGGCTACAGGCGGCAAGCCCATCGTGCCCCGCATGGAGGGACTCGAAAGCAAGGGCGTCTTCACCTTTACCACGCTGGCTGATGCTAAGGCCATTGCCCAGGCCATCACGCCCTCCAGCCGCGCCGTGGTCATCGGCGGCGGCCTTATCGGGGTCAGCGTGACGGAAGCCCTGGTGAAGCGTGGGGTAGGGGTCACCATTGTGGAGATGAAGGACAGGATTCTCAATACCATCCTGGATGAAGAAGCTTCGGCGCTGGCGGCAGAAGCCCTGAGCGAGCACGGTGTTGAAATCATAACTGGCCACACGGTGAGCAAGGTGAATAGCCGACCGGCCAAAGGCGGCAGCGTCAGCAGTGTTACCCTGGAGAATGGTAGGAAGCTGCCCTGCAACCTGGTGGTTGTCGCTATCGGCGTGGTGCCTCGCCTCGACCTGGTGGCTGGCAGCGACGTGAGGACCAATCGCGGTGTTATCGTTGACCGGCACATGGCAACGTCTTGCCGTGATGTCTATGCCTGCGGCGATGTGGCTGAGGCCTATGACTTTATCGCTGGGGAGAACAGGGTAACGCCCGTTTGGCCCAATGCCTACCTGGGCGGGCGTGTCGCTGGCTTCAACATGGCCGGCGCGCCGGCGGAATACCAAGGCGGCACGGCCATGAACTCCCTGAAGTATTTCGGCTTGGCTATCGTCTCGGCAGGTGTTACTAACCCGCCGGACGGAAGCTATGAGGTAGTCAGCAATATCTATGGCAGTAGCTGCCGCAAGATCTGGGTCAAGGACGGCTTCATCAGGGGGATGCTCTACAGCGGCGAGATTGAGCCGGCGGGCATTGTCTTCAGCCTGATGAGGGATATGGTGAATGTGGATAGCTTCAAGGAGCGGCTGGTGGCGGCAGACCTGGGGCTGTCTTCCCTGCCGGAGGCGCTATGGCGCAGCCGCTTATCTTTACCGCCTTCAGTGCCAGTAACCACTATCCCCGTAGAAGAGCCCGAGGAAGTCCTGGTGGGAGAGTAGGAAATGAAAGACCTCAGACTGGTAAATAACCCGCACAATGACCAGAAGGTCATTGACGCCTGTTCTATCTTCGGCATGATGGATACCTCCGGTAGGTGCTTTTCCGGAAGGGACATCATGAAGGCCATCGCTAACATGCATGTGCGCGGCAACGGCCTGGGCGGCGGCTTTGCCGTCTATGGTCTTTATCCCGATTATGCGGACTGCTACGCCTTCCACATCATGTTCCTGAGCCAGGCGGGGCGACAGGAGACCGAGGCCTTCCTGAGGGACAACTTCGCCATGGTCCATGACGAAGAGATGCCCACCAACCCGACCCCGGCCATTGTGAACCCGCCCCTGGTGCGGCGCTATTTCCTGAAGGTCGGCAAGCACTTGCCGCATGACAGGTCTGAGGATGACTACGTAGTGGCCAGGGTGATGGACATCAACACCAAGCTGACGGATAGCTTTGTCTTCTCCAGCGGCAAGAACATGGGTGTGTTCAAGGGCGTGGGCTACCCGGAGGAGATTGCGGAGTATTTCGGCCTGGAAGACTACGAGGGCTACCTGTGGACAGCCCATGGCCGCTTCCCCACCAACACCCCGGGCTGGTGGGGCGGTGCTCACCCCTTTAACATCCTCGACTGGACGGTAGTGCATAACGGTGAGATTTCCTCCTATGGTATAAACCGGCGTTACCTGGAGCAGTTCGGCTACCAGTGCACCATGCAGACGGATACGGAAGTTATCGCCTACGCCGTTGACCTGCTCATCCGCCGGCACGGTCTGCCTGTAGAAATTGCCGCCAAAGTGATGGCGCCGCCTCTGTGGGAGGATATTGCGCGACAGCTCCCGGAGGAGCAGCGGCTATGGCGGACGCTGCGCCAGGTCTATGGCAGCCTGCTGATGAACGGGCCTTTTACGATTATTATCGCGCACCAGGGGGAGATGATAGGGCTGACCGACCGCATCAGGCTGCGCCCGCTAACTGTCGGCACCAAGGGTGATGTCATCTACCTCTCATCCGAGGAAGCGTCCATCCGCCTTATCTGCCCTGACCTGGAGCGAGCCTGGATTCCGGTGGGCGGAGAGCCCATTATCGGGCGGCTGGGCCAAGCACCAAAGGTACCACCGGTAGTCGAGATTGAGAAAAGGCTTTCTTATGTTAACTAAGCGAATTATCCCCTGTCTCGATGTCAAAGACGGGCGGGTGGTCAAAGGCACCAGCTTTGTCCAGCTACGTGACGCCGGTGACCCCGTGGAACTGGCCAGCTTCTACTACCGCATGGGCGCCGATGAGCTGGTCTTCCTGGACATAACGGCCACCCCGGAGGGACGGGATACCATGGTGGGCGTCGTGGAGCGTATCGCCGCCCAGGTCTTCATGCCGCTGACGGTAGGCGGTGGGTTGCGCAGCATCAGCGATATGCGGCGGATGCTCATGGCCGGGGCAGACAAGGTGGCCGTTAATACAGCGGCGGTGCTCAACCCTGACCTGATTAGCGAGGGCGCCGCCAAGTTCGGCAGCCAGTGCATCGTGGTGGCCATTGATGCCAAACGGGTAGATGGCAAAGGCTCCGGGTGGGTCGTCCATACCTATAGCGGTCAACAGCCGACGGGCCTTGATGCCCTCGCCTGGGCCAAATCGGCGGTGGCGCTGGGGGCCGGCGAGCTGCTGCTGACCAGCATTGATGCCGATGGTCACCGGGCCGGCTATGATATTGAGCTTACCCGCACGATTGCTGAGGCGGTGAGCGTGCCCGTCATTGCCAGCGGCGGCGCCGGCAGCCTGGAAGACCTTTACCAGGCACTGGTGGACGGCAAGGCGGATGCCGTGCTTGCTGCCAGCATCTTCCACTACGGACTGCACTCCATCAGGGAGACAAAAGATTACTTGGCGAAGAAGGGAATACCGATAAGGATGTAAACTCTAAATTCTAAGCACGAAATCCTAAACAAATTCAAATATCAAA
>JACQTX010000237.1 GCA_016210585.1 Chloroflexota bacterium
CCTTAATCCCCCTTTGCCAAAGGGGGAGATTACAGAATAATTTATCAAGTTATTTTTGGAACAGAATACCAGCAATCAAGTCCGCCAGAATGGCGGAGGCCAGAATCTAGAAACGAGATTTCTACACTGGATTCCAGCTGGAGTTTACCCCGTGCTCCGACACGGGGCTGGAATGACAAAAAGCCTACCTTTTCGCGTAACCGAAAGCTGACGGCTGGTAGCTGACCGCTCTTCTATTTGGCCACTACCTTCCGGAAGTCAATGCCCAGGTCTTCCATTATGACCTGGACGGCGGCCCTACCACCGCAGCTCACGCCACCACCCGGGTGAGTGCTCGCCCCGCACATGTAGAGCCTCTTCACCGGCGTCCGGTACTGCGCCCAGCCCGGTATGGGCCGGTTGCCGAACATCTGCGTCACGAACATCCCTATGTGGAGGAAATCGCCGCTGATGAATGCGGGATTATATCTCTCGAAGTCGAGAGGACTGAACGCCCACCGGCCGAGGATGTTTTCGGGTCCCATGTTCGTGGTGTGCGCCCGCAGCGTCTCCAGAATGCCATCGGCCACCTGCTGCTTTATCTTGTCCCAGCCTTGCGGCCCCCCATCCTTCAAATTATAAGGCTCGTAGAAGTAGAGGTAGAGGGTATGCTTCCCGGCCGGGGCGCGGGTGGGGTCCACTAACGTCGCTACGGCTATGGTGGGCAGGTCGGTGCGGGGGATACCGTGTAACAGGTCCTCGTGGACTCTCAGGTATTTGTCCATTACATCTGAGAAGAGTATCATCACCGTCTTGTCCAGGTCTCCTCCGCCCTTGAATTTCGGTGCTTCATTGAGAGCAAGGGCCTGGTGCAACGGGGCAAAGCTGCTCTGTTTTATCCTTTTGACCTTATCGGTGAAGCCGGGCGGTAGCGCTTCCGCCGCTACCATTTGCAGGAGAAGCTGCTTTACATTGAGGTTGGAGATAATCGCCTTCGTAGCGGCAATTTCCTCACCGTTCTCCAGGACCACGGCCTTGGCCTCGCCGTTCTCCACCTTGATGGTCTTGACGGGGCTGGAGACCTTGACGGTGCCGCCTTTGTCTTTGATGCAGGCAGCGAGAGCTTCGCTCAGCGCCCCGGAGCCGCCCTGCGGGACGGACCAGCCCCGGTGATAAAGACCATAGGCAAATATACCGATGCCTGTGCCCTTCTCCGAGGGTGCAATCAGCTGCTCACAGATAATCCTGGCGAGCGCCGCCTTGACATAGTCACTCTCGAACCACTCTTCCAGTATGTCTATGGCGCTGGAGTGAATTACCCTCAGGTACTCCTGACCCCCCTCGCTCTGGTCCAAGACGGAGACCATGCGCCCGAAGGGGATCGGTGGGGAAAAGGTAGCTATGGCGGCTACCTGGCTTATCTTCCCCAGGTAGTCCACAAATTTGGCATAGGCGTCAGCGTCCCGCTCTGAGAACTGGGCTATGGACGCCCGTGTCTTGGCGGCATCCCGGTAGATGGTCAGCGCCCTGTCATCCGGGAAGAGGACGGAGACGAGGGGGTCTATGGGTATGTACTTCAGCCCGTACTTGGAGAGAAGCCCCAGCTCATCACGGTAGGTGATAGGATTGGCCAGGACCAGCAGGTGCTGGACCGAGCCTAAGTCATGCTTAAACCCGGGGACGGTCAGCTCCCTGGTGACAGCCGCGCCCCCCACCTTGTCCTGCCTCTCCAGCACGCAGACATCTACCCCCGCCTTCGCCAAGTAGGCCGCTACCGTCAGCCCGTTGTGCCCGCCACCCACCACGACAACATCGTGCTTCTCCATATTTATGCACTCCTCTACTCCGGCTGTTTTTGGGTGAACCACCGCGTGGAAAATGATACAACGAATAGGGGCATTTGTAAAGGGAAAGTGTAGCCTCAAAGTCGACCTGCGTCTTGCCAGACGCTCTCACCTGCTCCACTTGTATTGCGGGCGGAATTGTCCTACAATGCGGGCTACAGAGATGTGCCAAACGTGCCCATTTCTATTATGGAGGGATTGTAGATATGGAGAAACGTTACCTCGGAAAGAGCAGATTAGAAGTCTCCGCAATCGGCCTGGGTTGCATGGGGATGACCGGCATCTACGGGCCGGTGGATGACGCCGCGTCAATCGCCACTATTCACCTCGCCCTGGATATGGGGGTTACCTTGCTTGATACCTCGGACATGTATGGCTGGGGACAGAATGAAGTGCTGCTGGGCAAGGCCTTGAAGGGGAGACGCCACCAGGCGATCGTGGCTACGAAGTTTGGCAATATACAGGGCAAAGACGGTGCTCACGGCGGCGTCAGCGGAAAGCCCGAATACGTAAAGCAGGCCTGCGAAGCATGCCTGAAGCGGCTCGGTGTGGACTAC
>JACQTX010000239.1 GCA_016210585.1 Chloroflexota bacterium
AGGGGTTCCCGCCCGAGCCTGCCGATTTCAGCACGGTAGTCTTTCCGCAATTCGGCGGTATCAGCGGTTCCACTATAGGCGAAGTCCGGACGTGCACCGTCTGCCATGGAGCGCCGCCAAAGGCAGGTTCTGATAAAGTCAGCGATCCTGCAGTCCAATTCCCCTCGCCGACCATGAGCGACGCAGACTATGCCAAGCTGGCGCCGAACGCCGATAACTATAAGACGGCGCCCAGCCGGGCCGCCTGCGGCTCCTGCCACAACCAAATTGACTGGGCCACGGGCAAGGCGTTGTTCAATGGGCCGGCTGCCGCGCCGGCGACCAACGTCAAGAGGGATCACCCCGGTGGGGCGCAGCCGAATGATGCCGCCTGTAAAGCCTGTCACCAGCCCGATAGCGGCCAGGAGTTCGACGCCTCCGTAGTCGGCGCTCATACTATCCAGGCCAAGTCCAAGCAGCTTAAGGGATACAAGGTAGAGATAGCCCGGGTCACCGATTTTGCCCCTGGGAAGAAGCCTACGGTGTTCATCACTGCGAAGGACAACGCTGGGAATACGGTCCCGGCATCTGAGATCAGCACCTTGACCATCAATGTGAAGGGGCCGACGACTGATTACGTGAGTGCTCTGACCGCCGCCCAGGCGAAGGCCGGGGAGAGCGCCGACCTGAAAAACCTCAAGACCGAGGCCGATGGCACCTACTCCTATACCCTGACCAACGCCATCCCGGCTGACGCCAAGGGTACCTGGGCAGTCCACATCGAGTCCCGTCGGCTGGAAAAGATCAAGGGGAACGAGGGCGCTGACGTGAACGTAAACCCGTACACCTATAACCCCGTGGCCTATATAGCCATTACTGACGCCACTCCGGTCCCCAGAAGACAGGTCGTGGCGACCTCAAAGTGTAACGTCTGTCACGGTGAGATAGCCTTCCACGGCGGCTCGAGAAGGAGCCCGAGTGAAGCCTGTGTGCTTTGTCACAACCCGTCCAACGTGGACAACCCGGCGGGGGTGACTGCGGCCAACGGTGGCCCTATCGATGCGGCGCCGCAGTCCATCAATTTCAAGCTGCTGATTCACCGTGTTCACACCGGCGAGGAGCTGACCCGTGACTTCACCATCTACCGGAGTATCGGCGGCGGTTTATTCAACTTCAATGAGATCCGCTTCCCCGGCGACCGGCGCAACTGTGCCAAGTGTCATATAGGGAAGTCTAACCTGTTGCCACTACCTGACACGGCGGCCAATACCGTGGCACCGCGCGAGATCTACTCGCCGCTGGGACCGGCCGCCGCCGCCTGTCTCGGCTGCCATGATTCCACGAAAGCGTCAGCCCATGCCGCCACTATGACGACATCATTCGGAGAGGCTTGCGCTGTCTGTCATGGCCAGGGCAGAGATTTCGCGGTAGAAAAAGTGCATGACCCCTCGAAGTCCCGTCAGGAAGTGCCTACCGCCGTGCACCGGGCGACCGGCAATGGATCCTACGTCGCCGATAACGGTGACACCTTCGGTTTCGCATTCACAGCTATGCAACTTGATGCGAACGGCAATGCGGTGGGTGAATACCAGCACCGCAACACCACCAAGGGTACTCTCATTGTGGTGAAGGTTTCGCACATGAAGCTAGTAGGAAAAGAATTATGGCTGGGCGGCACGATCACCAAGGCCGAGGGCGGCACAGAGGGGCAGCCTGGGGAGGACCGGGTGATAAGGTTCCAGGACAACTTCCCGGGGACCGACCAGAGAACAAGGATGCAGAGGCTAAACGCCGGTGAAGCGCTTAAAGGCCCTAATACGGGCAATCTTGCCGACGCCAACCTGCGACCTCTGGTAAGCGGCAACATCAAGGCAGAATGATGGGTTTGGATGTAGTTGACGTGCACCAGCGTTAGGTAGTTGTTGCAGCGTGTCGCAAGGGTAGAATAGCGAAAGGTTCATAAGGGGGGCAAGCTGAAGCTTGCCCCCCTATCTTTTTCAGACGGGAGTGGCACCGCACGGCATGACAGGTCCTCGGGGTGCTTAGTGTCATGTCAGGTTCATCACAGTAAAGATCGCGTTGGGGCGCGTCTCCCCCTTTGACAAAGGGGGAATAAGGGGGATTTCGATTCAAAATCCCTCTTAATCTCCCTTTACAAAAGGGAGAAGCTATTTTGCGAATCCATGCTAATATGAAACTATTACTGAGTGAGATTGCTTCACCTTCCGATTCATCACGATTTCATCGGGATATCGGAATGGTCTCGCAGTGACAACCGAATGATTTTCGGACAGCCGCATCAAAAGAGAACTCCGAATCGGGAACCCCTTTGCTCTGTTTTTTCGCAAAGGGAGAGGCTGGACCGCGTGATTTCAGAAGCAGAATGTAGCCCGTGTCCCTATTTCACAAAAATAGAATAGTTCGTCAGATTCACAGCCTCATTGCCCATCTTTACTACGATGACTACGGTGTAAACGCCCTTCCCCTTGGCGAGAGACGGCGCAATATCTGCCTGAATCGAGAAACGCCCGGCCTGGTCAAGCTCCCATGTTTTGGCCTGAATAGCCTCCGGGGGCAGGCCAACGTAGAATTGACCGGGTGGCGGTGGCGGTATGATGAAATTCAACCGTTCCCCCAGGTTGTAGTTATGCGGCCCGGCAAGGAGCTGTTCTGCCGTTAGCGGCTGTGGCAGGGCCTCGTAGGCAATGGATACGTTGTCAAGGACGATGCTAGGCCCCGTAAACCGGCCACCAAGCGAAAGGGTATTTCCGGAAAGCGTTGGCGGAACAGTGTATTCTATATAGTCTCCTTCAAACTGCTGCACCAGTGCCAGACGCTTATTGTCATAGGCAATGCCCAGGCTCACCCTCTTGTTCCATTCATACAGGATTGTGTCACGGTGGCCCCAGTCAGATGCAGCGTCATCATACATCATGGCGTATTCCAGGGCATTGATTTCCTCTTTGGGGTCAATCGGTGCGTAGTTGGCCGGGTTTTCTGCCCGATTGAACCAGCCGCTATAGGCATCATTTTCCCGCTCGAAGTTCAGGCCGCCTTCCAGGGTATAGCGCATGTATGGCTTGAGACCATCGGTGGCCCAGTGCGAGATATAGTAGTTATCGAGCATGTCCTGGGCATGCTTCTGCGCGGCGGCATTATAGGCCAGGGTCACGGGAGCAAGCCCGAAGTCCTGGCGGTCCTTGTTTATCAGGGCAAGCATGTATTGGAACAGCTCAAGCTGGACACCGGTAGGCTTGTATGGCGGCGCGGTGGGTGTATAGATAGGGAGAGGAGAAGGGGTGGGACTGGGCACAGGCGTCTGAGTCGGCGTGGGCGTGGGTGTGGGGCTGGTAGGCACCGGTGTCGGAGACGGAGTTGGCGTGGGCGCCGGAGCGGTGGGCACCGGTGATGGAGTCACGGTTGGCGCGGGCGTGGGACTGGTAGGTACCGGCGATGGAGTCGCGGTAGGCGTAGGCGCCGAAGCGGTGGGCACCGGTGATGGAGTCACGGTTGGCGCGGGCGAAGGGCTGGTGGGCACCGGTGACGGAGAAGGAGGCAAGGTAGGAGTCAGCACAGGCGCTACAGTTGTGGGCGTGGGGGACGGCGCCGGCTGTGGCCTGGTGCAGCCAGCTATGGTTACGGTTGTCAGGAACATGGCGAGAAACACCGCCATTCGCAATTTCATTTTAGTTTCATGCCAGATATGCAAAATAGTCTCCTTGGTCTGTTCTTCCTAAGAAGACTTTAGCGTTGGCTTCTGGCATTTGTCAAATTCGTCCGTGGCTTTCAGTTTCCCAAAACCGCTTTCAGGTGATATAATCCGATATGCAGCCTATGCAGGGAAAAAGATTCGTGGCCGTCATCGGCGGC
>JACQTX010000240.1 GCA_016210585.1 Chloroflexota bacterium
CAGAGCTTGCCCTGAGCAAAGCGAATGGGGCAGGCTCTTGGTAAAGGGAGAGGTCTCCCCCTTTGAAAAGGGGGATTAAGGGGGATTTCGATACAGCTACTTTTATAGTTGATGCGTTTGTATTAGTCCCCATTGCCATTCTGTGCCAGGGGCAGACTGAAATAGAACTGGCTGCCTTTGCCGGCCGTGCTTTTCAACCAGACGTTGCCGCCGTGGGCCTCTACGTGCCCCCTGGTGATAAAAAGCCCCAGCCCGCTGCCGGGAATGCCCTGGGTTGAAGCCCCGCCCACCCGGTAGAAACGCCCGAAAATCCGGTCCTGGTGCTCCGCTGCAATGCCGATGCCTTCATCGCTGACGCTGAGTACGACTTTGCCATCAGAGACCTGGCCGGACACCACGATTTTACCACCCTCCGGCGAGTATTTGATAGCGTTTTCCACCAGGTTGCGCATCACCTGCTCCATGCAGCGCATGTCTGCTTCCACCACCGGAAAGTGGGCGGGAAAGTCCAGGACAAACTGGTGTTTCCGCGTGCGCGGGGCAAAGTCATCCACGACGCGCTGGGCCAGGCGCGGCAGGAGGACAGGCTCCTTCTCCAGCTTGAGCGCCCCGGCCTCCAGCTTAGCAGACTGGAGGAGCTTGTCAATCAGGTCACGCAGTTCGTCCGTTTTCTCATCAATGATCTGCAGGAACTCCTGCTGGGTCGCCTCGTCCCAGGTGACATCGCGGCGCAGCAGGGAGGTCGAGTAACCCTTGATAAGCGTCAGCGGCGTGCGCAGCTCGTGGGAGACAGACGAGATAAACTGCGCCCGCAGGCGGTCTACCTCACGCAGGGCCCTCGCTTCCTCTTCCTTCGTAATGAGCTGGCTGCGCTCGATGCCGATAGCAACGTAGTCAGCAATGGCCTGTAGCAGGCGGCGGTCCGACTCGGAGAATGCCTCGGGATTCTTGAAGCTTACCATGATAAGCGTGCCGATATGCCGCTCGCGGTGGAACACCTCTGCCGTAATCGCACCCTGGACCTTATCCCGTAGCACGTCAGACTGAAGCAGGGCAATGCCTACGTCAAGGACCAGGTCTTTCTCAGCCACGTTGTCCACCGCGCCAAGGTGCCTGTTAATGTCGGCAACAGCCTGTGTCAAGGCATTTTTGTCCAGGCCGATGGCGCACGGTAAGGCTACCCCACCGTGCTCAGGTCCCGCAAGCAACAGTATGCCCCCATCCGCCCCTGGAATAACCTCAGTAGCCTTGGCGAGCACACCTTCCAGCAGACGAGGTAGGTCCAGGGTGGAGGTCAGGATCTCCGATACTGAGAGCAGCGATGCCAGCTCCTTCGTCTTCTGCTCCAGGTCACCGTGAGACGTCTTCAGCTTGACCCTCATACCGTCCAGTGTCTGTGCCAGGATGCCGATCTCATCCCGACCGGCGGTCTTGACCGGGCTGATCAGGTCGCCCTCGGCTATGCGGCGGGAAGCCCCGGTCAGCATCTCGATGCGGCTGCCCACGTCCCGCGTGATGACGGCCACGAACAGCAGTGCCACGGTAGCCAGCCCGATGCCAAAGAGAAAAAGGCTCTGCCGCAACTCCCTGGTGGGTGCCAGGGCCTCCCCCTCGGACTGGCGAATGACCACGCCCCAGTTCGCCTTCGCCAGGGGCACGAAGGCCAGGACATCACGCCTGACCACCTTCTGGTTCGCTTCATGACAGGTATGGCAGGTGCCACGTGTAGGCTGGCCGGCGTCAATCAGGGCGGCGAAGCGCCCGCTGTGGTCGCTCTGCTCAAAGGGGGCCAGCTTGGGCCCCGGCTCGGTCCGGGTGACCACAATACCGTTCTGGTCAACAATCTCCACATAGCCCGTCTGCCCCAGTCTGATCGGCTTGATGAAACCGCCAACACTTGACTGGGTAATGTCAATGGCCGCAACAAGGGCCCGCTTGCCACCGCCATTCTGGACAAGACTGGTCAGAAAGATGACGGGCGTATTGCTCACCGGTGCCGAGACAAGCCCTGAAATGTAAGACTTACCTTTGGCTAATACCTCGTTGACACCGGGATAGGCCCTCATGTCAATGTCCCTCAGTGGCGGCAAGTCAGGCTGGCTCCAGACCGCCTGGCCCGCTTCATTGACCAGGTAGATGCTATGCAGATATACGGAAAGGTGAGAGTAGGTCTCCTCGAGAGCCCTAACCCGCTCCTCCAGATTGCTCCTTGTCCCATCGGTCGTGATTGCCAGGGCGGTATAGTTAAGCTCCCTCTGGGCACGCCCCAGGGCTTCGTCGGCGTAGTCCGCCAGCAGGTGGGCAGTGGTCAGGCGATCCTTGAGCATGGTCTCGGTAGCCTGGTTTACGGCCCGCATGCCCAGGGAGCTGAGGACAGCCACACCCAGGGCCAGCCCCAGGGCCGTAAGAAGAATAATTTTCTTCTCCAGCGTCAGGTTAGTCAGGAAGGTCACCGGTTATACCTCGATACGTAGTTTCTCAATTATCGTCACCATTGCATTTCTTGCCTGGATACTACACAATTCCAACTATAATATACGTCACTCATATGAGTATTTGCAATTCAGGGACTACTCAGATTCTTGTAGGCAGATACCATATTTTCGGTGAGGCAATACTGTCTTCTCCGAATGGTGGCACACAGATACGCTGGCCTGGTTATTCTCACGACAATAACAAACAAGACAGCTATTCTGAAGCGATGCCCCCTGGTGTGTCAGCCAGCACCGCGAAAGATGAAAATAGTTCCCCCTTGTCATTCTGGCGAAGCCTGTCCTGGCGACAGGCCAGGGGCCAGAATCCAGAAGACAACGGTGAGATTCATAGCCTGGATTCCAGCCGGAGTTTATCCTGAGTGAAACCGAAGGG
>JACQTX010000243.1 GCA_016210585.1 Chloroflexota bacterium
CGTCTGGGCCACTACGTTCGTGGTAACGGCAGAGATGGCCCGAGCCGGCCAGGTCATTCCCGGCGGCGTGTGGCGGGGTCCAAGTTGAGCGCTTTCAGCGGTCAGCTATCAGCTTTCAGGAGTTGGGGTCGGTCGCGCCTGCCGTGCATTGCCATGGGACAAATATGGCATTCGACGTACATTTCCGGCAAGATAGTCGTTGGAACGCTGAAAGCTGACGGCTGATAGCTGATAGCTAAATGGTCATTTCCTGGTTGTGCTATAATGCACACGATACAAGCGAGGTCGAGATGGCTGAAACCACAAACCTGGTGGGGAAGATTGTCACCGGGCTGCCTGAGGCGCTGGTCTCATTTCTGAGACAAGCCGGCGAGGTTGCCGCTTCGCAAGGGCAGCACGTTTATCTCGTGGGCGGGGCCGTCCGCGACCTGCTCCTCGGCGAGACTCACCTCGATATTGACCTGGTGGTGGAGGGGGATGCGGTGGCGCTCGCCCGGGAGCTTAAGCCGGACGCTGATGCCTGGCTCACCATTCACTCTCGCTTCGGCACGGCCAAGCTGAAAGCAGGGGAATGGAGCATTGATTTCGCCACTGCCCGTTCGGAGACCTACGCCCGGCCGGGGGCCTTGCCGAAGGTGCAGCCCGGCACCATCCAGGACGACCTTTTTCGCCGAGACTTCACCATCAACGCCATGGCCGTCTCGCTTGACCCGTCCCGCTTCGGCGAGCTGATTGACCCGCATGGCGGGATGGATGACCTCGCCAGGAAACACATCCGGACCCTGCACGAGAAGAGCTTCATTGATGACGCCACCCGCATCTGGCGGGCAATACGTTACGAGCAGCGCCTGGACTTCCGGATAGAGTCTGTTACCCTGCGTCTCTTGCAGCGGGACATCCCCATGCTCGTGACCATCAGCAGCGACAGAGTCCGCCATGAGCTCGAGTTTGTCCTGAAAGAGAAATACCCGGAGAAAGGCCTGAAACGGGCCGGGGAGCTAGGTGTTCTGCAGGCAGTCCATCCGAGTCTGAAGGGCGATGGCTGGCTGGCCGCGCGGTTCGCCCGGGCACGCCAGATAGGTCTGACCGGAGATTCCCTGGCCAGGATATACCTGGCTCTCCTCGCTTATCCACTGGCCGTGGCCGAAGCGGAGCAGCTTATCGCTTATCTCAGGTTGCCCGGAACACTGGCACGAATACTGAGGGACCTCGCCGACCTCAGGGAGAAGAGGAAAGAGCTAGAGCATCCGGAGCTAGCCAATAGCGAGGTCTTTTTTCTCCTATACAGCCATGTCCTACCGGCCCTTCTCGCCTTCAAGCTGGCCACTGGTTCGAAGATGGTCAGGCAATATATTGACCTCTATCTGGACAAGCTACGCTATATCAGGCCTGCCTTGAATGGCGATGACCTGCGAGCAATGGGCATCGCCCCCGGACCGCGGCTGAAGGACCTCCTGCACCGCCTGCATGTCGCCCGCCTTGATGGTGTGGTGACCTCCAGGCAGGATGAGGTAGAGATGGTAAGGCGATTGGTGCCACTCCAGACGTAAACGGCGAGTTTTCGAGGAGTCCAGAAGGCTTACTACTCGATTTAGGTGGACAGCAGCCAAGAAGTGGAGTATGCTAGATGCATAAACGACACTTCAGGAGAAAACCGATGACAACTGTAGCTGCAATGATTTGTGCCGATGGGCTTGTTATGGGGTCAGATACAAAAGTTGTTGGAGATGATATTAAATGGTCAGCCCACAAATTGCGAATAGCTAAACTAGGTAAATCTCCTTTGGTGATTGGTGGAGCTGGCACTTTACGACATATTCAGGATGCTATGGAGTGGCTGAGGATTGATGAACTGGATAAGACGTTAGGTAAAAGCGCGTCATTCGATAAGTTTTTGGATGCTGTTCTTGAGGTAGAGATACCAAGTTTTGCACGTGACTACAAATCTAAATATGATGATGAACTTGACCTAGCAATGCTAATTGGGTGTATCAACCCTGACAAGAAACCTAAATTGGTTATGGTTCAAGCTAATGGCGATTATGACCACATCACGGATGTTGCTGCGATAGGTAGCGGGTCTATTTTCGGTGAGATTTTACTCCGTAAACTCTATAGTCCAAACATAAAGATAGACTTTGCTAAGAAGCTCATAGGCTATATTATTTGGGAAATTCAAACTATTGACAACAATAGCGGAGAAGATATGCAAATAGTGTGTATCGGCTCTGATAGGAAGAAAACCATAGTCTCTCCCGTTGAAATTGCTGCCTATAAGGAATTGCCGAAACTTGTTAGCAAATCTTATGATGCAATTCGGAAAGATTTAGCCCTCATTGATATTGAACGGGTAAAAGAAGCTATTGAAACAATGCAAAAGACTGTAGAGACTTCCATCGCGCAATAAGGAGAATAATTTATGGCTAGACCGACAGAAGAACAAAAGCGTGTTTCAGACAGGAAACGAGAAATTGTTTTGAATCGTATAAAACGTGCTGGTGGGGCAAAAAGGGCAATCAAGCCCAATATTTCAAAGAAACTATCTCATGGATTACTAGACGAAGCCTCATATCCTTTTAACCGTGAGGTTGAATGCGACCAAGAAAAGACTGGAAGCATAAGGAAGCCATAACATGACACAACGTAAAATCAAAGTCATCTTAGGCATACATGACGTTAAGATAACCCAAGAAGAAACTCACGATGATTGCATAGCTCCGCTTGCCGAAGTCTCCTACACTCAGACAATCACCATCACCTGTAAGCATTGCGGTTCTAAGAACGTGGTCAAATACGGGAAGAAGGGAGACATTCAATATTACCTGTGCCGTGATTGCGGGCGCACCTTTGCTGGTAACAACGCCCTTCCCGGTATGAAGTATCCGCCCGACCAGATAGCCTGTGCCGTTAGACTATTCTACAAAGGACTGTCACTGGAAAAAATCCGAAGGGAGCTAGACAGTCTTTACCACGTGCGCCCTTCCGATTCCACCGTCTATGAATGGGTAGTCCGCTTTACGAAGGTTGCCGTCCAAGAAGCTAAGTTTTCCAGTCTCAAAGTCGGCTCCGAGTGGGTAGCTGATGAGACCGTTCTGCAACTGGACCGCGGTGTAAACGTCTGGTTCTGGGACATTATAGACGAAGATACCCGTTTTCTTCTTGCTTCCCATCTATCACTTACCCGCACCACGAAGGATGCACAGGCGCTAATGGAAAAAGCTCTAGAACGTGCTGGCAAGACGCCGCGAGTGATTTATACCGATAAGCTGGCAAGCTACCTGGACGGAATAGAGTTAACCTTCGGCGCGGATACCAAACATCGGCAGGGCGGCCCCTTTGACATTGAGAACAATACCAACAAGATTGAGAGATTTCACGGGACATTGAAAAGCCGAACTGAGATAATGCGAGGTATGCATAATCCTACCACAGCTACGCTCATCATGGACGGGTGGCTGATAAATTACAACTTTATGCGACCCCATGAAGCCTTAAAAGACCTACCGCCGAAAGGCATTGAAAAGACACCAGCAGAGGTTGCAAAGGCCACTTATCCCTACAAAAGCTGGGAGGATGTGGTCATGGGAGGCGCAGTGCGAAGATGACTCATCCACCTAAACAGAGTAGAACCCCAGAAGGAACGCTATTGACAAACTACACGGAAACGTGTATCATGTGGATCTGGAAGATTTAGATTTAGCACACGGAGCTATTCATAAACCATAAATCCAAGGTGGACATGCCGATTAGAGTCTTGGACCCAAGGGTCGTTGCCCAGATCGCCGCCGGCGAGGTAGTAGAGCGCCCGGCCTCGGTCGTCAAGGAGCTGGTGGAGAACGCCCTCGATGCCGGGGCCACACAGATCGCCGTGGCAGTGCGCGGCGGTGGCGTGTCCCTGGTCCAGGTGACCGATAACGGGGCGGGCATTCCCGCCGCAGAGGTAGCCCTCGCCTTCACCCGCCACGCCACGAGCAAGCTGGCCGAACTGGCGGACCTGGGGCGACTCCGGAGCCTGGGCTTCCGCGGCGAGGCCCTGGCCAGCATCGCCGCCGTGGCCGAGGTAGAACTGCTCACCCGGACGGCTGCGGAGCCTGTGGGCACCTGCGTCAGCCTGCGGGACGGCGTCATGGGCGAGCCGCGCCGGCAGGGGCAACCGGCCGGGACCACAGTGACTGTGCGGAGCCTTTTTCACCAGGTGCCGGCCCGACTCAAGTTCCTGAAGTCGCAAGTCACGGAGAACGGCCACGTGGCCAGCGTGGTCAGCCAGTATGCCCTCGCCTTCCCCGAGGTGAAATTCACCCTGACAGTTGACGGCAGGGAGACCCTGCGCACACTGGGGAGCGGCCGCCTGCTGGACAGCGTCATCGCCGTCTATGGCGCGGCGGTGGCCCGGCAGATGCTGCCACTGGGGGATGGTCCGGGCTGGCCGAGCAGGCCGGACTCCCTATCAGTGACCGGGCTAGTCGGGTCGCCGTCCCTGAGTCGCACCAACCGCAGCTACCTGAGCTTCTTCGTCAATCGACGCTGGGTGAACAGCCGCTTGCTCCTGGGGGCAGTGGCCGAGGCCTATCATGGCTTGCTGATGACGGGAAAACACCCGGTGGCTATTATCAACCTGGCCCTGCCGCCAACGGAGGTGGACGTCAACATCCACCCGACCAAGACCGAGGTGAAGTTCGCCAATGAGTCGGCGGTCTTCAGCACCGTGCAGAAGGCGGTGCGGCGGGCCTTGCTGGCCCAGGCCCCCGTGCCGCAGGTGACGGACGTGACGACGCCCTACACGGCGCCGCCGGCCGCACCCCGGACAGCGCCGGCAGCCTCGGGTATCGGGAGTCCGGTGAACGTGAGTCGCCCGGCGGCGTCACCGGCCGCACCGTCCCCTACTATGCTGACGTCACTGCCTATCCTGCGGGTGCTGGGACAGCTGGCCCACAACTACATTGTGGCCGAAGGGCCGGACGGCCTCTACCTTATTGACCAGCACGCCGCCCATGAGCGGGTCCTTTTTGAGGAGCTCAAGGCAGAACGCTCGGCCGGCAGGGTGGCTGTGCAGGGACTGCTCACTCCAGCCACCTTCGAGGTCAGCCCGCGCCAGGCGGAGGCCCTGCAGGAGCGCGGCACGGCCTTGGCGGACCTGGGCTTCGATGTGGCGCCTTTTGGCGACCGCACCTATCTGGTGCGGACAGTGCCGGCCATGCTGCGGGAGAAGGACTGGGCAAGCACGCTGCGGGAGCTGCTGGACACGCCGGCGGACACAGACTGGGCGGAGCGTCTCATTATAACCGTGGCCTGTCACGCGGCCATCCGGGCCGGCCAGTCGCTTACCGACGAGGCGATGCGGGCCCTGCTGCGGCAGCTAGAGGCGACGGCCCTGCCGCATACTTGCCCGCACGGTCGGCCGACCATGCTGCATCTGACTACGGGACAACTGGCCAGAGAGTTCGGGCGCAGCTAGGATTCACTTCGTAACAGCGGGCGGACCGACTGAGGGCGAGGGCTGCTTTGTCTGGCATGCGCACTCTCTATCTTCAGGACTTAGCCACCGCCCGGCCGGACCAGGGGTAGGCCGGCAGCGCAGAGGGGGCAGGTGGTGGGTGAGTAGGTTACCGTCTCCGAGCGGAGGCAACTGAACAGGGGCAGGCCGAAGTCAATGGGCTGCTCGCTGCGGTCCACCAGCACGCCGATGCCGATGTTGTGGCCGCCAAGTTTCTTGACGGCACTGATGACCTGGTGAATGGAGCCGCCGGTGGTCAGGATGTCATCAACGATGAGCACCCGCCCCCCGGCATTGAGGGTGAGGCCTCGCCGGAAGACACGTTCCGGGCCTTCCTTTTCGGCATAGATGCTGCGCACGCCGAGCTGGCGGGCGACCTCAAAGGCGAGGATGATGCCGCCAGTCGTCGGGCCGGCTACCACCTGCACGTTTTGCGCGCGGAAATGGTCGGCGATTAGCCCGCAGAGCTTTGTTGTAGCGCCCGGGAACTGCAGGATGCGGAACTTCTCCCAGTAAACCGGCGAATGCAGCCCGGAGGTGAGCAGGAAGTGGCCGCTAAGCACGGCCCCCGCTTGGCGGAAAATCGCCTCGACCTCAGTGCTCAAGTCTTTCCTTTCAGTCTGCCCGGCTAGCGCGCCACGCTGTAGCTGTCCACGACGCCCCAGCGGGAAAAGGGGAAGATCGTCAGCCAGGCCTTGCCGATTAGCTCCTGGCGTGTCACCGTCCAGCCCAGGTGCGAGTCGCCGCTGTTGTTACGGTTATCGCCCAGGACAAAGTAGTTATTGGCCGGCACGGTCATCTTGGGCAGGGTGTAGGTAGGCGCACTCTTGATATAAGGCTCATCGAGCTTCTGACTGTTGCGATAGACAGCACCGCCCTTGATTTCAATGCTATCGCCGGGGATGCCGATGACCCGCTTGATATAGGGCGTTGCCCCCGGGTTGGGGCTGTTCGGCGGGCGGAAGACAATGACATCCCCCCGCTGTGGCTCACGGAATTTGAAGACCACCTTGTTGACAATCAGATGCTGCCCCACCTGTAGGGTAGGCTCCATGCTCTGGCTGATGACCACCGAATGCTGAACGGTAACCTGTAAGAGCAGGTAGATGACCACGGCCAGGACGAGCGTGGCCAGAACATCGCGCAAAAAGGCTTTCATCTCAGGTCTATCTCCAGTTCTCATTATAGCCCAAGCGGACGCCCACCTGCCAGTTCAGGTATGAGCCTGCGACGAAATTTGAATTCGATACGAATACTAACAAGATTGTCCCTTGTAGAGCTGTCGTCATTTCATATCGGCTGACCCTATCCCCCTTCGACTTCGCTCAGGGCAGGCCTGTATCCCCTTCCCCTGCCCAGGGGAAGGGTAAGAATAGTAAAGAAGGGGGGCTTTGCCCCCTTCTTTCAAATAACTTCCCCCTCTCCCGCGCATACGGGAGGGGGACAAAGGGGGTGAGAGCGACTCTAACTACCAGTGACGGCGATGTTGTGCCAGCTTGCGCCATTTGCGGCTCGCTTATGGCGTTTGCGGCTTCGGGAAAACACCGTCTATAATGAAATGGTGATGACACAACTCAACAAAGTCCTTTACCGGGTGACCAAACCGGCCCGCTATACTGGTGGCGAATGGAATAGTATCGTCAAAGACTGGGATCGGACGGCTCTAAAGATCGCGCTGGCCTACCCGGACCTCTACGAAATAGGCATGTCCAACATGGCCTTGCCCATTCTCTACGACCTCTTCAATCGCCAGCCGGACGTGCTGGCGGAGAGGGTCTTCGCCCCCTGGGGTGACATGGCGGCGGCGCTGCGGATGCAGGGTGTGTCCCTCTTTGGCCTGGAGTCAAAGCGTCCCCTGCAGGACTTTGATGTCATCGGCTTCTCGCTGGGCTACGAGCTTACCTACACCAACGTCCTGAATATGCTCGACCTCGCCCGGATTCCCCTCCTGGCTAAGGAAAGAGACGAGTCCTATCCGCTCGTCATCGCCGGCGGCAGCGGGGCACTGAACCCGGAACCGATGGCTGATTTCTTCGATTGCTTTGTTGTCGGGGAGGGGGAAGAGGCAGGCCTGGAGCTGCTTGATTTCCTGCGGGCTAGGGCGCCGAAGCGGGTCCCCAGGGGAGAGCTTCTACGGCAGATGGCCACCATTCCCGGCGTCTATGTGCCCGGCCTCTACGAGATAGAGTATCAGACTGATGGCCTGCTCAAGGCCATGACGCCTTTGGCCGCGGAGGCCAAGCCAATGATACAGAGGCGGTTGGTCTCCCGGCTGCCGCCGCCGGTGACCCGTCCGGTGGTGCCTTATATTGAAGTTGTCCACGATAGAGGCGCCGTGGAAATCCAGCGCGGGTGCAGCCGCGGTTGCCGCTTCTGCCAGGCGGGGAGCATCTACCGGCCGGTGCGTGAGCGCTCCCACCAGGAGATCTTGCAGGCTGTAGATGAGCTGATTGCCAACTGCGGCTACGACGAGGTCTCGCTGGTCTCCCTCAGCACGAGCGATTACCATGGCATTGATGCGCTGGTAAGCGAGATGGCGCGACGCTACCAGAGCCGTAACCTGGCCGTATCACTGCCCAGCCTGCGCATTGATAGCTCCTCGGTGAAGCTGGTGGATGCTTTGCCGGCACGCCGCAAGACAGGGCTGACCCTGGCGCCGGAAGCGGGTAGCCCGAGAATGCAGTGCGTTATCAACAAGGTCATACCGGAAGAGGACTTGATGCAGACGGCGGCTGCCGCCTTTGCCAGGGGCTGGATGAACCTGAAGCTCTATTTCATGCTGGGGCTGCCCGGCGAGACGATGGAAGATGTGGAGGGCATCGCCCGACTCGTGCAGAAGGTGAACGCTCTGGGCAGGGATGTGCCGGGCCGGCGGCCGCAGCTCAGGGTCAGCGTCTCCACCTTTGTGCCCAAGCCGCATACCCCCTTTCAATGGGCGGCCCAGGACACCGCAGTGCAGATTGAGGCCAAACAGGAGGTGCTCAGGCAAGGCTTGCGTCGGAGGTCGGTCAAGCTATCCTGGTCAGATCCCAGGACAAGCCTGCTGGAGGCCGTGCTCTCCCGCGGCGACAGGCGACTGGGCCGGGTCATCCACCGCGCCTGGCAGCTTGGCGCTACCTTCGATGCCTGGAACGAGTGTTTCGATTTTGATAAGTGGCGGCAGGCCTTGGCCGAGTGCGACCTTGACCCTGCCTTCTATGCCTATCGCCAGCGCTCTCTGGACGAGCTGCTCCCCTGGGGCCACATTGATGCAGGAGTAACTACCGGCTTCTTGAAGCGCGAGTACCAGCGCTCCCTGAAAGGCGAGATTACTCCTGATTGCCGTTGTCAGCCCTGTAGCACCTGTGGCCTGCAGCGCTGGCAGGCGGAATGCCGCCAGAAGCTTATCAGCATGACCAGCACGGGCTAGGCGTGCATGCCGCCGTCAATGAGGATGCTGTGGCCCGTAATATACCGAGAGGCATCCGAGGCCAGGAATATGGCGGCGCCGACCACGTCCTCCGGCTCCCCGATGCGCCCCATGGGCCGCTCAGCGGCAAATTTCCTTTCGCTTTCCGGGTCCCGCCAGGCGAAATCGCTGAACTTCGTGCGTAGCAATGACGGGTTGATGGCGTTGACCCTGATGTTGAAGCGGGCTAGCTCCACAGCCAGGATGCGCGTCATCATGTCAACGCCGGCTTTAGCGATGCTATAGACACCCATTGTGGGTGTGGCTTTACGTATCAGGTCAGAGCCAATATTTATGATGTTACCACTGCGCTGCGCCACCATGCGGTCACCTACCACCTGGCAGCAGAGAAAGTAGCCCTTCAGGTCAGTGTTGAGGGTCAGGTCCCAGTCTTCCTCGCGCAACTTGAGCAACTGGCCGCGGATATTCGAGCCAGCGTTGTTGACCAGGATATCAATACGGCCAAACTCGCTTACCGTTTCCCGGGCGAGGTTCTCGATATCGGCACGGCTGGTGATGTCAGCCTTGACCGCCAGGGAACGCCGGCCTAGCCGGCGGACTTCTCCAGCTACCTCTTCCAGCTCCGCGGGGGTCCGGCTACACACCACCACATCAGCCCCGCATTGAACAAACCCCAGCGCAATCGCTTTGCCGATGCCCCTGCCGCCACCGGTAACAATAGCTATCTTGCCCTCCAGAGAGAAAAGTGGACTTGACATAATGTAAGTGTTACCTCCTTTTGTGGCTAAGCCTGCCGGTTTTAATGGATGCTATTGCCGATTCCGGATTTTTTGGCCTGCTATTTTCCGGCATATCTCACTGCCTCATATTATACCAGCGAAGAAGGTGCTATTCACGCAAGGACTATGAGGCAGCCGGTGTCGAGTTGGGTCTAATCTGGACGCTCTTCAGCAGAATGGCCAGCACTACGCCGACCAGACTTACGACCGCGAGAATTAGCAGGCCAGTCCGGTAGCTCCCGGTCACGTCATAGGTATAGCCGACCAGCACCGGGCCGGCGGTGCCTCCGAGCAAGAAAGCGGCGTCAATGACGCCAAACAGCACGCCGTGATTTTTCAGCCCGAAGAACTCCGCTATCAGCGGGGAGGTGGGCACAAAGGTGCCGGCGTAGGCGTAGCCGAAAACAGCGCCAAAGAGGTAGAGCATCCAGAGCTCCCGGGCAAACTGCAGCCCGACCAGAGAGCCAAATAAAAGGCTTATGCTCATCAACAGGACCTGGCGGTGACCAATCCGGTCGCCGATATGGCCCATGAGAATCCGGCCTACAATATTCGCCATACCCAGAAAGGAAAGAATCCTGACGGCTCCAGCAGCAGGAATACCCAGCCCGGTGGCATATATCACAATGTGCACCATGACCACATGAAAGCAGAAACCCAGGCAGAATATGGCACCGAAGAGCATCCAGAGCTGGCGCGTGCGCAATGCTTCCCGGAAGGACAGCCCATGCATGTCCAGGTGGCGAGCTTGTTGCCGCTGCGTCTGGCCAAAGGGTAGTAGGCCGCGGCTATGCGGGTCGCGGTGCAAAAGCTGAGCGGCAATAACATATACCACCCCGACAAGACCGAACACCATGAAGGCACGCCGCCAGCCGTAGTCGGTAATGCCCCAGTTTGCCAGCATCGGCATGAGGGTCACCCCGGTGCCGACTCCGGCCAGCACTATTCCCGACATGGCACCCAGCCGCTTATCGAACCACCGGGCTACTGTGGACAGCAAAGGCACAAAATGGCCGCTCATGCCAATGCCGGCGATGACACCGTAGTAGAGATAGAGCTGCCAGCTAGAGCTCACCTGAGACATCAGGAAAAAGGCCAAGCCGAGCAAGAGACCGCAGCCAGTGAGCACCAAGCGCGGGCCAAACCTATCAGTCAGCCGCCCCGTGACCAGGCCGAGCAGGCCGGACAGCACCAGCGCCACCGAGAAAGCACCGGAGGTTAGGGCCCTTGACCAGCCGAACTCCTCCAGCATCGGGCCGAAGAAGACACCAAAGGTATTGAATCCGCCGGAGGCCACCGCCATGATGACGAAGGATGCCGCCACTATTACGTAGCCGTAGAAGAGCTTCGGTTTTCGAACAGTCATATTTCCTGCCAATCTCAGAAGTCAAAGGTCAAAACGCAAAACTTAACAATGCTCCATCCCCCCATGTGAGGGGGCACCACTAAGTATAAAAATAGCGCTTCTCCTTATCATTCTGGCGAAGCCTGTCCTGGCGACAGGCCAGGAGCCAGAATCCAGCCCGCAGCATTTTCTCTAGATACCGACTTTCGTCGGTATGGGCATCGAATTTGCTGCGAAGTTCATATTCGCCAGCTACGCAGTTTCTACGCTGCCCTTGGCGCTCGCCGAACTCAGCCGCCAGGTCAACACCAGGGCGACAAGTGTCAGCGCGAGGCTGATGAGGAAGCTTAGTTGGTAGCTGCCGGTTACATCAAACAGGTAGCCGGCGACGACCGGCCCGGCCGTCACGCCGATAGTGAAGCCGCCGGCGTCCACAATGGCCAGCAGCAAGCCGTGTGACTTTAGCCCGAATAGCTCGGCGACCATCGGTGACTCCAGTAGGGTCACGCTATAGGTGAAGCCAAATACACCGGCAAAAAGGTAGAGCATCCATGGCTCTCTGGCAAAAAGTAGCCAGACCAGGGCGAGCGACAGGACGACCAGGCTCATCATCAACGTGCGGCGGTTGCCTAACCTATCACCTGAGCTGCCCATGACTACCCTGCCAGCGATGTTCAGCCCGCCGAGAACGGACAGGATGCCGACGGCCCGGCTCTCGGAAATACCCAGCCCTGTAGCATAGATGACTATGTGCACCAGCACAGCATAGATGGTAAAACCCAGGCAAAAATAGAGGCCATTGAGCATCCAGAGCTGGCGGGTGCGCACTGCCTGCGCCAGGGAGAGGCCCGTTACCTGCAAATCGAGGCCGCCTGTTCCGGTATGGACAGTCCCATCTGGCTGGAGGCCCATGCTGTGCGGGTCGCGCCGGAAGAACTGTGCCGCCCCAACGATTAATACCAGGGCAGTTATGCCCAGGACGGCAAAGGAGGTGCGCCACCCGTAGCTCTCTATCAGCCAGCCCGCAAAAAGCGATAGCAGCATAATGCCCGTCCCTATCCCGGCTGTGACAAACCCGGTCATGGTGCTCCGCTTCCGGTCAAACCACCGGGCGACTGTCGAAATCACGGGAATAAAGCTTATGCCGAAACCAAGGCTCGTGACTACGCCGAAGAAAACGTATAGCTGCCAGAGGCTATTGAGTCGGGACATCAGCAGGTAGCCTGCCCCCAGCAGCAAGCCGCCCGCCGTAATCAGGAGTCTCGGGCCGAACTTATCATTCAGCCGGCCTGCTGCCAGTCCCAGGAGAGCGCTCAGCATCATAGAGAGCGAAAAAGCCCCGGAAATCATGGCCCGTCCCCAGCCAAACTCGTCCAGCACTGGCTTCAGAAAGACACCGAAGGTGTTAACAACACCCATCTGTATGGCCATATAGACAAAAGCGGCCATGACAATGGTGTAGCCGTAGAAGAACTCCGGTTTTCGGTTAGTCATATTCCCCGCTAATCCTACATGCCCACTTGCCGTGAGCACCATAAAGGATGAAAATGACACATCTATAAGCTGTCATTCTGGCGAAGCCTGTCCTGGCGACAGGCCAGGGGCCAGAATCCAGACCCCACAACCGCACCCTCTGGATTCCAGCTTTCGCTGGAATGACAATTTGGGTAGTCGCGATACGCTATTTTCCGAGCAACCTCAAAAGCCCGCCATTTCAAGTCGGGTTAGGAAACCCTACCTACAGAATGAATCGCTGATTTCGGGTTCAAAACTCAAAACTTGACCACTAATAGCCAAACGCTCACAGCTCAGGTTTGATTCTTGAGCTTTGAGTTTTCAGTTAGCAACGTTTCCCTCGCCGCCACCGGCTGGGATTTCAAAAGCCAGGCCAGCACTAGGCCGATTACGGCCACAATGGCGTTAATCAGAAAGCTAAGCTGGTAGCTGCCAGTCACGTCGAAGATGTAGCCGCTCAAGGTTGGGCCAAAGGCCCCGCCCAGGGTCATGCTTGCCACCGTTACGCCATAAAGCGCCCCGTGGGCTCTTAGCCCGAACAGGTCAGCCACAACAGGTCCGCCCGATACGGACAGGCCACCCCAGCCGAAGCCGAAGGCGGCTGCGAAGAGATAGAGCATCCCCAGGTCCCGCGCAAATCCCAGCCAGAAGAGTGCGGCTGAAAGCAGCAAAAAAGTAACAATAAGCGAGCGGAAGTTACCGCTCTTATCCCCCATGATACCGAGGACGATTCTGCCCACAATGCTGCACAGCCCCATCACAGAGATGATACTGGCGGCATTGACCGGTGAAATTCCCAGGCCAACAGCATAGACTGCCGTGTGCACGATCACGGTGAATATGGAGAACCCGCCGCAGATATAGATGCCGCTGAGCATCCAGAGCCGGCCCGTGCGGATTGCCTGTGCCAGCGTCAGACCCTCGACCGCCACGGTGGCTTGCCCATTTAGCCTGGTCTCACCATCGGGCAAAAGGCCACTGGCCTGGGGGTCACGCCTGAGGAACTGGGCGCCGGCAATAACCACAACCAGCGAAAGCAGCCCTACGACCATCGCCGCAAAGCGCCAACCTTTGCCGGAGATGAGCCATTCCATTAGCAAGGGCATCGCAATCATACCGGCGCCGACACCGGCCATGACTATGCCGCTCATCAGGCTCCGTCTCTTCACAAACCAACGGGCAACGGTTGACAATAGCGGTGTAGCCGAGCCACCCAGACTGACGCCCATTATGCCAAAGAACAGGTATAGCTGCCAGGCATTCTGCACCTGCGAGGTAAGGATAAAGCTAAGACCGAGAATGAGACCGCCGGCGGAGACGACAATGCGTGGTCCGAGGCGGTCCGTTAGCTGCCCGGCCACCATCGCCAGTATGCCATTGATAAGCGCCAGAGCAGAATAGGCACCGGAGGTGACGGCACGCGTCCAGCCAAACTCGTCCAGGATCGGCTTGAAGAAGACGCCCAGGCTGCTATTGCCGCCCAGGGTTATCGCCAGGTTAAAGAATGAAACGATGACGATGATGTAGCCGTAGAAGAAGGCTTTCTTCGTCTTAGTAATTGGCATCGGTCAGTCCGTCTCTTATCCGGATAATCTCTGGTGTTGGTCTGGTGAGCCTGGACAGCACCAGGCTGCTGACACAGGTCAGGACAATAATCACAAAGCCCACCTGGTAGCTGCCCGTGACGTCATAGATACGGCCAAGCACCACCGGGCCAAGGGTGCCGCCCAGGGTATAGCCCGACTCTACTACGCCCATTATCATGCCCAGCGACCTCAGCCCGAAGAGGTCAGCGACGAGGACGGACTGGAGTATGGGGGTGCTATAGACGATGCCAAAGATGAGGGCAAAGAGGTAGAGCATCCACAGCTCCCTGGCAAAGAGCAGCCAGACCAGGGCGAGGGCCATCACCCCTATGCCAGTGCTGAAGACCTGTCGGTTGCCGATTCTATCCCCGGAGAAGCCGACGCCCACCCTGGCCGCGGTATTCAATATGCCCATGATAGCCAGTATGCTGGCGGCTTTTGTCGGTGAGACGCCCCGGTCCGTGGCATAAATGACGATGTGCACAATAACGGAAAAGACGGAGAACCCCAGGCAGAAGTAGCTCGCCTGCAGCATCCAGAGCTGGCGGGTGCGGACAGCCTGTCGCAGGGTAAAGCCCCTCGTATTGCGGTCAAGGGTCTCCGCACTGGTCTCCATCTCGCCATAGGGTAGCTGCCCCATGCTCTGCGGGCTCCGGCGGAGGAACTGGGCGAAGGTCAGCGGCAGGGTCAGGCAAATAGCCCCGATAACCACGAAGGCGGTGCGCCAGTCGAAGCTGGAGATGAGCCATCTGGCCAGGAGGGGCATAGTAGTCATCCCGATGCCCACCCCGGACATGGTAATGCCGGTCATCAGGCTTCTTCTCTTCACAAACCACCGGGCCGTGGTGGACAGCGTGGGCGCCATGTAGCAGCTAAAACCCACGCCAATCAGCAGCCCATAGACCAGGTAGATCTGCCAGAGACTATTGACACGGGACATAAGGAAGAACCCGGTGGCTACCAAGATGCTGCCTGTGGTGACGACCAGCCGCGGGCCGAACCGGTCTGTCAACCGGCCGGTGACCATGGCCAAGGCGCCGGTGAGGAACATGGTGATGGAAAAAGCGGCGGAGGCTGCCGCCCGTGTCCAGCCAAAATCCTCCAGCAGCGGCCCCAGGAAGACCCCGAAGGTCATGAAGTTGCCGACGGCGGTAACCATGATAAGAAAGCCGACGGCGACAATGACATAGCCGTAGAAGATGCCGGGTTTCTTTGCTATGCTCATTTCCTGACCAGTGCGCTGTTGCAGAAATTCATTACTAAGTCCTCCCCCTTTTGTAAAGGGAGACTGAGAGGGATTTTCGTTAATCAGAAGCAAAATCCCCCTTAGTCCCCCTTTGCCAAAGGGGGAGATGAGAAAAACAATAAAGCAGCTTGCTTATCATAGAAAACCAGACCGCGCCGATACGCTACAAACTTCTTCATATCCTTGTGGAAGACAACAGAAATGCTCAGGTGCCGCGGTGCGGATGAACGGAGGACCTGAGCTGCTTTCAACCCCTCTATTATAGGCGCTTTGCCGCAAAGAGTGAAATTGGGCGTTAGGAGTGCATTCAGCAGGCCGCTCATGGTGAGCTTGTCGAATCCGTGGGCGGCCTGAACTTGGGTGCTCATCCTTCAACAGGCTCAGAGCTTGTGAATAAATTGGTTTTTGGCGCATTTTCGCCGTTTCGTTAGCTTCAAAATACTGCTAGAAAGAGCTGAAATTGTAATAAATTCACAAGCTCTCAGGATGAGCGGTTCTTGTTCAGAAACTCAGCGTTGACCGAAAGTCAAAGGTGCGTCCTACTTGCGGAGCGGCCTGACGACCAGTCCCAGCATCAGGCCAATTACGGCGATGACGGCGTTAATCATGAAGCCTAGCTGGTAGCTGCCGGTGACATCATAAATATATCCCGTCAGCACCGGGCCAGCAGCAGCGCCAACTACCATGGCCGTCTCGCTGATGCCCATCAGTGCCCCGTGAGATTTCAGCCCGAAGAACTCGGCCATAATAGGGGACGTGATAGCAAAGGTGCCAAAAGCAATGCCGAAAACACCCGTAAAGAGGTAGAGCATCCAGACGTTCTTGACGGCCAGCAGCCAGAGCATATTCAAAGCAAGCAGCACCAGCCCAATCACATAGGCCCGCTTGGTGCCAATTCTATCGGCCAGGACACCCATGCCTATCCTGCCGACGATATTCATCCCGCCATAGAAGGAAAGTGCCCCACCGGCCACTGCCGTTGGGATGCCCAGTCCGATGGCGTGTATGACGATGTGCACCAGGGCGGTGAAGGTGGTATAGCCCATGGTAAGGACGATAGCTAAAAGTAGCCAGAGCTGTGGGGTACGCACCGCCTCTCGCAGGGAAAGGCCCGTCTCCGGCATCGGAGTCGTTGATACGGCTGCGTTGCCGCCATAAGGCGAAAGACCAACGCTCTGCGGGTCACGTTTGAGGAACTGGGCAGCCACCGCCACAACTACAATGGAGACGATCCCCAGGACGACAAAAAGGGTCCGCCAGCCGTAGCCAGCGATAATCCAGTTCATGACCAGTGGCCACAGCATACTGCCGGCCCCGGTGCCGGACAAAATGATACCGTTCATTAGTCCCCGGCCCTTGACGAACCAGCGGGCCACGGTGGAAAGCAGAGGCACAAAGCCGATGCTCAAGCCCATGGCCATCAGGGCACCGAAAAACAGGTATAGCTGCCAGACGGCGCTGGTCAGTGACAGAAGGAGAAAGCCCAGGCCAAGAATAAGGCCGCTGATGGTAATCAGGACACGCGGGCCGAACTTGTCATTCAGACGGCCACCGATGATAGCAAGAGGACCGTATATAGCCAGGAATAGCGAGTAGGCACCCGATATGGTAGCCCTTGTCCAGCCGAACTCATTCAGGAGCGGCTCAAAGAACACGCCAAAGCTGTAGTTGATGCCTATGGAGACCACCATGACGATGAAGCAGGCGATGACGATGACGTAGCCGTAGAAAAACCCCGACTTTTTTTCAGGCATGCTATAGGCCCTTAACTCTGGAATTTGGCGCAAAATGTGAAGAGGAAATCCGAAATCCGAATATCGAAGCACCCTTCGACAGGCTTAGGGCAGGCTTAAACAAATTCAAATTACCAAGGCACCAATGGCCTGCCCTGAGCAAAGAGAAGGGTTCAAAACTTTTTGTCATTTTAGATTTTGAATTTTGTCATTGTTTAGGATTTAGGATTTCGTGCTTCGGATTTCCGGTTTACCGGGTTCAGGACTTTCCGCAAATACCGTCCTGTGGCAGATGTTTCATACCTGGCAATCTGCTCAGGCGTCCCCGTAGCTACGATGTAACCCCCTTGGTCGCCGGCACCGGGGCCAAGGTCAATAATGTAATCCGCGTTCTTCATGACGTCCAGGTGATGCTCAATCACCACCACGGTGTTGCC
>JACQTX010000026.1 GCA_016210585.1 Chloroflexota bacterium
GCGATCTTCCGCTTCATCCGTCTCAATCTCCGTGGCCAGCATCGAGCCATCAGCCAGGGCGATGAACTCTACCCGTGCCTTCACGCCCACCGATAGACCATCATCGAGGCGGGTAGCCGCATTGACCTTGAAGGTCTTGCCACCGATGACGAACTTGTCCGCAGCTATGGACTCAATAGTGCCCTGGGACTTGTCCTGCGCCTGGTCGGTCTCGATTTCGATAGCGGAGAGAGAGCCGTCCGGCAGCGTAACAAACTCGACCCTCACCATGGCGCCGACGGCAATACCCTCATCAATCCGGGTGGCGGCATCAACCTTGAAGGTCTGCCCGCCGATTACCCAGGCGTTAGGGCTGATGGACTGGACGGCGCCCTTAAAGACGTCATCGTCCTGCTCATCGGTCTCAATCTCTCTGGCCAGCAGGGAGCTATCAGCCTGGGTGACGAACTCTACTCTGGCTGTCACGCCGACGGCCAGACCACCATCGAGCTCGGTTTTCGCGTCCACCTTGAAAGTCTTGCCGCCAATTACCCACGTGTCTGCGCCCATTGATTCAATCTTGCCGGTAAAGGTCTGGTCTTCCCCGACCTTCTTTACGTCATCCAGACTCTTCCCACCGGCTTTTTCGGCACGCACCTTGACGCTGACCTCTTTACCAACCAGCTGCTGGGCAGCGGCCGCTTTCTGGGCGTCCGCTACACTGACACGCATGGTGCTGCCATCGTCAAGGGTGATTACCATTTCTTTGCCTTCCATGGCCTGTAGCAATCCCTGGATATCCTCAGTGCTGACGCTGGTGCAGGCACTGAAGACCAGCACCCCCACCGTCACAATGGAAAGTAGTAGCCGCCAAAATGTTCTGTTCATCTTCGTATCGCTCCTCTTTTTATTATTCTGGAATGCCGCACTGTTTTGGTTCATCTGACTTCGCTTTCACTCCTTCTCTTTTATTCTACATGTTTATAACGGTTACTGCTGGGCTTTTGATTCTCTCCCGCTATTTTCCACCTCTGGTAGCTTTGCGCACCAGATACACCACTGAGCCGGTTATCACTGCCGCCGCCACAATCGCCACGCCCAGCACCCAGTTGGCTTCGGCCTCTATCGGCTCTTCCGATGTCGGTGGGCTGCGCGCCGGTGGTGGCATAGGTGATACCGGCGTTATGACTGGCGCCGGTGGGACAGGTGGAGGCTCCGCTGACCGCGTTGGGGCCGGCACAGGTATGGCCGCCGTAGTAGGTGGCGGTAATGTTGGTGCCGGTACCGTAGACTTTATCCGTGCCCGGGCTGGTAACGTCTGTGACGTCAGTGGGAACGCCGGCGTCGGTGATGGGACCGGCTCCGGCTTGGGTATAGGTATGGGCACCGGCGACGCCGCCACCCCGGACACTGCCAGCGGCGACATAGGCTGGTCAGAGACATCCTCGTTTTCGCCGCGCGCCTGGCTTAGCTGCCCTGACGCCGGCACCATCAGGACGCCGCCCAAGGCAATAACCGCCAGAATATTAAGAAACCATCGGCGTGCGTTGGCGTTCAAAATTCCTCTCCCTCAGTTACAAGAGCATTGACTTCCTTGGACAACACTGTTCATAACGCCATGTGCCACACTTCTGTGACCCGTGACACTATCCTATTTTCCCTTATAATGTGGTATGGAAAACATCCGTAAATCTACCTAAAGACGGGGGAGTGACATACGTAATTCTGCAAACGCAAAGGTCAAAACCGGACTGAGCTGTCAGCGCTCAGCAGTCAGCTATATTCGTTCCAGCCCCCCTGCTGCACAGGCCACGCGATAATCTACGTAGTCTGGCGCGCTCCAAATGGGTAGGCTTACGGATTGCCCGGCCCACAAGCCCGTTATAGTATGAGAAAGGGTAACTATATCTGCGATCAGACGCGGGAGGTTGTCATGGTCGGCAAGAGAGTATGGTTGGTCTCCCTGTTCGCGGTGGCTGTATTTGCTGTGGCGGGAATACTGATAGGTAAAGCTGTAGCACCGCCACAGACGCCAGCCGGGCAAGGGACCTTTCGGCTGCGTTTGCTGGCGGAGGGCTTTGCCTCGCCGGTGGGACTGGTCACTCCCGGAGATGGCAGCGGGCGGCTCTTTGTCATTGACCAGATAGGGCTGATTTCTATCCTGGCCCCGGATGGGACGCGGCGGGGGCCGCCTTTTCTCGACCTCCGCTCCAGGATGGTGTCCCTGAACCCATCCTTTGATGAGCGGGGGCTGCTCGGTTTGGCCTTTCATCCTGCCTTCAGCCAGACCCGGCGCTTTTTCGTCTATTACAGTGCCCCGCTACGCGCCAGCGCCCCGGCGGGCTGGAACCATACTAGCCAGATAAGCGAGTTTCGCGTATCAACCGCCAATCCGGACATGGCTGACCCCGCTTCCGAGCAAGTCCTGTTACAGGTTGACGAGCCGCAGGCCAATCACAACGGCGGCCAGATTGCCTTTGGCCCGGATGGCTTTCTCTACGTCCCGCTTGGTGACGGTGGCGGCGCTAACGATACCGGGCTGGGCCACCCGCCCGGCGGCAACGGGCAAGACACCTCTACCCTGCTGGGCAGCATCCTCCGCATTGACGTGGACGGCGGGTCCCCTTATGGCATACCGCCGGATAACCCCTTCGTCAATGGTGTCGGTGTAAGGAAAGAGATTTTCGCCTTCGGCTTCCGCAATCCCTTCCGCATCTCCTTTGACGCCGGCGGCGAGCATGAGCTCTTTGTCGGTGACGTCGGACAAAACCTCTGGGAAGAGGTGGACATCGTCACCAAAGGTAACAACTACGGGTGGCCTGTCAGGGAAGGCAAACACTGCTTTGACCCGAACAATCCCAATCAGTCGCCGGAGGTCTGCCATACCACCGATACTGCCGGTCGTCCTTTGATTGACCCGATTATCGAGTATGCCAATGCCCGTTCCCCTGCCGGGGGCCTCGGCGTGGCGGTCATTGGCGGCTTTGTCTATCGCGGGACAGCACTGCCCGGACTTGTCGGCACCTATGTCTTCGGCGATTTCAGTGCCAGCCAGGCAAACCCCGCCGGCAGGCTGTTTGTGGCGACAAGGCCACTGCCTGGCCAGACAGCCTGGAGAATGAGAGAGGTACCCATGGTTGATGAGCACGGACAGCTCGTTGGTCTATTTGTGAAGTCCTTCGGGCAGGATGATGCCAACGAGCTTTATGTTCTCGGCTCGCAAGCCGCAGGCCCGGCCGGCGTCACCGGTAAGGTGTATAAGATTGTGCCATAAGTCGAATAACCAGGATACAAGGTACAATAACCAAACATGAAATAGCCCTGTCTCTTGGTTGTCGAATATTATCAGCCTTGGCAGATAGGGAGGTAAATATGAAAATCAACCGGCGTGAGTTTATCAGGTATGCGGCACTGGGCATTGCCGCGGCGGCGGCCAGCACCTTCGCCGTACGTGGCGTCCCGTTGCTGTTCCGGTCCCCTGGGGTATCATTCCGCCTGGCCATCACGGAGGCAATGGCCGAGATGGTGGACCACACCCTTGTCTATCACTGGGCCTTTGAAGACCTGAACCACCCGCAGCACCTGCCGCAATTACCCGGCCCGCTTCTCCAGATGGTAGAAGGCGACGATATTACACTATATGTGACCAATAACCTGCCTGACGTGCATGGTTTCCGCATTCCCGGCGTCCCCGGTGAGCTGGGCACTGGCATCACCATCGAGCCGGGCGAGCCCAGGACTATCAGCTTCATCGCGCCGGAAGGCGGCAGCTACATGTACCTGGACCACCTGAACGCACCAGTGAACCGCGTCCTGGGCCTGCATGGCCCGATGATAGTCCTGCCGAAATACGGCAATACGCCCTACAGTCGTCCCACGCCGAATGTGCAGCGTCTTTTTGATGACCTGGGCACTGCCGACCATTTCCCCGGCGAGCCGTGGAAGCCGGAGCGCACGCGCGTCTGGGTCTTCCACTCCAAGGACCCCCGGTTTAACGAAATGGCGCAGAGGGGTGAGAAGATTGATGCCACCCGGTTCAAGGAGGAGTTCTTGCCCCGCTATTTCACCATCAATGGTGAATCGGGCGCCTACTCCTCGCACAATCACAGCACCACACCGGAAGGCAGAATCGGGCAACCGCACCTGATACGCATCATGGACACGGGCATGAATGCCGATTCGCCTCACATCCATGGCAACCATGTCTATCTGCTGTCCCGGAGAGATGTAGAGGGCACCCTCCGCGTCCAGGAGAACGTTTTGCTGGTGGACACTTTCACAGACGAGGTAGCCCAGTGCATGGACTGGCTGCTGCCATTGCGACGGCCTCCGGACATCCCAGGAGACGAGTCCATCCCGCTGCGTGACCTGATACCGGAGGAGCTTGCCATGACCCTGGGCGGTGTCAGTCAGTCGCCGCTGATGTACCCGATGCACGGGCACAATGAGCAATCGCAGAGTGCCGCCGGCGGCAATTACCCGCAGGGCATGGTTACCGGTTGGATAGTCACGGGCGACGTTGATGGTGTGGACTTCCCAAATTCGGAGCCTCAGGAAATGGGCGGCCCGCCGGAGACGCACTAAGCTATCAGCTATCAGCGCTCAGCTTTCAGTTTAATGCTGAAGGCTGAATAAGTTCCAGATTAGGAGGAATAAGATGGCACTACGAAACATACCGCTGCGGCCGGTGAGCCGCGATGAGTTCCCCATATTCAACAAGCACGTGTGCCCGCCTACTTTTGGCGGCGGCCCGGTTGATGAGCTTACGCCGACCCGCCACATCGCTCGCAACCTGCTCGTCAATAAGACCATTGCTCTCCCGGACGGGGAGAGAATCGAGATGTGGCTTTTTGAGGACCCCGAGGACAGCACGGAAAGCGGCACCACATTCCCCGGCAAGACCATCAGGACAGTGGAAGGGGATATAGTGCACGCCAGGGTCGGCGCCTTGACCAATACCCATACCATCCACTGGCACGGCATTGAGCCGACGCCGATGAATGACGGGGTGGGCAAGCACTCCTTTGAAATCTCGGGCGATTTTGTCTATCAGTTTGCCACGAACCAGGCGGGCACCTTCCTCTATCACTGCCACAAGAATACCGCCCTGCATTTCGAGGCGGGGCTATACGGGGCTTTCATTGTTGACCCGAAGAAGCCGGATACTCCGGAAGCCAGTGGTGTTCCCGACCCGCCCTACCCACCGGGTGGTCCCGGCTTTGTCCGCGCTTTTAACCCGCCGACTCACCTCATCAAGTATGATGTGGAAGCACTATGGGTGCCCGATGACATTGACACCAGATGGCACAAGCTTGGCCATGACGCCTTCACGCAGCACTGCAATGCAGGTAACCCCATAGCGGCACAGAACTTCACCCATGACGGCATCCTGAACGACTTCAGGCCGGACGTCTTCGTCCTCTCCGGTGAGGCCAAGCGGATTGATGACAGCACACCCTTTGAAAAGGTGGCGGTCAACTGCAAGGTGGGCCAGACGGTGCTTGTCCGCTTTATTGATGCTACCTACACTGTCAATGAAATCAGGGTTGGCCTGCCGTGGCAGCTCGTCGCCGAGGACGGCTATCCCTTTGGCGTGACCCCGGTCACGCAGTACTCGCACCCTATTGACTTCGCCGCCGGGCAGCCTATACGGATTACTGCCGCCATGCGTGGCGATGCTATTATCCGCCCAACGCAGCCAGGCCGGTTCCCCGTCACCATAGACTTCTTTCACTGGATTACAGGCAGAAAGCTCTACACGGCAACCACGTTTATCAATGTGTCAGCGTGAGACGGCTGTCTCAACATCTTTAAGGAGGCAGAAATGAGAGGAAGGACAGGGACATTAGCCGGACTGCTGGTTGCTACACTGCTTCTGGTTAGCGCCTGTGCACCGAGACCGACCCCTACCCCTGTCCCAATAGCAACACCTTCACCGACCCTTACGCCGGCATCTTCCCCGACACCAGCCCCGGTGCCCCCACCATCACCAAGCCCGGTGCCCAGCCCCACACCCACGCCGTCACCGACCCCAGCCCCATCACCTGTGCCAACGCCAGTCCCGGTGCCCACACCAGTACCCACACCAACCGCCACGCCTACCCCCACACCCACGCCGACAGTGCCCGCACCGTCTGCCGCCGTAACGGTAAGCATGAAGGACTTTGAGTACCGGCCACGCGAGGCCAGGATAAAGGCTGGCCAGACGATTGCCTGGTTAAATGATGATGTAGAGCCGCACACCATCACGGCGGATGGCTGGGACAGCGGTGATATTTTGCCGGGTAAGAGCTACTCCCGCACCTTCACCGAGCCAGGGACATTCCAGGTCCACTGTGTCTTTCACCCGGATATGGTGGGGCAAATAATCGTAGACCGGTGATGCTACATCAGCTATCAGCACTCAGCCATCAGCTTCCAGACTACCTTAGATGTCATTGCCAGGGAACGATTCATGTCTGATAAATCTGCCATAAAGCGGCTATTGCCAGGGCCGGTAGCCCCGCCTGGGCTGCCCTGAAACCGAACCAGCCCAGCATGAATAGCGCCGTGACAATAGCGCCACTGATAATTACACCCCCTGCGATGGATAGGAAAGCACGTATGAAGCCCATGCCCAGTAGAGATGCTATCATTGACCCGGTCCAGGCGCCGGTCCAGGGTATTGGAATACCTACAAATATCATCAAGCCAAGCCTTTCGTATTTCTCAACAGCTGCCGAGTGACGTTCGGCATGGCGGACCAGTGGGTCAACCAGCTTTGCTCCCAAAGGTACCCGCCTGGCATATTTTACCAGTGTCCGGAAAAACAGCAAGAGCACCGGCACCGGCAGCAGATTACCGACTATGGCGAGCGGCGCAACCACATACCAGGGCAGGTGGAGTAGTCCTATACCTAAAGGTATTGAGCCGCGCAGCTCCACCACGGGGAGAGCCGATATTATGATGACCAGCAGCTCGCCGGGCATGTTGAGCCACTGGAGCAGCGCCTCAACCACCTGGCCATACCTGCCTTATCATGCTATTCTTCATCCCTGCAGCTTGCCTTTATTCCATTGTTCGAGCCGTTTATGATATCTTACCATCTGCTTGCTCATAACCGCCAGCTTTTGGCTTGACGCAGTATCAGGCTTTGGCTACGTAGATACCCACTGGCATAGCCAGTGGCACTTTACAGGTCAAGCTTCGCTTGCCCTGAATCCTGGTGTGATTGCCACCTCACATACTTGGTAATTTGCTTCTCATCCAGACCAATCCTCGAGACGAAATACTCTGGTGACCATAACACACGCTCTTTCCAATTCAAGGTGCTGTGCCATAATATATGCGTCCTGATACAATCCGTGCTAGAATTGGGGATTGAAACGTATTTCTGGACTTTTGAGGCAAAAGAGCCAGTTGCCCCAAAAGTGCTTCAAAATGTGGACTTTTAGGGCAAAGCCCTAACTAGGGGAAGGGGAAGAATAGTAAAGAAAGGGGGCTTCGCCCCCCTTCTTTTAAGAATTTCTCCCTCTCCCGTGGGGAGGGGACTTAAGGGGGTGAGGGCTGTGACTTCAGGCTAAGCTAAGATTGCTTACACATTTTGCGCGTTTCGCGATTGGCTCGGCTGGGCTGTGTTTGACAAGTCTGTGCGGACTGTGAAAAAATGCTAATCACCACAAGGAGGGAATATGAATACACCTGTGACACTCACAGCGGATTCGGGGAATGCTGTGCTGGTGATTGTGGACGTCCAGAACGAGTTTTGTAAACCAGGCGGCAAGGTATATAATCCGAAAAGAGATAGGAGCATCGTCAGTATGATAGCCGCGATTCGCGGGCTGGCAGAGCGTGCCCGCCAGGCAAGTGTTCCCGTCATTTATATACAGTCAGTCCGCACTACAGAAGAGCCCTATTTCACTGTTTTCAAGCAGGAACCTGTTTTGAAGATTGGCACCTGGGCCTCTGCAATCGTTGATGAGCTTAAGCCGCAAAGAGAGGACATAGTTGTCCAGAAATTCTCCCATGACCCCTTCTACAGACCGGACCTCGATAACGTCCTCAAGCGGCTGGTGCCTGACCCTACCGGGTTCTATGCCATCGTTGCTGGCGGAGGTGCCAACGTCTGCTACTGCCATGCCGTTCTTGGTTTCCATATCAGGGACTACTGGACAGTAGTCCCGGTTGATAGCGTTTACGCCCGCAGCGATGCTGACATGGAGAGGGCTTTTGAAATGTTTTCTCAGCCCGCTTACCCCAACGTTTTCCTCTCCCGCTCGGACCTCATCACCTTTTCCACTCAGAAGACTGGCCCGGCCTCATTACCAATCAAATAGAGCGAATTTCATGGCGTCACAAGCGATATTTGCCGCCAAACTGCTTTCCGGCGAGGTGCCCCGAAATATTGGGGACGCCTTCGGCAAGGTCAGAATAGCACTCTTCCCTGGCTACGCAGCACTAATTTCAAACGTGGTCTCAGGGGACGTCTCCTCACACGAGTAAGGTGCTGGCCATCCGGTTTCTTCCTTGACCAGGCGCTATTGGGTTATGAGACTATGCTTACGCCAAGGGCGCGGGTAAGGCTTCTTATTGGCCAGGTCACCCAGCGTCTTTATGAGCACCTGCCGGGTATGGCGCGGGTCAATTATCTCGTTGACCATGCCAAGCTCCAAGGCATGGTACGGATAGCGAATGTATTTCTCTTGCAGCTCGGACAGCCTTTGCGCTTTTATCCGCTCCGGCTCGGCAGCGGCGGCAATTTCCGCCTGATAGATTTTGGCCACTGCTTCTGCGATGTTGACGCGCGCTACCTGAGCGCTTGGCCAGGCATAAGCGACATCAATGCCCATTCGCACCGTGCCCATAATCATGCGGGCAATACCGTCACACCGGCCAACAAATACGCTGACCATGGGGACGGTGGCTTCACAGATAGCGAACACCGGCTTGGGCACCGTCCGTATCAGGCCGTCTCGAGATTGCTCCTGCTCTACGCCGGACAGGAAGCCAGGTGTATCCACCAGGAAAACGACTGGCACGTTGAAAGCATCACACCATCTGATGAACCGGGCCTGCTTATCACAGGTGTCTATGCTGAGGATACCGCCGCTCTCGGCCGGATTGTTGGCCACGATGCCCACAGTGTGACCATCGAGGCGGGCAAACCCGATGATGATGCTGCGGGCGAAAAGGCGCTGTAGCTCCAGGAACCGGCCGTCATCCACTATACTTCGAATAACCTCGTGCATATCGTAAGGCCCGGAGAGGTCGGCGGGGACTATCTCGAGAAGGCGTTCCTCGCGACGGTCGGGGCTGTCCTCACTATGCACCATGGGTGGCTTCTCGTCACAGTTTGACGGCAGGTAGGTCAGCAGTTCACGGCAGATAGCAATGGCCTCTTCATCGGTCTGCGTCAGGAAGTCGGCGGTGCCGGTTACGGTAGCATGAAGCGCGGCGCCACCGATTTCCTCCTGCGTCACGTCCTGAAAGGTTACCGCTTTGAGCAGGGCGGGTGAGGCGACCGACATGAAAGCGGTCTTATTGCGCATAATCATAAAATCGGCCATAGTGGGCACGTAGGCGGAGCCAGCATACATGGGCCCCAGCATGACGGTTATCTGAGGCACCACGCCCGAGATAATGCCCGGGGCGCGGTACATGGTGAAGCTGGCGCCCTGCGGGTGCTTGCCTTCCAGCACCGGCCGGTGGGCGGGCCGGCCAAACCAGTCATGAATGCGCTCCCCGCCGGAGTCAATTATCTGGATATAGGGCAGCCTCTTTTCCAGCGCCATCTCCATCAAGCGAGTCACCTTATGATGGAAAGTAGTACCAAAAGTGCCGCCAGCGACAGTGAAGTCATGGCTGTAAGCATAGACGCGGCGCCCCTGTATCTCCCCGATGCCGATAATGACCCCGTCTCCGGGTAGCTCTTCATTGTCTATGTCGAACCCGGTCTTTATGGGGCGCAGCCACAGGTCAAGCTCCCGGAAGGTGCCCGCGTCAAAGAGCTTTTCGATTCTTTCCCGGGCGGTGAGCTTGCCCATCTTGTGCTGTCTTTCAACGTCCCTGGGTGGCCCACCCTGCCGCAGACGTTTCCTCCGCTCTTCTACATCTTTCAGTCTATCCAGCATGCTCACCTCCTGATACTAGCTCCGCTCATAGCTACATTCTGGCATTCTCATGCTTTTTTGGCGGCAGCTCTTGCCGGCGGTTCTCCAGCCACTGCAATGCCTTGATGAGGAAGGGCCTGGTGTCCCTGGGGTCCATAATCTTGGCCGTCGCCTCGCGAATTTGCATATCCAGGCTCCACTGCATCTCTTCCAGGCGTAGCTCCTCTTGCTCTTTGCGACGGGCTTCATCAGTTATGCTGGCCAGTTCTTTGCGGTAGATAATGGAGACCGCACCCGCCGGCCCCATCAAGCCAGGGTTATGGGTAGGCCAGGCCACGGCAACATCGCTGCCGAGGAGGGGGCCGGGCATGGCCAGGCGCCCGCCGCCAAAGTGCTTGCGAAGAGTGATCGTGATGCGGGGCACGGTAGCTTCGCTATTGGCCATAATCATGCGGCTGCCATGCCTGATAAGCCCGCGCCGCTCCTCGTCAATGGCGGGCACGAAAGCGGGCGTATCCGCCAGCCAGATGAGAGGAATGCTGAAGGCATCACAGAAGCGGACGAACTGGGACATCTTGTCCGCCGCATCCAGGGTCATGCAGCCACCCATAAAGCGCGGATTACTGGCTATTATGCCCACCGGGCGCCCGTCAAGACGGGCAAAGCCGGTAATGAGGTTGCGCGCAAAATGGGCCTTGATTTCGAAAAGCTCGCCGCGGTCCACAAGAAGAGTAATCACCCGGTGCATGTTGAATACCTTGGCGGTATCCACCGGGACAAGCTCCAGCAGCTCTTCCTCGCAGCGGTTGGGGTCATCACCCAAGTCAAAATGCGGGGGCTTTTCCCCATTGTGGGCAGGCAGGTAGCTGAGGAGCTGGCGGCACTTCAGCAGGCAGTCTGCCTCATTTTCCGCCAGCACGTCGCAGGAGCCAAACTGGGCCTGGACATTCTTGGCATCGCCAAGCTCCGCCCCGGTCATACCTGGCGGTGGCGGCATGAGATGCATATAGGACGTGCCCTTGACCATGAAGAGAAAGTCCGCCAGCCGGGCCACAATGGCGTTTTCGCCGATGCACGGCCCCATCACCAGGGAAATCCGGGGTATCACGCCTGACGCCAGGGTCTGGTAATAGGCTATGGAAGCCGGAGAGTAGAAGTCCGGGTACTGTATGGCGTCCTGTGCCCGCAGGCCTTCGGAATCAAATATGCCGACCAGCGGCGTGCGCGCGTTGAGGGCATTGTCTATGATCTGGGTCACCTTCCGGGCATGCACGGTAGCCACAGTCCCGCCCATAGCAGTAGCATCCTGGGCGAAGATGGTGACCGGGCGCTTATTGACCTTCCCGTACCCGATGACAACACCATCGCCTCTGCCCGCTGCCTCGCGAGGGTCCAGAGACGTCTCGTAGGGCCGGTGCCACAGGTCCAGCTCCTCGAAGGTGTCCGGGTCGAGGAGCTGGCTTACCCGCTCCCGCGCCGTCAGCCTGCCCTTGTCATGCTGGGTTTTGACCGCTTCCGGGTCGCCCTGCTCAATCGTGCGGCGTTCTTCGTTGAAGGCATCCAGCTTCTGGCGCACAGTGGTAGCTCTTCTGGTGCTCAGCGATGACTTAATAAGCTCGGGGGGCACGCTCAGACGTTTGGCCATTTTCTCAAGCTTCTGCTGCTCATCATCAGGCATAGACCGCTACCTCCACCAATTACTAACAGTTTTAGAACAATATGGACTAATGATGCAGATTCGGAAAATCCGAAGCCTTCGGAGCGATCCCCTCCAGGGCTAACGCCCAGAGAAGCCGAAACAAATTCAAAAACACTAATGTTTCAAAAATTCAAATTGAGTGCTGCCATGCATTGTCAGCAAAGCCTACTCTTGTGCGAAGCCCAGGCCGGGCAAAAGGCGAGCCGCCTGTCTCCTTTGCCAGAAGAAGATTACCACTTTAGCACACCAAACGCAATAACCCAAATACTTTAGCTTGAAACCTACCCATCTTTAGCATACAATCGTGTTATCAAACGGTCACCGGAGGTGGCACGTGGCATACCGTTGGCTGGCGATGCTTACAGTGATGGCCTTTATTGTCACTGGCTCAAATATCAAATTCCAAACACGGCTAATGCGACATGAAGTTTGATAATTGGTTATTGGAATTTGTTTGGTGTTTGTATCTTGGTTATTGGTTATTACGAATTTGCCACTCGTGCTCAGACTATGCATGAGACGACTAGCAAGTGGCGTAGTAGTTAGTAGAAGGAGATAGACAGGATGGGAGAGGAGTTCGCGGTCATAGGGAAACGGCTTGCCCGGCCGGATGGGGCCGTTAAGGCCACGGGCGCGGCAAGATACGTCGTTGATATCAAGCTGCCCGGTATGCTGGTCGGCAAGGTGCTGCGTAGTCCTTATCCCCATGCCCGAATCCGGAGGATTGACATCTCCAGGGCCAGAAAACTGGCCGGGGTTGAAGCTGTCATTACAATAGACGATGTGCCCCCAAAAACGTTCAATAGTGGCCTGGCACACATAAGGCTGGCACCGCCCCTGGCCAAGAAGGTGCTCCGGGACCAGTATATCCTGACGGACAAGGCCCGCTACGTCGGTGACGGCATTGCCGCTGTCGCCGCCAGGAACAAGCTCATTGCCGAGGAAGCCCTACGGCTAATCGAGGTGGACTTCGAGGAACTGCCGGCCGTCTTCGACCCGATCGAAGCGATGCAGCTGGGCGCCCCGCAAATACACGATTCCGCGCCGGGTAATATCCTCCAGCATATGTCCTACCTGTTTGCCGCCGGTGACGTGGCGCAGGGGTTCCACGAAGCCGACTACATAGTGGAAGAAACATTCTATACCTCAAAGCAAAGGCACAGCCAACTGGAGGTAGGTGCGGCCATAGCCAGCTTTGACGGTGCCGGGAAGCTGACAGTCTGGTCGCAGAGCCAGTCACCCCATGTCACCAGACGGGGCCTTGCCGAGCTATTCGATATGCCGGAGGGTATGATAGAGGTAATCACACCCTATATCGGGGGAGCCTTCGGTGGCAAGTCGGCGCTGATAATTGAGCCGATCTGTGTAGTTCTGGCACAAAAAACAGGTGAGCCTGTCAAGATTGAGTACAGCCGGGAGGAAGACTTCCTCGTGCTCCCCGGCCGGGAGCCTTTCATACAGACCGTGAAGATGGGTATCAAAAAGGATGGCACCATCACCACCCTCCAGACGAAGATAATCGCCAACGCCGGTGCCTACATGGTATCTGCCAGCTCTATCGCCTCCTTTAACATAAACAACTTCTTTGCCCTCTACCGGTGTCCCAATACGGCTGGCGAGATAGACATCGTCTATACCAATATGCTGCCCTGCGGGCCCTTCCGGGGCTTCGGCAACCCGGAGGCGATGTTTGCCTTGGAGCAGGTGGTGGATATGGCGGCAGAAAGGATAGGCATGGACCCAGCCGGGTTCCGGCGGAGAAACCACCGGCGGGCCGGCGACCCCAGCTGGATGGCCAGCCTGCCGATAGCCAGCTGCGCCTTGGACGAGTGTATCGAGGCTGGCGCACAGCTCATAGGCTGGGAGGGGAAAAGGGGGTTGGGGACAGCCAAGGGCAAGAGCCACGGTATAGGTATGGCCGTCATGAGCCACCCATCTGACATATATCCGGTATATACCGGGCATACCGGCGTCTTCCTAAAGCTGAATGCCGATGGCTCCGCCAACCTGACAGTCAGCCCGGTGGAGATGGGCCAGGGTTCCCTGGTGGCACTTGCCCAGATTGCCGCCGAAGAGCTGGGAATTCGCCTGGAGGATGTCCATATCGTGACGGGAGACACAGATGTCACCCTGTTTGACATAGGCACTTTTTGCAGCCGCTCGACATACGTCTGCGGCAACGCCGTCCTGAGAGCGGCCCGTGAGGCCAAGGGCCAGCTTCTGGCGCGGGCCGCCCGGAAGCTACAGGTATCAGCGGATGAGCTTGCGGTAAGTAACGGGCGAGTCTATGTCAAAAGAACGCCGGAACAGGGACTCTCCGTGGCAGAGGTGGCCAAAGACGCCATCTATAACTACGAGGGAGAGCCTTTGAACATCTCCGGCAGTTGCTCCTTTGAGTCAACGGCGGTGTCGCCATCCTTCCAGGCCGGCTTTGTCGAGGTAGAGGTGGACACGGAAACAGGCGAGGTGAAGGTATCGCGGGTAGTCATTGCCCATGACATTGGCCGGGCAATTAACCCGCTGTCCGCCGAGGGGCAGATTGAAGGGGCTGTAGCCCAGGGTATCGGGTTCAGCCTGCTGGAGGACTATGTTATCAACAGGGGCACTGGGGAGACCGTCACGGATAATTTCACCACCTACAAAATCCCATCAACCCTTGATTTACCCGATACCGAGGTCATATTTATCGAGAGACCGGACCCGGCCGGGCCAGCCGGCGCCAAGGGCGTGGGTGAGTCAGCCCTCGTCACTGTGCCCGCCGCCATCGCCAACGCCATCCATGACGCCATCGGCGTGCACATGAAGGAGTTGCCGATGACGCCGGAGAGAATTTGGGAAGCCCTGAAGGCAAAGGAAATTGCGACATAGCAAATGCACGTATCATTGGGGCAAATTCTAAATACTAATGTCTAAACTCTAAACAATATCAAAACTCAAGTATGTAGTGCTCAAAACGTTTTGAACACTTGAATTTAGGTCGGTTGAGAGGCTGTCGCACAAACTCGTCGCCAAAGCTGAAGTAATGCAGTTGTCACATTTAGGGAGCCCGTTTGTGCAACGGGCTTTTGAACATGGGATTTGTTTATGATTTAGAGTCTAGACATTAGGATTTGCCGGAACCATCTCCAGCAGCTTGCCATAGCCAACAATTGTCTCCTTTACGTGAAGAACATGGCACCACTTCCAGACCAGTGCGCCGTAGGGATAGACCACGGGCCTGCCGGTATCTTGCTCAATCATCTCGATGACATTAACATGCGGCCACTCCGGGCAGCTAAGATAAATCGCCTCCGCCTCCGGGGCTTGCCGGTAGGCTTCCTTTGCGAGATGATAGGCCACCCACGGGGATAGCTCTTGAATCTTGGTCCTGGCCTCCAGTCCCAGGCTGGTGGTGGCGAGGACTTCGAAGCCAACTTTCTCGCAGAGCTTCTTTCTCTCCTCGGTGCGACTTTCAACATAGGGCGTGGCGATGACGATTTTACTGGCCCCTAAAGCCCGCAGCGCCTCGAAGTGGGCTTCTAGGTCAATGACAATGGGTATCTGCGTCCTGTCTCTGATTGTCTGGACCATCTCCCGGGCGCGGTCCAGGCCC
>JACQTX010000247.1 GCA_016210585.1 Chloroflexota bacterium
ACCATGTCCACATCGGCGCTCCTGACCAGCGCTGCCCCCACCACGGGGCCGCGGCCCGGCAGATGGATGAGGACATCCCGAGGGGCGCCGGCCCGATGGAGGATGTCCACCAGCCGGTGGGCGACCACGGGGGTGGCCTCCGCCGATTTGAGGATGACGGCGTTGCCCGCCGCCAGCGCCCCGCTCATCATCCCGGAGGGCAGGGCTGTGGGAAAGTTCCAGGGTGAGATGACGGCAACGACGCCTCTCGGCTGGTAGTGCGCTTCCAGCAGGCCCCGGCAATCGTGGAGACGCCAGGCGTTATAGGCGAAATGGTCAGCGGCTTCATCCACATCGGCGAGGGCTTCCCCCCAGGTGCGCCCGCCCTCATGGACGATCCAGGCCGCCAGCGTATCCCGCTTCTGGACCAGGGGGTCAGCGGCAGCGGCCAGGATGCGGGCCCGCTCCGCGGCGGCTGTCGCCGACCACCGGGCAAACCCTCCCCGGGCGATGCTGACCGCCTGCTGCGCCTCAGCGACACTGGCCAGGTGAGACAACCCAACGGGGTGGGCAGGGTCAGGTTGAGATGGGTCAAGCGAAGCCTTTCTTTCCGTGGTCCTCAGGTGCTGGCCGCCCAATTCAAGAGGATACTCCTGCCCGAACTGGTCCCGGGCCGTCTGAAGTGCTGACTCGAACATCTCGCGCTCGCGCGCCAGGAAGAGCCGCCCGGGTGGGGTGTTACAGAACCCCGGTCCCGCTAAGGCGGTGCGCTGAGGTATGGCATAGTCACTCACCTCGTCGGGAGGCTTGAGGAGTGTGGTCGTTTGCACACCACTCCGGAGATGCCACAAAAAGCCTTCGGGCGAGGTATTTTCCAGTATCCGCCGCACCAGATAGGCCATGCCCGGCACCAGCCCGCCAGAGGGCACATAGTCCCGGCTCTCCCAGCCCATGCGCCGTAGGGCCCGGCTGATAGCCTCCGCGGTGCGGAATAGGGTCTGGTGCTCTACCGTTCCCTCCGGCAGGCCAAGCTCGCTCCTGAGGGCCTCTGCATAGGCATGGTCACGGATATTATGGCTGGCCACGGCCAGCGATACTTCATGGGGATGTTCCAGGAGCGTGCCCAGCAGGCGCTGGAAGGCCCGGTCAGTATTGTTTTTCCGCTCGAAGACGGGGACGGGCCAATGGTTCTGGCGGGCAGTTATTACCTCGTAGTCCCAGTAGGCCCCTTTGGTGAGCCTTATTTGGAAGGGCACCCGCCGCTGGCGGGCAAAGTCGAGGACGTCTCGGAGATACACATCGGCGTCCCGGAAATAGGACTGGACGGTAATACCCGCTCCGTCCCATCGTCCAAAAACAGAACCAGGGCCGAAGATGCTTGTAAAGATATGCCACGTAAGCTCCCGGTGCGCAAAGTGTTCTGCGTCAATATTCAACCCAATGTGATGCCCAACACAGTGCTGCACGATTTCCTCAAGGCGTCGCCGGCAGCGCCGCAGGGTGCCCTCCGGGTCCGCAGGATTGAAGTTATCGGTGAGAGAAGACAGCTTGATGGAGAGCTGCAGCACAGGGGCGCCGGCCGCTGTGCTGCGGCCTGACCAGGGGTGGCCACCAAGTCGATCAATCAGCCCGAGATAGCGCGCCTTGAACTCCTCGGCCTCATGCTCGCTCAAGACCGCCTCCCCGAGGAGGTCGAACGTGGCATAGCGGCCTTCCCGCCCGAGGTAAGCGAGGGCATCGAAGACGGCCTCCGCATCGTGACCAACCATGAATCGGCTGGCAATGCCATACAGAGCGGCCCGCGCCGCGCCGGCTACCACCCGGCACGAGGCTAACCGCTGCCTGCCGGCAAAGAGGAGCAGGCGTAGCCACGGGGAAGAGCGTGGAAACGGACCGCCGAAGTACTCCCGGAAGAGCTTCTTAACGTGGGTGCCATCGGTGTCGAAATCGAGGGCGGCCAGCACATCCATAAAGCGGAGCAGGCGTGTTTTAAGGGCCGGGTCCCGCGATAGCTGTCCCATAAGCCAGTCCTGCCGACGTTCCCGCCTGGAAGGATGATACTCACGGACAAAGCCATACAGCCGTGAGCCAAGCTCCTGCGTGAGCGATTCCACTCTTGAGGTAGCCTGGATAGCCACCCCGTCCCCTATTGGACCAGTTGGTCTGCTACCTGTCCTGTGCAGCGTTTCCACACAGGGAATCATAAACCCGTTCCGAAGGCAGATGGTATCCGTATACCTACGTATTCTGCCGCGGGTATTCCCCTATTTTTGCGCTGGCGGACAAACCCGCCTAGTATCAAATCCCCGAAATGGCTTCCATTATCGGCTCCTCAGAATCGCCCATGCTGGCTTGCCGCCAGCACCACGAAAGATGAAAAAATAATATCCCCCCACCAGATTCTTCGTCCTTCAGGGAGTAAAGGAGAGGAGGACTCCAGAATGACAGTTCGGTTGCTATTTTCGGGGTAATGACATTTTGGGCAAAGCCCATCAAGGGAGAGGAAATGGTCAAGGTACTTGTGAGACTTAGCACTGGCCCTCAAGACGAAACAAAAGAGGGGCAGGGACTTTCCGGACGGAAAGTCCCTGCCCGAAGTGCAAGATTCGCTGAAGTCGTTAGCAGCCCGATTGTGACGGGTCCTTCTGGCAGGGTGTGAGGGCATCTATCCAGCCCTGGACCTCGGCGGAGAGTTGTCCAGTGCCGGAAAGAGCAACGGTATCCTGTATCCAGCCATCATACATATTGGGTATCGGCTTGATGCCCTGACCGCCAACACCATCGGTCACGCCGGCGCCGATGCTGCCATTCGCCAGGAGTATCCGGCCTACTACGGCAGCAGTGCCATTGCCATCACCATTCGGGTCCGGGTCAATGACGGTCATGAAGTTGGCAAACTGGTTGGCAACATAAAGGTAGTAGCCGCCACCCAGCTTGGCGCCCCAGTTGGCACCATGAGTGCCGGCACCTTTGTCGGGGGTAGCCACAGTGCCGAGGAAGGCGACCACTTCATCCGTAGTCGTATCAATAATGGCAACGTGGTCCGGGGAACCGGTAGGTGGTCGCCCGATAGTCGTCAGGGAGAGCACGGCCACGCCCACAAACCGGCCATCAGGGCTGACCGGCGGCTGAATAGGCACCTGCAGGGTATCCAGTATGGAGCCGCCCAGTTGACCATTCGGCTTGAAGGTGACCGGAATATTCTTGATAATCTGCCGGGTATTGAGGTCTATTACGCTCACCTGGCCGCTGACAGCGTTAGAAACATAAGCCTTGCTGTTTTTCTGTATGCCCGCGGCAATCGGCGCCAGCAGGGCTGATTCCAGCCCCAGTGTCTGGTGGGAAATTTCTCTCAGGATTGCCCCGGTTTCGGCATCGAGAATTGAAATTGAGCCGGTCACGCCGAAGCCTTTGAAGACATTCGGGACGACTATCTTGGTGCCGTCAGACGTTATCCACTGGCCATGAGGATGGTTGCGCCCAACGCCGGTGGGGAAATGGTCGATCACCTTAAGCTCATCCTGGTTCCTGATCTCGACGATATCATTGTCCGCACTGAGGGGATTTGTCAGGATACCGAATTTCGGCGAGGCTTCGTTAGGATGGGTGACTATATGAGTAGGCGCCTGGCCCGTGACGGTGGTATCCAATATGGTGCCGCTGGCACGGTCTATCTTGTTGATGGTCGTGGCAAACCAGTTGGTGTTGTAAACCGTGTCCAGCCTGGTATCGGTCCACATGTTGTGGGGGTTGTTCCAGTCTCCCGGCCTGACGGCAAGGCCGTTGATGTCTCTCTCCACAGTGAAGGTGGCGGCATCAACCACAGTTATCGTGCCGGGCTTGGGGAACCCACTGGCATCGGCTTGTCCGGGCACTCGCTCAAACTGCGTGTCCACCCACACTTCGCCCACCCCCGCCACAGCCGGTATGACCTCCTCCGCTGGCGAGATGATGTCCCACTTGGCCGCCTTGGTGGCATCGTCAGGGGCTATGGTGGTTATCACCGAAAGCACGGTACCGGCAGGCAGGGAAGCCGCCCCCAGGTGTCCGATAAAGGGCAAGTCCTGCGCCGTCACGTCCGGAATATTGCCCTGGGCGTCCCTGACGGCGACGACTCCGGTCATGTAGGGATGCACCTTGCAGATAAAGAGGAAGACGCCGGGAACGTCAAACCTGGCCTCTACTTTCCCGTTACCGGCGTGGTCCTGGTCAACTACCAGACCGGAGGCGGTGGGCTTTATCAAAAGGGTAACCGTGTGCTTGGTGCCGGTCTGCGTATTCCTATCGAACTGGACTCTATCGCCAGTGTTGACCACCTTGACCGGTGTTCCGGAGTCATCATCCTTGAACCAGTTGCCCGGCTCATCGGTCAGAAACATTATGCCCTTGTATTTCTTGGGGCTTGCCGCGCCGGTGGCGAGCAAGCTGATAACCAGGACAGTAACCATTAAGACTGAGAGTGTCCTTTTCCTGGAAATACTCAGGGCTTTCAGTTGCTTGACTAGGTTTTTCATATTTGTCTCCTTCACTATTTGTGCTACTATTTGTCAGCGGTTTGCTGTCCAATACAGGAAAACCGATTCGTCTGTCATGCATGTTATCCTCCCTTGTTATTTGTTCTATGTTTTTCATCTTCTAATATAAAAAATGTCATGAAAATCCGTAATGTTACGTGTCATGGGGGGTAAACTTACTTAATTCTTGGAAAACAATTATCCCAAGAGGAGATAGTATGGTGGGGACAATACTTGGAATGAGGAGACTCCGAAAAGGGCACTCCCCCTTTCGGAAGAGCTTGCCCCATTCGTCCTTCCGCGAAGGACTCAAGGCAAGCTCTGAGCTTCGGACTTGAAGGCCTCAGCCCGAAGGCTTATCGAAGGGGATTAGTCCGTCATATATGTAACGACATTAATGCTTGCGCATATTATGGAACTTCAAATTCGAAATCCGAATCTTGTCCTGATCTTGTCGAAGGAATCGAAATCCGAAACAAATTCAAAATCCAAAACATTGGGCCTTTTGAATTTGGAGAATTCGTGCTTGTTTCGGATTTCGGATTTCGTGCTTCGTATTTAGAAATACCACTATGCGCATCTATTTAGGACGTTTCATATAGTTGGATTTGAACATACCCACAGGCAAATCTGTGACACTTTGGCAATCGTGATTTCTTCGCCTCGGAACTGAAAAAGGCCGGTTACGACCTAATCATCAGGGGGGCGTCAAGTAGTCTTCATACCGGCTGGTCTGGAAGTATCCCACATCTTTCCAGGTCATCGGCTACATCCTCCAGCTCGACTTCCTCCAGTTTGCTTCTGGTGGGAATGCCTGTCGCCAGGTCACAACCACGCAGCTCGTAATAGGCGTCCAGAAGCCTGTCATACTCCTCCATAGTGATGGGAAAGGTGACCCCTTTGTATTTGGGGTGAGGCTCATGATACTTCAGCTGCCAGTGAAATGGCAAGGGATAATCGTCCACGCGCCTGATGCCTTCACGGGCATTAAAGGCCCTTTCGACAAGCATTTCCCTATCGGCGGCTTTCATCAGTTCAGCCACGGAGTAAGTGACCCCGGTAGCCAGTGACAGAAACGCGGCAAAAGAATCCTTGTCCCACCCGGTAGTGAAAATGCCCCGCAGCGAGGCGTGCTTGCAGGCCCCGGTCATCTCGCAGAGGATGCTGATGTTTTCAAAATCGCAGACAAATAGCGCTTTCTTGGGTGACTTATACCACAGGTCGGTGCTCAGCCTGCGGTCGCCAAGCTTTTCGCCGAGCCGGGCAAGGACCTCTGTGGTGGCACCCGGCACCTTATCTATTTTAGCTGGCCAGCTTGGGGCACCGACGAGGTGGTCATAGCCTCTTACGGAAACGCCGTGGGCCAAAGTGAACTCTGCCGATACCAAAATACCTGAGCCATGGCCAGTCATGCCTTTGCTGTGCTCTATGTAGGCTTCAGAGCCGCGGCCCAACTTTTGGGCGGCACGTAGCGGATAGCCGTCAAGGACATCACCGAAGCCCTCCCGGTGGGCTATCTTATAGAGCATCTTGATGATGGCCTCCTCATTGCCCCAGGTCAGCGCAATGCCATCGGTGTCTTCCCTCGTGATAATGCCGGCTTCGTAGAGCTTCATAGCCCAGGCTATGGCCAGGCCCGGCGTGTCCACATGCAGGCCCAGCCGATTACACAACGTGTTATAGCGGCAAACAAAACCCGGATTATCAACCCGCATCACCATGCCGCCAAAGACCACCGCGTTGCCTTCTACGTTGCTCCCGACCCTCTCCTTAACGGGTGCATCCTTGTTCACATACCAGTGGCTGCATGAAATAGGACAGCCAAAACAGCCCCCCTGTCTTCTCTTGAAATACTTTGCCTCAAATTCGGTTGACAGCAGACCTTTGGTGTTCACTCCCGGGACATAATCACCCCGGATACACAGCGGGTCGGAAACATACCGGGGTGACCCGGCTTGGATTGATTCAAACACAGGGTCTTGCTTGAATCTCTCCTGAAGGGCCACAGAGGCTTTCAGAAACTCACCGGGCCGGGCGATGTTGACGCCCTTGGTTCCACGTACCGCGATGGCCTTTAGCTTTTTGGCACCCCATACGGCGCCGGGAGCCCCTTTCCCGGCAGCCCGGCCCAGGTTGCCAATGACACACGATGAAATGCCGAGGTTCTCCCCGGAAGGGCCTATCTTGAGGCTTTGGATCTCCTGGTCATTCAGCTCGTCACGTACTAGCTGCTGCGTCTCCCAGACGTCTTTCCCCCACATATGGCTGGCATCTTTTATCTCAACAGCGTCATCATGAATCCAGAGGTAGACCGGCTTCGTCGCGATACCACGCACCATGATGAGGTCATAGCCGGCCCATTTCATCTCCGGACCAAAGCTGCCACCGCCATTGGTGCGGAGATATATCCCTGTTTGAGGGCTCTTGGTAACTATTTCATAGCGCCCGCAGGCAGGGGCGATAGTGCCGCTGAGAGTCCCGTTACCAACTATGATGAGGTTATCCGGACCGAGGGGATCAGCACCTGGCGCAAGCTCGTCGTAGAGGTATTTAGCGGCAAACCCGGTCCCACCCACATACTTTGCGGCGAACTGTCTGTCTAAGGGCACCCGCTTGACTTCTTGCGTGGTTAAATTGACATCCAGGATAGTCCCCGCCCAGCCATGCCACTTCTCCATCCTATTCACCTCCTGAAGTCCCGTCCGGGATGGTCTTCACCAGGCCAGCAGAATTCCCCACTGCTTCTCGTCTTCTGAGAAAGGCCACCCTGTCAGCCATCGAGAATCTGATGGCTCCCGTTGGGCACACCCTGGCACACCACGGCTCGCCCCCGCATAGGTCGCATTTGAAGACCTTGTTGTCAACAGGGTCCACCGATATAGCACCAAAGGGGCAGGCCGTCAGGCATTCCCGGCAGCCAATACAGACGTTCTGGTCAATGCTGACCAGGCCGGAAGCCTGGTCCTTGCTTATCGCTTTCACCGGGCATTCCAATAGGCATGGCGCCTTCTCGCACTGGTGGCACACCACGGGAGCACTGAGACCCTCCTCTTCCCACTGGATTACCCCTATCCTGGACCTTGCCGGGTTGCACGTCTTTGTCTTTACAAAGGAGCAGTATATTTCACAAATGCGGCAACCACTACATCTTTCGCGATCTACAAAAAGCATATATCGCATAAGAGAACCTCCATCAAGTTTACCAGACAAATACCCGCTAGCCTATATGTAACGACATAAATGCTTGCGCATATTATGAACTCAAACTCGAAATCCGAATATCGAAATACGAAACAAATTCAAAATCCAAAATCCGAAACTGAAAACATTTGGTTATTTGAATTTGCAGAATTCGTGCTTGTTTCGGATTTCGGATTTAGTGCTTCGTGCTTAGAAATACAGTATGCGCATTTATTTAGGACGTTTCGTATACTTTGGTTTTATAAATCCCCTTTAACCCTACTTTCTCTACTGCCCCAACTATGTCGTCTTTCTTGTCCCTGTAGGCTCCCAGGCCCTCCAGGATTTCAATCTCCATCACACCATAAGCCCTTTTCAGCCCTTCTTCAGTCCTCATTCGCCGACCGACATGGTCAACAAAAGCACCCACCATCAAGCTTTTGGGTAGCTCCAAACAGCGTTGCCCCATACCGCACCTGGCGGCGTTGTATCCGGCGAGGTCGCCGGTAACTATGGCATCCGCCAGAGACACGTGCGGTCCCGACTTATTCCCAGCCACGAAGAGGTTGTCAAAACCCTCGGCTTTCATGGTGTTATCGTGACAAGCCAGTGTTGTCCAGAGGACCAGGTGCCCCATTGTTCCGGCAAGCGGGTGGGCAACGGATGACTCCTCAAGCCCGGGGAAACTTCTCAATGACGAGGCGTACATCGGACCGCCTGACGCCAGTGATTTGGCAAATCCACCCACATCGACTATGATGAGATTCTGCCTGTGGACGTCATGCTTGAACATCTCAGGCATGCACGCTCTCTTCATCCTATCTTCATCAACAAACACGCCAGCCGGGGCAGGTATAACGGCATAACCCTTCTCGGTCATCTCTTTCTGGAGCGGCGCTGATAAGCTGGCAATTGGTATCAAGAGGGAAGTGCCGATTACGCCCGGCTTACCGTAGCCATTTAGACGGGCAACAATCCTTGCTCTCTTATCAGCTATGCCGCCCGGTGCACCGAATGCCGGGCACTTGACAACGCAGTCCACGCAGCCACGCCCGAGCTCGTTACAGGCGGTAGGTCCCTCGATGGCCCCTGTGGCATCCACAAAGGCATCACCAGCTATGCTGGTGCCATCCCGCAATAGCACTGCTTCGACTTTGCCGTTGGTCATGGCGGCATCAGCAACGGCTTTACGGAGCACGAATTCGACGCCGGCGGCCTTCAGCGCTTTTTGCATATTGGCATCCAGCTTGGTTACGTTATACAGGGTAACGTTATCACCAACTCCGGGCACCGTTATGCCTTTATGAGTGGCAATCGCTTCAAAAATATTTACCAGATCGGCACCGCCCAGCGCTCTTTCTTCGGCAAACACAGCGGCAGCCCTGCCCGGCATGCCGACTCCGGCAACCTGCCCCAGACCACCAAGACATTCCGTCCTCTCGATAAGTGTAACCTCTGCCCCCACCTTTTTGGCAACCATGGCGGCACTGAAACCACTTGGTCCTCCCCCAATAACAACGACTTTCACCGTGACCTCCTTCTCCCATACTTTTCTTCAGTTACAGAGATTTCTGTGGTCATTGACGGCGGTTAGACCAGTTTGCGAGGTGACGACATACTAAGCGAAAGGCCGCCTTCCTGTCAAGGACAGACTTTTCTTACTGAGCTTCTACCCCTGTCAATAATGACGGGGAACGTCCACTCTAGCCTGTTATTGAGGGCAGCCAGAGCGTAATCTGGGGCACCAGGGCTACCGCCACCAGTACCAGCAAATATAAGAACCAATAGGGCAAAGTCCCCATTGTGGCTTGCTCCATCGACCAGTGTTTGGGGGCCACAGCTTTCAGGACGAAGAGGTTCACCGCTACCGGCGGCGTGAGCGACCCAATCTCGGCATTGATGACTATAAGGATGCCGTACCATATCATGTCGAAGCCGAGCGCGCTGACGATGGGCACATAAATGGGGAGGGTAAGGAACAAGATGGCCGTGGTATCTAGGAAACAGCCCAGGAGTAGATTGGCTGCCATGGTCAGGAGAATGACAGCCCACGGCGGGACGGCTAGCGCGGCAATATAGGCGGAGAACTCGGTGACAAAGCCGGTATAGCTGAGGATTTCACCGAAGGCGAGGGCACCAATGATGATAGTGAAGACCATTGCCGTTATCTGTATGGTATTCGCCAGGACATGCTTGAAACTCTGCCAATTCAACCTCCGGTAGCCTATCATCATGACAAAAGCGCCGAAAGAGCCTAACGCCGCCGCTTCAGTGGGTGTGGCCACACCCACCCACAGTGACCCCAGTACCAGCAGAATGAGGATGAATAGGGGCAGCAGTCGCCAGCTACTGCTGAGGCGGCTGGCCCAGGTAGCCCGGTATCCTGCTGGCGCCAGGGCGGGATTGAGCGATACCCGGGTGTAGATATAGACCATAAAGACAAAGGAAGCCAGGATGCCGGGGACCACGCCAGCCATAAAGAGTTTGCTGACCGAAGTGTTAGCCAGAAAACCGTACATGAGAAGAGGCACGCTCGGCGGAATCAACGAACCAAGCGCCGAGCCACCGCCCATGGCACCCAGGGCCAAGCCGGGGTCATATTTGCGCCGGTCCATCTCCGGCAAGGCTACGGGGCCAAGCGCCGCCGAACCGGTAGAGCTGAAGCCAGTGGCGGCGCCGAATACTGTAGCTGCCGCCACAGTGGCGATGGCCAGTCCGCCGCGCAGATTCCCCAGCCACTTCTCCAGCGCGGTGAACGCGTCATTACCCAGGCCGCTTATTTCCACACACATGCCCATAAAAATGAACAGAGGCGCGGCCATGAGCAGATAGTTGGTGAGCGAGCTAAAGCTGCCCGCTACCAGCGTAATCCAGCCTTTAGTTCCCCACAATACAAAGGCAACGATTAGGCTGATGCCAAATAGCCCAAAGCCGATGGGTGTGCCGAAGGCCAAAAGCACCAAAAGGCCGAGGAACATGATGGTGCCGACAAGCCACCACTCCATGCAAGTCTTCCCTTCTCTGAAGGCCTAAGTCTCAGTGGATTTCTGTGCCGGAGCATGAGGAGAATGCCCCTCTTCCTCAGGAACAGGCGCCCTTCTCATCATAGATAAGTAGTATGACCTCATATTCTTGACGGTCTGTAAGAGTAGCAACAGGCCACCAATCGGCACTATGACATAGAAAGGAAAAATCGGGATACGCACACCCGGTGCCTCAAGCAAATCGTGAAGTTTATCGATGCTCAGTTCGGTACCTTTCCAGACAGCTACCACGCTAAAAGCCAGGACGAAAAGGGAGGTGACAAATCTGATTATCCGTTGCGCTTGTGTGCCAAAGCGCTTGACCAAGAGGTCAATATTGATGTGGCGGCCAACTTCAAGGTCCCAGGCCATTGCTAGAAAAGCCATGACGGGTAGCAGGGTTGACGAAATCTCGGTGACACCAGGGACGGGAGCGTGGAAGAAGCGCCGTGAGACCGTTGCGTAGGAATTGTAGAGCATCAAACCGAAGATTATGAAAGCCGCCAGATAGCCCGCTGCAGAGTTCAAGCGTGTGAGTATGTAGTTCATGCCTGAAGCCAGTCCATTGGACAATGCTGCGTTCCTCCTGAGCACGTAGCAATGGGAAACCACAATTCAGTTTGGAATCTTGGGGTGTGTCCCCTCAGATCATATTCTGAGGGGACACACCCTGACTTAGCTCTTACTGGCTGTATTTATCGTAGATTGGTTTCACAATGGCAGTCTGCTCAGCCGGCAAATTCTTAGCAACCGCATCAACAACAGTCCTCAGGTCCTGCTTGAGCTTCTGTTCATCAGCGGCCGGGAAAGCAATAAGTTTTCCTCCCTTTGCAACAATGGTTTTCTCCCATTCATCTTCCATCGTCTTCCAATAGTTAATATTGAAGGCCTCTTCTTCCTTGACAACAGCCACTAGCTTATCACGCAAGCCTGCGGGCAGAGCATCAAACTTGGCTGAGCTTATATTGTAATAGCCTCCAATTGCTACGAAACGATGGACCAGGAGGTTGGGGGCGACCTCCCAGTAGCTAAAACCCGTATAAGAAGCCAGTGTTTGAATCCCACCGTCAATAGTGCCCTTTTGCATGGCACCATATACCTCGGCAGCGGCCAGAGAGACTGGTGAAACACCGAGGATGGACGTTATGGGAGACCAGCTGGCCCCGGGTACTCGCAGTTGCCGCCCCTTGAGGTCCGCCAGCGCGGTGAAAGGTTTTACGGTAAACAGGCGGTAAGAGCTCAGGGCAGCCCAGTCCAGCATGGTTATGCCCTTTTTCTGCCAGCCCTTGTTAATTACATCGCCAATGCCGGCCCCCCACATCTGGGAAACATTGCTAAAATCCCAGCCTACCGGAATGGGGGCCCAGGCAGTCTCCGGCACGCTGCCAACATAGTAATCAGAGCCGCTGAACCAGAAATCCACGGAACCCGCCGTGGTCGCATTAATCAGGTCCGCCGCTTTGATGGTTTCCGGACCGCCTTTCCACACCATCTGGACTTTGCCATCGTCGGTAGAGACTTTGGCGTTCACCGCGTCCACCAGATGAAAGAGTGGGACATTGGCTGGGTGTGTTTTATCCCAGGCGGAAATCACGTTAAGGGTATAGGTTTGTGGTGCTGGCTTTGGTGCTGGTGGCGGCGTCGCGGTTACCGTTACGGTTGCGGCTGGGGCGGTTACAGTCACCGTCGGCGCTGGTTTGGATGTCGGGGTGGATTTGGCACAGCCGCCCAGGACAAGGCTTGCAACGAGGGTGAGGCAGAGTACCAGATAAGCAAATATGTTTACCATGCTCATGCAGTCCTCCGTTTTTAAATTTCTCTCTTGGTAAGCAAGCGTAAGCACTTATAGCACCAATTGAGTGGCTTTGTCAAGTGGGTCTGGCAGCAGGGTATTTGTAACTTAACATCTTAGCCTTTAGTCACTCTCTTAAGTGGTTCCTTCTCATACTCCACCACGTCCGCCCAACT
>JACQTX010000238.1 GCA_016210585.1 Chloroflexota bacterium
GGCGCAGGGTGTGGAGTATAGACCTGGAGACGGTCTGGCTACCCTTTTTCCTGGCCACGAAGATTGCGTAGGCACAAGAACACCCTGTTCCAGTTCTATTACACCCGTGACTGCTACAGTCTCCCCGTCAAGCCATACCGTGATACCGAGTATATCAAGGGCCTGGCGCTTGGCCTCGAAGTCCAGCCCGGCCATGCCGGACCGCATAGCCTCAATAAAGCTCTCTAGCTGGGGTAAGCTGATAACAGCGTCCTGACTGGCCTTAATCTTCGCCTCTAACCCGGCCTTTTCTGCCGTCAGCGTTTCCTTCGCCTTGTTTAGCCGCCGGTTTTCGGCCTCTACTTGGTCAGCCGGAAAGTCCTTTAGCGCCCACTGCAAAAGCTGGTGTTGCTCACGGTCAACAGCCTTAAGCTGGCGCTCTACGCGTCCTAGTTCCGCCTCAAATATCCCTAGCTGGCCCGCGTCCTGGCGCTGTGCCTCTAGCTGGCCTATGATTAGCTCCGGCTGGCTCAGATACCGTTCAAGCTCAGCCCATACCATAGCTTCTAGCTTCTTGGCGCTCCAGCTTTTGTTATGGCAACGGTCAACAGGGACATACTGCCGCAACGTGCCTTTACACCGATAGTAGCGCTGGGCGGCATAGCTCTTATGGACTTTCGCGGCGCTTACGTAGGAGTGCCCACACTGCCGACACTTCAAATGCCCGCCTAGCAAGTATTGCCGCTTGCGATTACGCGGTGACTTTTCCTTGTTTATCCGTAACTGATTCTGTGCGGCATCAAATAGCTCCTGGCTGATAATCGCGGGCGTGGCCCCGGGTATCTCTATCCAGTCCGCTTCCGGCCGCGTGAATCGGCTGTGTCCCCTAATCGTGGTAAATGCGAAGGTCTTACCAGCGAAAGCGGGGTTAGTCAATATTGACTGGACGCCGCTCCTGGTCCAAATTTTGCCGCTTCTGGTAGGTGCGTTGTGCGCCCTCAGCCGGAATAGTATCTGATTGCTGCTTAAGGCTTCATTGACTAGCCACTCAAACATCTGGCGCACCCAGGACGCTTCAGTTTCGTTTATGACGCGCCGCCCACCGTTTTCTTGACTGACTCGTATGTAGTCATACCCGTAAAGCTTTGTGCCGCTCCCGCCGGGCATAAAGCCCATCTTGGCCTTAGCCCGCTTGCCCCGTATGGTGCGCTCTCTTATCTTCTCAGCCTCTAGCTTGCTGGCGAAGCCACGAATATAGCTTATCAGCTTGCCAAGCTCGGTGTTGTCCACGTCCTCGGTCACGGCCTCAAGGGTGACATGATGCTTTTCTAGTTCCTGGGTGATGATGACGCCATGCCCAGGGTCACGCGTCAGCCGGTCAAGGCTGTAGCACACTACCACGTCAATTTGCTCAGCCCGGACCAGCTCACGTAATTTGTCCAGTTCTGGCCGTTCAAGGGACAGCCCGGAGTATGCCTCAGCAAAGCGGTGGGATACGTCATAGCCCTTGCCCTGGCAGTAGGTAAGGCAATTCTCTAGCTGTGTCTGTAATGACGTGCCTTCACGTTCCTGCGAATCTGTAGATACCCGGCAATAGATAGCTGCGTTTGTCATGGCTTCATCCCTCCTATGGTTTGTCTAAGTCAGGTGCAGCACCATCTGGAGTGCCCTCCACCCACTTGCGGTCGGAAAGGTCATAAACTATTCCCGACCAGGCGCTGGCAACGCCCTCGCTGGTAACCTTGTTGATTCGGCCGTTGCTCGCGTCAAAGTAGTATCTTGCCTTCGGCGTGCCGGTGATAAAGTCGGAAGAACCAGAGAACGCGGAATTAGCAGGAAACTTTCCATAAGCACCGTAGTAGGCTTGTGCGACGGTCTGCATGGCGTCGGCCTCGTTGTTGGCGGCCTCCAGATATTGGAGGGCTAAGCTTCTTGGCACTGGTGTAGGTGTTACCGTCACTGTAGCTGGCGGCGCGGACACCGTTGCCGTTGCCGTCGGTGCTGGTGTTTGTGCCGATGGCACATTCACGGTAACGCAGCTTGCAGCCACCAGAATCCCGATTAGAAGGAGTGGTGCTAAATAGAAAAAGGGCTTGCGAATCGCTTTATGTCCAGCAATAGGATTTATGGCTCTCATTTCTTTACTCCTTTCCACTTCGGTTTATTCCAATATGGTGACGCACATTTAGGACACTTTTTCGGTTCTACGGGTCTTCGTGGTATCCATGTGTAACCACAACGTAAGCATTTCAATGTGGGCAATTCAAAAGTTCTATTCATGCCCGAATACTACCATTATACTGGTATAATGTCAATACCCTTTGCCCTGTTTTTTAGGACTGTTTTTCAAGTGGTGAGCTAAGCCCCCAAAAACGTTACTTTGTTTGCCCGATACCTTTCATCGTGGAAGGTCTGAAAACTCACCTTTAGTTTTCAGACCACGTTTGTTTGCAGGCCGGTGATACCTCAAAAGATACCCCCGGCGATTCCGTTTCTCTTTGTCTTTGCTACCCTTCGGCCTGCCCAACTTCTTGCCCTCAGCCCGGGCCCGGGCTAAACCCGCCAGCGTCCTTTCACTCTTGATACGTGATTCATATTGTGCGGCCCATCCAAAGACGGCAAGTAATAACTCTTGCATCGGGCCGTCTGTTTCCATCCAGGACTCTTTTAACGAGACTACCCGGACACTGGATAGCCTCAGCATCGTGATAAGATTCAGGATACTGGCAATCCCTTGACGGCTGAGACGGTCTAAACTCCAAACGACCAAAAGGTCAAAGGGCCTACCGTTCTGGCAGTCTGTGAGTAAACGCCGGAGCTCAATCTGTCTGCCGCTTCGCCATGCCGACTCTTGCTCTTGATAAACGGCGACAATATCATGGCCGTTCCTCTGGCAGTAGCCTGTTATCTCCGGCAACTGATTCTCTGGGTGTTGCTCTTGTGTTGACGTCCGCAAATAGACTGCCGCCCTCATGCCAACATCCCCCGGACTTCCGCCTCTTTTTTTCGCCGCCAGGCCGTAACCCTGGAGACTTTACAAGCCTTGCGAGGTCTGCCACCAGCATGTTTCAAAACTACTCCCCCCTGCCCAGATACCTGTGCGGCCTTTTGCACTGCCACTAAGTGGCCGCTGCTTGCTGGTGTGGCGTCCTGTGGCATTACCGGCGCCCAACCTGGCCTACCGCGCCCGGTGTCCAGTTCCGCCTCTGCCAACAGGAAGTCATAGCAGCCCTGGCAGTAACGTTTGTCCGGTGAGCGCTCACAGGCAGGCTTACC
>JACQTX010000244.1 GCA_016210585.1 Chloroflexota bacterium
GAGTTTATTCTGAATAACATGAAGGGCTCCAGAATGACCTGGAAAGGCTATTTTCATCCTTCGTGGTGCTGGCTGACAAGTCAGAATGAAAAATTGCTACTAAGTGCTTAAGCGGTTTCTTCAAGCTAAGTCTTCAGGGTGTGATGAAGTCAATATGAAGTAGCGAGGCGGCGAAAGCCGCCTCGCTACTTCATCTCAGCTAGTTAAGCCCTAGTCCCCCACCAGGTCAAAGCGGGGCTTGGTTGCTTCGATTTGCATGGGCGGGTCTGACTCAGAGGCTTTGTAGATTTTGACCTTGACGGCGGTCTCGATGTTCAGGCTGACGGGGCACAGGTGGTCCATATCGCCCTCCAGCAGGACGTTGAAGAGGGAGCCCTTGTTGGTGGCCAAGGGTAACCCCTTGGAGAAATGCCCGGCCCCTACAATCATGGCCACGCACTGCGGGTGCACGCCCTCCATAGTGTGAATGCGGGCCTTTATCTTGCGCCCGCGGGCGTTCTCCACATAGACATAGTCCAGGTCTTTCAGCCCTTTGGCTTCCGCCGTCTTGCGGTTCATCATCAGGAAATTGTGCCAGGGGTTACGGTCGCTCACCTCGGCGGCCCAGGGGATTCCGTGCGTGCCGCCGCCCTGGTGCATGGCGTCCTTGTAGGAAAAGGCATATAACTCCAACTCCGGGTCTTTCTCCCGGTGCGTGGCGGGCGGGAACCAGCTCAGGAGCGGTGTGTACTGGGCAAAGTCCACCTTGATGCCGCGCGGCTCGCAGATCTCCTTGATTTCATGGCCGTGGTCGATGAGGAACTCCATATAGACGGAGGAGCGGGCATTGGTAAAGGGGCGCCAGTAGGCCTCTTCTACCTTCTTGGGCCATTTGACAAAGCCGTGCTCCTTGAACCAGTCCAGGTTATGCTCATCACCGAAGCGGGCCCGCACCACGCGGTCACAGATTTCCTCCCAGGTATAAATCTTGTTGGCGTCAAGAGGCGGCGGGCCGCCCATCATTGTCCCGTTGGCATGATTGATGTTGGTGTAGTACTCCTTGGTGAAGCCCATGCGGATGGCCAGCTCGTTCAAAGTTGACTCGTGAGAGCGCCGCTCGAACATCGGTTCAACCGCCGGTTGCGTAATGGGCCAGGTATGGTCGAGCATGCCCACCGGCGCACACATGGTCGGCATATCCCCCTGGATTGTGGCCAGGGTCTCCAGGGCGCACGTATCAGGCAGAACGATATCGCAGAAGCCCTCTGTCGTTTCGTTGTGGAAGATAAAGCTACCGGCGAAGAACGGGACGGACTTGAAGAACTTTTCGACATTCTCCAGCTCGTGGGTGGTGATAGACATGTTGTTGGAAACGCCGAAGATGGCCTCGGTGCGGTATTTCAGGCCGAACTTCTGAAAGAACTCCTCCGATTGCTCATTAAAGGGGAAGGAGGTAAAGCCCGGGCAGCAGGTAAAGAGGTCCGCCAGATAGACAGTCTGGGGCACTCGCGGTGTGGGATGGGGCCATGTCCCCGGCATAAGGGTGGGCCAGTTCGTCGAGGTCAGGTGGCCATCCTTGGTCGCCTTAGGCTCAAAACTCCAGCCACCTGTCCACGGGTTACCGAGGCTTTTTGCGGCCCAACCGATAGAACCACCCGGCACCTCGCAGGCTCCCATGAGATGATTAAGCAGGTCCACCGACATATAGGTATGGAAACCGTTGCTGTGTCCACTGCCGCCGCGGAACTGGATAGCCGCCACCGGGCGATAGGGCAAGGTTACCCCCTGGATGGTAATGCAGCCGCCGATGTTGGCCGTCTCACCGAACTCACGGGCCACACGGCGTATGGTGTTAGCGGGAACTGTTGAGATGCCTTCGGCCCACTCCGGCGTATACTGTTTGAGGTGCTCCCGCAGAAGAACAAAGGCCGGGCGGACCTTCACACCCCTTACCTCAAACTCGCCCTCCAGGGCCGGGTTGGTGACCGTCACCTTCCAGTTCTTGACGGTATTGTCGGCCAGGTCCCACATGAGGGGGTCACCGGAATCATCCCTGATATAGCGGCCATCCGGCTTGATGAGGTAGGGGGCATTAGTCTTCTGCTGGAGATATTCTTTATCATAGATGCCCCACTCGTTGACGAGGAGGTTAGCTATGGTCAGCGTCACGGATAGGTCAGTGCCGGGCAGGATGGGTATCCAATCCGTGGCCTTGCCGCCGGAGCCGTGACAGACGGGGTCGAAGGAGACGACCTTCAGACCACGGTAGGCGGCATCAGCACGGGTGCGGCCCACCATGGCCATAGAGTGCCCGGTGCCCACACCCTTGCCGGCCCCGAAGACGAGGAGGTATTTGCAGTGCTGGAAATCAGGGCCGATGGACCACGAGGCGTGGTTCATGCCCGCGCCAAGGTGCGAGGCTGAGCCGCAGTGCAGCCCGGCGCCGCCCTCTGTCCAGTTCTTGGTGCCATAGGCCATGCGCCACTGCCCCAGCATGGGCAGAGAGCTTGAGCCGACACGCCCGTTGTTGGGACCGTTGATGATAAGCAGCTTGTCCGGGTTATCCTTGCGTATGGCACCCAGCTTTTCTACAATCTCACCGAGGGCTTCCTCCCAGGAGATGCGCTGCCACCTCGGGTCAACGCCGAAGCCCTTCTCCGGATTGGTGCGCCGGACCGGATAGTTGATACGGTAGGGGTCGTATAGCTGCTGGAGAGCGAGGATGGCCTTACCGCAGGTGCCACCTCTAGCACCGTAGGTGGACTCCGGGTCACCCTCGATAGCCACCGCTATCCCGTCCCGCACCCGCACCCGGATGGAGCACATGGCGTAGCACATACCACACATCGTCCTGACCACTTTTTCATTATGAGCAACTACTGCCATTTCCTACCTCCCCTGCGTCTTTTTCAGCTCGCCTCTATAAGTCTGATTAATGCCTCTTAAGTTTCCTCTCCCTCGATGGGAAAGGATTAAGCGCGGTATAAACCTGATACACTGGTTACATATTTGCTAAACACATAGGTAACAGGTAACTTATAGGCAAGGAGGTGACTACCTTGCCATGGAAAGAGACCTGTGCTATGAAAGAGCGATTGCAAATGGTAAGTCTGTACGAGACTGGTAAGTATACGGTGACGGAACTGGCCGAGCAGTTCAAGGTGAGCCGGAAAACAGCCCATAAGTGGCTGGGGCGCTTTGCTGATGCAGGTGCTTCGGGACTTAACGAGCGCTCCAGGGCCCCACATCGGTGTCCCAGGGCTACGCCATTGGACGTAGTGCTGGCGGTGGTAAGGGCCAAGCAGTCTCATCCCACTTGGGGTCCTGCCAAGCTCGCGCCGTGCCCGGGTGAAGCCCCCGAGATAGCCAGGGCATGGCCAGCGGTGAGCACTCGCGGCAGGATTCTGGGCTTGCATGGGCTGGTAACCCGGCGTAAGTGTCGCAGACGTACCAGTCCATGGTTCCAGCCCTTTCTGGGTGCTGACCGTCCCAATAACGTCTGGTGTGCTGATTTCAAAGGATGGATTCGGACTGGTGACGGGACCCGCTGTGATCCCCTTACTATCAGCGATGCCTGTACCCGCATGCTCCTTTGCTGTAAGATTCTCACTAAGCCGGATTACGGCCATGTGCGTCCCGTGTTCGAGCGTATCTTTAGGGAGTACGGCTTGCCTCTGGCTCTCCGCACTGACAATGGACCTCCGTTTGCCTCTGTAGGCGTTGGGGGATTGTCGCCTCTCTCTGTGTGGTGGGTCAAGCTGGGAATCATGCCCGAACGTATCAAACCAGGACACCCGGAACAGAACGGCAGGCATGAACGGCTGCACCGTACCCTCAAGCAGGAGGTCATGAAGCCGCCGGCCGCTACCCCCCAAGCCCAACAGGAAAGGTGTGCTAAATTCCTCTCGGTCTACAACAGGGAGCGTCCTCATGAGGCCCTGGGCCAGGTGCCACCGGCCAGTCTGTATGTGCCTTCGCCTCGGCCGTTTCCCGAACTGCTTGGAGATATCGAGTATCCACCTCTGACAGAAGTACGCCGGGTGCGCTCTAACGGACAAATCAAATGGCATGGAGAACTCGTCTTTGTGAGCGAGTCCCTGGTTGGGGAGCTGGTAGGCATCACAGAAGACAAGGATGGCTGGCTGGTTTCCTTCGGCCCCATTCCTCTTGGTCTGCTGCATCCTCATCACTCTTCCTTGTCTTCTCTTCCCCATACCCATACTAATAACTCCCATAGGAGAAGTGTTACCTATGTGTTTAGTTAACTTGTTACCCATGTCTTTGGTTGCACATATAGTTACCTTAAGGCTCACCTCACTCCTTCGACAAGCTCAGGACAAGCTTTAATCCTCTCCCACAAGGGGCAAGGAAATACGTATAGTCAATTACGAAAGCAGGCACTAAATTCGCAGCGCCGCCAGGTGCCCTTCATGAATGGCGTCAAAAATCAGGCGCGGGCTGACGCAGTCGCCGACAGCATAGACCTCCAGGTCCGTCTCCCTTTCGAGCTGTTCGGCCAGGGCGGTCTGCGGGGCAAAGCCTGTCGCCAGCACCACGCTGTCCGCGTCCAGACTCTCCGTCCTGCCCAGCCTGTCCACGACTACAATGCTCCCATCCACCACTGCCTCCAGCCGCTTGCCGGTGTATAGCTTGATATTATACTTGCTTAGCTGCTGAAGATAGAAGGTCCGATTGGTCTGCTCCACATCGCTCAAGAACTCATCGCGTCTTTTGATAAGGGCCACCTCTTTGCCCTGCTCCGCCAGGAATAGCCCCACCTCAACGCCGACAATGCCCGCGCCGATGACCATCACCCTCTGTCCGGGCACACTTTTACCGTCAAGGACTTCCAGGGCCGTAACCACATTGGGACGGTCAAGGCCGGCGGCTTTGGGTCTTAAGGGTGAGCCGCCCACCGCCACGACTACGGCATCAAAACCCCCGCTTTTGATGGTCTCAAGGTCTGCTGCTTCATTGATTACTTTAATCCCCAGCTTGCCGACCTGCGCGAGGTAGTGGACGATAAGCGGACTGATGTCCTCTTTGCAGTCCAAAACGCTGGCCTCAAGCAAGGCGCCGCCGAGCCGGCGTTTTTCGTAGATGGTGACCTGGTGGCCGCGTCGGACACAGACGATAGCCGTCTCCATGCCCGCCGGGCCGCCGCCGATAACGGCCACCTTTTTGCGTGTCTCGGCAGGTGTAATCCGCAGCTCCGCTTCCTTGCCCAGGGCCACATTCACTGTGCAGCGGATGGGGTTTGAGCGCACCGGGCCTCTCTGACGGCAGCCCTCGTTACAGCGAATGCAGGGCTTTATGTCCTCAACCCGCCCCACGAGCGCTTTCTGTGGCCAGTAAGGGTCGGCCAGGAGCGGCCGGGCCAGCCCGATGAAGTCTGCCTTGCCCGCGGCAAGTATTTCCTCGGCGAGGGCCGGCATGGTGATGGAGCCGGAGGCGACTACCGGCACTGGGACCGCCTTCTTGACCGCCTCCGCTGCCCAAACGTGGATACCGTGCGGCATACCCATCGGGCTTACTTCATAGACAATCTGGTGATGGTTGCCGCCGGACATGTGGATGAGGTTGACGCCGAGGCTGGCGATTGTCCTGGCCACCTGAATGGTATCTTCGATCATAACGCCGTCCGGCTCGTATTCACTGCCGTCCAGCCGCACACTCAAAGGAAAGTCCGGCCCCACTTTGGCCCGGATGTTTTTCACCACTTCCACAAGGAAGCGCATGCGGTTTTCCAGCGAGCCACCGAACCAGTCCGTCCGCTTGTTGGTGCGCGGCGAAAGGAAGTTGGTAATCAGGTAGCCGTGAGCGCCATGCACCTCCACCATGTCAAAGCCCGCCTTCTGCACCCTCAGGGCGGCATCACCATGGGTCTCCACGATTTCCTGCAGCTCTTCAACCGTTAGCTCTTCCGGCACAGCCACCGGCCCGACGCGCTGGAGAAGCTCTTCCCAGGGGACGCGTGAAGCGGACTTCAAGGGCGGGATGCCCAGCATCTTCTGCCGCCCGCAGTGCCCGATTTGCAGCGCCGCTTTGGCCCCGTTGTCTTTAATCCGCTGTGCCAGCAGGGCGAGACCAGGTATACACTCGTTATCGGCCACGCTAAGCTGGCAGTTGGCGGCTTTGCTGGCTTTTTTGTCCGTGTAGGCATACTCCACGATGACCAGCCCGCAGCCCCCGCGAGCGAACTCCTCGTAGTGTCGCAGCAGGCGGTCGGTGACTGACCCATCCCGCCCACCGAGGGCGGTATGCTGCGGCGACCGGATAATGCGGTTCTTGACCCTGAGATTGCCAATCATGCCAGGCTCAAAAAGGTGCGCAAACGCCGTTGCTCTTGCCACTATCCGCCTCCTTGCCAAAGGCTCACCGTCCGATATATTTTGGGCTATTATACCACATACTGGGCAAGAACACGCAGGTATCGCCAGGTGTGGAAGCCACCATGCTGCTTGCTGCGGGATTCGAGCGTGGCTGTTGACAGATTCATGGCTTATACGTATGATACGCGTGTAAGAGGCGTACTATGCGGAAGAAACTGACCGTGGAAGTCCTCAAAGCGATACTCCCTCTGGTTATCGCTATCATCATCATGCAGTTTGCCTTCATCAAAATGCCCCTCGGTCTCTTCCTGCAGTTCTTGGCGGGTGCTGTCATGGCCATAGCCGGCATGATTCTCTTTCTACTCGGAATCGAGACCGGGATTCTGCTCATGGGCGAGGCTATTGGTGCCGAGCTTCCCAAACGGCGTTCCCTATCCCTGATAGTGGGCATCGCTTTCCTGATAGGCTTCGCCGCTACCATTGCCGAGCCGGACGTTATCGTCCTGACCGGGCAGATAGACATGGTCTCGCAGGGCACTATCTCGGGCAGCTTCCTGGTCTATGTTATCGGCATCGGTATTGCCTTCTTTGTGGCTATGGCGATGCTGCGGATAGTCTTCAACTTCCGCATGGCTTACCTGCTGGCAGCCAGCTATTTTATCATCCTCGTCCTGTCTTTTTTCACGCCCCCGGAGTTTGTCCCGGTTGCCTTCGATGCCGGAGGCGTGACCACCGGGCCGATGACAGTCCCGATAATCATGGCCCTGGGCATAGGCTTTAGCTCCGTCCTGGCCGGCCGGTCGGCGATATCGGACGGGTTTGGGCTGATCGGGCTGGCTTCAGTTGGCCCAATAATCACGGTAATGCTTATGGGGATAATACTGCATTGAGCATAGCGGTGGTCTTTGGTGGCTTGTGGGATACCCTGCTCAGCGTGGTGAAGGCGCTGCTGCCGCTGCTGGGCCTCTTTCTCGCTTTTCAGGTCCTTTTCTTGAAGCTGCCCAGGCATTACATTTTCAACCTGCTGAAGGGGACGTCGCTGGCCCTGGTGGGCCTGCTGCTCTTCCTTCAGGGCGTGCGGATTGGCTTCCTGCCCGCCGGCGAGGCAATCGGGAGAGCGCTGGGCAGCATCACCGGGAAGTGGCTTCTCATACCCTTTGGTGTTTTCATCGGATTTCTCACCACCTGGACGGAGCCTGCCGTCCGCATTCTTTGTGACCAGGTGGAAAAGGCATCGGCGGCGAGTATACGCAAATCCGTTGTCCTCTACACCATTTGCTCCGGCGTTGCCCTGTTTGTCGGCCTGGGCATGGCCAAGATTATCTATGGCATCCCGCTGCTCTATATTGTAGTCCCTGGCTACCTGCTATCCCTGCTGATGCTGTGGTTCAGCGACAGGGAGTTCCTCTCTATCGCCTTCGATGCCGGTGGGGTGGCTACCGGGCCTATGGCGGTCACCTTTCTGATGGCAATAGCCATCGGCCTGTCATCGGCGATAGAGGGGCGTGATCCGGTAATCCACGGCTTTGGCTTGATTGCCTTGATAGCCCTGGCCCCAATAATCTCAGTCATGGCGCTGGGCTTTCTATTTCGTCTAAAACAGTGGAAAAAGGAGTGAAGCACATGGAAACAGCGATTGCTCTTATTGTTACTATCGTCAATAAGGGCTGGGGAGAGACGGTCCTGGAGGCCTCCATGAAGGCGGGCGCGGAGGGCGGGACCATCCTGCTCGGACGGGGCGTAGGCGTCCACGAAAAACGGACCCTGCTCGGCATCTGCATCGAGCCGGAAAAGGAGGTTGTCCTATCGGTTACCTACCCCGATAAGAAAGAAGCCATTCTCCAGGAAATCGTCCGTGCCGCTGAACTGGACAAGCCGGGGATGGGCATAGCCTTCGTTGTGCCCATTGAGAAGGTGGTGGGAGTGGTGCACCTTTTCCACGCCGGCCCCCAGCAGGCGAGTAGAAAATGATTTATGAGGCAGGAAGTCCTCTCCTGGACTCACACCGGCTACGTGGAACGGCGCATTGAGTTCAGCCCTCTACAACCTGCCCGAGGGTTACCAGGAGACAAGCTCAGAGTGGGCGATAACGAGCCGTCTCCTCATTTCGCCTGTTGTGGCCAGCCACTAACTATTGGAGACTAAAATCAGTTTTTGGCCTGGCGGACGCGGCCCAGGCCCTCGGCTATTCTCTCCACGTCCAGGGCCACTTCCATTAGCTCCAGGTGCTGCTTGTACACCGCCGGGTCAATCAGTGCCTTGACCTCCGGCTCCATGATGTGGCAGACGGGCAGCCCCAGGGCCACACCTGCCAGCGGGCCGGCCCAGCTCGGATCGCCATTGACGACAGTCTCGGCGTAAAGCTCGGCACTGTCAGCGTCCGGGGCACCCAGCACGACCACCACGTTGTCCTTGCCGTATTGCTCTACGGCTTTCTTGATTGCCTCTTGACCTTCCAGGTCAAGTCCACCGGCGGCTGTTCAGACAAAGCACTGCGTCTGCACCAGCACCGGCTCGGCACCGGCACTCGTTACGCAGGCGGCGATAGCCGGGCCCTGCACCCCATCCCGCTCACCAAGAATAATAACCTTTTTCCCCTTTAGCTCCATTGTCTCTCCTTATATCAATACCCAAGATGTAAGCCGGAATAATGCAGCTATCAGCTATCAGCTATTAGCTCCAAGCTGAATACTGACTGCTGATAGCTAGCCATTTATGGTGCTTTCTGCTTCCAGAATATCTTTGATGGTCTCCTCCAAATCGTTCTTGTTGATGTGTTCCCCGGTCAGGCGCTTCACTTCCGTCTTGTCCTTGTAGAAGAGAAAAGTCGGCAGGCTCATTACCCTTAGTTTAGCACATAACATGCGGTTCTGCGTGGCGTTGACCTTGCCTACCTTGAGCTTGCCGGCATAGTCCTTTTCCAACTGCTCCACTGCCGGCGTCAGGGCCAGGCAGGGCCGGCACTGCGGCCCCCAGAAGTCAACCATAGTGGCGCCGCCAGATTCCAGCACCTCGCTCTCATAGTTGTCCCGGTTCAGCTCTAACATTAGCTCTTGACCCCCTTGTTCTTTTCCAGGAGGAAGGAGATACCGTCCGAAAGCTGCGTCACCCTTCCCAGGAAGAGGCTGCCCTTGGCCAGGAACATGGTGTTCGCCATGGCACCGTCCCGCATCTTCTTCACCGCGTGCCCGAGGACAGGAATGGCCGAGGCGATATGTCCCTGCGTTGGCGAAAAACCCGGCATGCCGTGGACTTCTACGAAGTGATCCAGCTCCTCACGCTTAATCTCGTTGCGCAGCACGGCGAAGCTGCCGATGGTGCGGTAGTTCGTGCGCGGCACGTTGCCGCTACCCTGTGGCTCGGTAAGCTCGGGGTTATGCATCTCGGTGGCGTATTTGTCCACTTGTGTCAGCTTCAGGCCGAGCCGGTCCAACGGCTCCACAACCAGCTTCTCCATGATGGCCTGCTGCGATGAGCCCGAGCTAATCTCGTGCTTGCCGATGGAGTCCAGGCGGATTACCGGGCTTTGCCCGTCATCCGGGGCTATCCAGATGGCAGCGCCCGCCAGCACATCTTCCAGAATGGGCATGTTACGGCGCAGGTGGCCCTGGAACTTCATGCCCAGCTTGGCAAAGGAGCCTCCGGCGGCGACAACCACGTTGCCAAAAATCCGCGAGGTCACCAGGCTGGCCGCCAGCACCAGGGCGTGAACAGGGGCGCAGCAGAAGGCCTTGACGTCAGAGCCGGTAGCCCTCACGCAGCCGCTCAGCTCGCCAATGGCCTTGGCCATGTTCCCGCCACCCCGGTTATAGCGGTCGCCGACAGCCTCCTCGCCACAGCCAAGGAGATAGTCAATGTCCTCAGCCCTGCCCGTGCTCTTAATCAGATGGCGCAATGCCATCACCCCGGAGGCGCGCGAGGCCAGGTTTTCGATCAGGAACTCGGGGAGGAGATTGGGGTCATCCTCGGCGCCACCGCCCTGCGGCCTCTCCACACAGCCAACAAGCTCCGTGCCCTGCACATAGACAGGAATGGTTTCCGCATTAGCCAGCTTGGCCTTAATTTGCTCAAGCGGGATGCCTTTGGCTACCCTGGCCAGGTCTTCCGCCGTGATAAGAGGGTGTGTCTTCAGCTTGTCCGCCACTCCCTGAGCGAAGCCCTCTTCGAGAGAGAGGAGGCCAAACTGGTCGCAAATCTTCATGATGCCGTAGAACTCATCCTCCGGCATAATCTCGCCGAAGGACCCCCAGCGTGAAGCATGGGGCACAGCATACTGGAACCAGGGGGGCGGTATTTTCTTCAGCAGGTCATCAGGGTCGAGGTTGCCGATAAAGACCTGGTTCGGCGGGTAGGCCACCGCCTGGTCAAAGCGCCACAGGTGGCCCACCACCTGCGGCAACAGGGACGGGTCCTTCTCAATCTCTCTTGAAGGCTTGGAGCCATGCCGCACCATACCCGGCACATGGGCCAGGAAGTAGGCCACGCCTTTAACTACCGGCAACGCACTACGGTCTGTAGCACAGGATGTCATTGTCTATTCCCTTTCTGCCATAATGATAGTCTATAACGACCAGTCCTGTCCATTTTCGCCTGTTTGCCCCGTAAGCCCGTGAATCCAGACTCAAGTCAGTCCCCTCGTGGGTGCCAACAATAGTTTAGGCCTGACCCAATGACGCTTTTGAGGATTTCCCCAAAATCCACGGATTGCGTATGTCTTTCCCGCGTTGAAATTCGCCGCGTCTTCGGGGGGGGAAGCGTCAGTGATTTTGTTTTCCCGCTGGCCAATTTCAGCGCCCGTAAATCAGATTAGGGAGCCAGAGGGCTATTTGCGGGAAGGCTGTCATCAACACCAGAAAGACATACATTGGCAACAGGAACGGGACGGCGCCTTTGACGATGGTCATCATGGAGTACTTGGGGAACATATTTTGTAGGACGTAGAGGTTCATGCCATAGGGCGGCGTGACCATGCACTGCTCCGCAGAAATTATGTAGGCAATGCCCCACCAGATTGGGTCGAAGCCAAGCTCCGTGATGATGGGCATGAAGAGGGGAAAGGTGAGGAAAAGCATTGACCAGCCATCGAAGACCGTCCCGCCGACCAGGTAGAGCAGGTAGAACAGGCCTATTACGCCGTATTTACCTATCGGCAGACTGAGCACCCAGTCTTTCAGGCCGGAGATAATGCCGGTCATATTGAGCATCTGGGCCAGCATCGTGGCCATGGCCACGATGAACATAGCCATGGCAGTCACCCTGACCGCCTCGAACAGGCTGTCCTGCAGGATGGGCATGGTCAGCTTCCGGTAGGCCAGTGTCAGCAGCAGGCTGAGCACCGCGCCCATGCCGGCGGCTTCCGTAGGCGTCATCACGCCACCGAAGATGACACCCAGCGTGCCCAGGATCACCAGCAGGAACGGTAGTATCTGCCCCGTCGCCAGGAACTTCTCCCGCCAGCTGACCGGTGCCACCGGGGGCGCCATCTTCGGATTAAGCATTACCCAGAACACGGCAAAGGCGGCCCACATCACGGTCAGGATAACGCCCGGTACCAGTGCGGCGGCAAAGAGCGCGCCAATGGAGAGTGACGCCCAGGAGCCATAGACTATCAGCAGCAGGCTGGGCGGAATGAGCGGGGACAGGATGCCGCCTATGGCCACGCAGCCGAGCGCCAGGGATGGATTGTAACCTCGCCTCTCCATATCCGGTATGGCGAGCTTACCGAAGGTGGCCACCGCCGCCAAGCTCGAGCCGCACATGGCCCCGAAGATGCCATTGCCCACAATCACCGAGGCGGGCAGTCCACCCGGCAAGCGTCCCAACCACTTCTCCACCGAGGAGAAGAGATAGGCGCTTACACCCGTGTTGCCCAGTATCGCACCCATGAAGACGAAGAGCGGCAGGGCTGTCAGCGTATAGACATTCAGCGCTGACCATGTCGTCCAGGCCAGGTCGTTGAGTGGCTGCTTGGCGAACAACACCAGACCCACCCCGGCCATTATCCCCATCGCCCAGCCAATCTCCAGCCCGGCAAAGAGCAAGACGAAAAGACCGCCAACTAGCGTCACGGCAATGACAAGCTGTGAGTCCATCAGTCAACCTCTCCGCCCGCTTTTCCGAGTCCCTTGATAGCCTTTACCAGGTGGACAAGCTGGTAGCCTAGCAGGAAGACAAAGCCAACGATCAAAGCCGATTGCGGCCACGCCTTGGGCACGCGCAGCCAGGTCTCCGACCGCTGGCCAAACTTGGCCGAAAAGGCCACCAACTCGTAGCTACCCAGGATGAGTATCACGGTCAGGGCTATGGCCAGGACCACTGTCACCAGGCGGAGCCATTTCCGGGCCCTCATAGGAATGCGGTCGGCGATGACCGTGACCCGGATGTGCCCCCTCGCCTGCCACGTGTAAGCCAGGCCAAGGGCACTCGTTACCGCCAGCATGTAGCCGCCAACTTCGTCGGCAACCATGAGGGGATTGTTGAAGAAATACCTGGCGCCTGCCTCGGTAACCACCATCAGCATCATGCCAAACACAAGCCAGGCCGCCAGGTGTCTGCTGAAGAAGGCAACAAATATATGCAAACCGGAAATAAACTTATGCATCTGTTCCTGCCAGGGTAGCCGCATGGCCAATGCCATGCGGCTACCCTGGTGCAGCAATCTAGAAAGGTTTGAAGGCCCGGTACTTGGCGAGCACTTCCTGGGCGATGGGTAGAATCTCGGCACCCACAGGGCCGGCGTTCTTCACCCAGTCATCCCTTATTGGAGCCACGAGCTGCAAGGCCTGGTCCCATTCGGCCTGCGGCAGTCGGGACACCTTGCCGCCGGCGTAGCCTATGCCCAGAACGGCCATGTTTATCTCCGAGCTGTTGGCTGCCGTCACCTGGTACTCGGCAATCTGGCTGACTTCCAGTATTACCTTCTGCAGGTCGGGCGGCAACGAGTCAAACTTCTGGGCATTTATGACCGCCGCGTCAGTCCAGACCGGCGCCATGGGCAGGAAGGTCATGTAAGGCACGGTCCTGGCCAAACCGGAGCGGTTAAGGAATAGCGGCCCGCTCAAAACAGCGTCAATAACACCGGTCATCAAAGAGGTCTCCACCTCGGCGATGGGCATGGTGACCGTAGCCGCACCGAGGGCTTTCAAGCCCTGGGCCGCCAGTGCCCCGTATACCCGGCTTTTTATCCCTTTGATATCCGCCAGCGTGTTGATAGGCTTCTTGGTAGCCAGAAGGTTGCCACTACCGCCCTGCGCGATAAGCAGATGCTCCAGCCCCAGCTTGCGGTGCTCCCGCTTCCACAGGGCGCGCATGCGTGGGTCGCGATAGACGGTAATCTCCTCAAAGGAGGCTTCCTTGGCATCTGACGTGACAAGGCCAGGGACCTCCGCCCAGGACCACCATGGATAGGCCCCGCTATGATAGGGCATCAGCAGGTCACCCATATCGGCTTTGCCTTGCATTACCGAGGCTACGTTATCTACGGTGGGGAACATCTTCTGCACAACCTTAAGGCGTATCCGTCCGTTGCTGCGCTCGTAGAGCAACCTCTGGAACTCACCGCCCGGCCGGAATATCTCGGTGACCATCTGATTGGGCACCTCGTTTGTCCAGGCAAAGGTGAGGTCATAGACCCCTGTGGACGTAGGGGTCGGTGACGGACTGCCCGCCGGTGCTGTCACCGTAACGGTCACCGTCGGCGCGGCGCCGGCCGGCGCCGTAACCGTCACGGTCGATGGTGCCCCGCAGGCCGCCACCAGACTCGCCAGTAGAAGCAAGGACAGGCCCAGAATCAGCAGCTTTCGTTTCATTAGTTCCACCTCCTTCTTTAGTCTTTTATCTCAAGCTGCGTTAGAGTCCGTTCAGTTTACCATAACCCCCCATGCCAGTGCTTGGTTGCAAAGATACCTATACATTTCAAGGTTCCTTCTCCCTCGATGGGAGAAGGTCAGAGCTTGCCCTGAGTGTAACGAAGGGATGAGGGTGATTGGCACTGGAATGACGGATGGTATCCATTCTCAGGGCAATGGCAGTTGTCTCATCGCCACCAGCAGGTCTAAATTATCGGACTACCAGCTGCTCCTCCACTTTCGTGGTCAGAGCCTGCAAGGCCTGCCGGACCAGCTTCTTGCGGAATGCCCTTTCGGCGCCTTCCTCCAGATTGGGATTACCGGTCACCGAGGTGACGGCATAGCCCTTCAAAATGCGGCCGGCGCCCACGCTCCGGGCCACATCCGTCAGGGCGGTTATCATTACCGCAGGAATGCCCACCCGCTCAATTTCCTTGGTTATCGTTGCCCCGCAACGAGTGCTCGTCCCTCAGGTGCCAGTCAGCACCACTCCGTCCACACCGGCCGCCTTGATTGCCGCCGCCATCTCCTGTCCCAGGCGTTTACAGCTGGCTACCGGCGTCACATTGCCTGTAGTGGTATAGAAATATTCGTGCAGCTTATTGATTTTGCCTTCCTTCTCCATCTCGCGCACGGCGTCAAGAGGTACCACACGGTCTGGGTCTTTGTTCACCGCGGCGATGTCAAAGCCGCCATGAATGCACTCGTAGTCCGGTGCGGTGAGATTGTCAATGCCCGTGAGGCTATACTTGAACCACTTGGTCGCCCGGGCGGACTCCAGGTGCCCGGGATTGCCTTGTATGACAAGACCGCCATCGGTGACCAGGGCTATTGTTGCCTTGCTCAGGTCAGGGATGGGCGCCGGTGGTGCCACCCTATCATATACAGGCAAGGGGATTTCTGTCTTTAGCTCACCCTTCAGCCGGGCCTTGAGCAGGGCGATGGCCCGGAGCGAGGCAGTCTGCGGCTGGGTGACATTGCGGCGTATGCCGCGCGGGAAGAAGCCCTCTGACTCGGCATCGCCTATCCGGGCGCCGGTGGCCAGCTTGCGGGCAAAGTCGGACAGGGCGGCCAGGGCAGCCCCCATGCCCAGCACGCTATCGCCGCAGGGTAGGACATACGTCCAGATTGGCTTGGCATCAAGGGCAGGGCTATCCTTATACACCGCTGTGACCGCAGGTATGCCCGTCTCGAGGCTGACCCGCTCGCCTACAGCCCGGCAGGCCAAGCCATAGCGGCCGGAGTTGAAGGCAGGGCCAGCCACCAGCACATCCGGCGCGGCGTCCCGAACGGCTTTGAGAATAGCGTTGATGACCTCTTCGGTATGGCTGTGGAAGTAGTTATCGCCGCAGATGATTGTCCGCAAGACCCTCAGCTTTCCCGCAGCCGCCTTCTCCAGGCCTGTCCCGGGGCCTACGGCGCCCTCACGGACCTGCAATGGCGTATCTGCTTTCTCTTCACCGCCGATGCCGGCAAAGAACTGGTTGAGGTAGTGGACGGCTTTTACGTTGTCACCCATTTCGCACCTGTCCTTTCCGTGACACACAACACGATTTCTAGAATGACTTCGCCCCGATATTCCAGTCACCGGACTGGCTGTTGGAGCACAGGACCTGCCACACCGCCAGCTTCAGGCGGGCGCCAGCCTCATAGCCATAGGATAGCCTGTCTCCGCCGATGACATTGGCCACCGGAGGCAGCTCCACTGTTTCCTCCACATTGCCCGTGCTCACCAGCGACCTGGCCTCGGGAACAAAGAAGGGGAAGCCGTTATCAGTGCCATCCACATTGGCCATCTCCGCAACAACACCTACCGCCTTGATATCGCTCTTCTCCAAATGCTGGCACATCAGCATGAAATCTACGATGTGGTGACCCCCGGCATTGGCCAGGACTATGGCCCCGTCAAACTTCATGAACTTGCCCAGCGCTGCGGCCCTGGCCGCCCGGTTCAGCTTGCCGGTATCAGAGGTGTCACCGGCCCGCGAGACTATGGTGCCGACGAAGGTCAGCTCTTTCCCGTGCTGGCGGTAAAGCTCGTATAAGGCCCCGTTGTTCTGGAAGAAGTAGGTCGGATTGCGCATACCGCCCCACGTGCAGTAGTTACAGACCACGGCACCATCGAGCAACTCATTGGGATGAAGAATGGTCGGGAAGAGACCGCCCACCGGGTAGCCGTAGAAGAAGGATTCCCTGAGCGGCAGCGCCGGGGCATCGAGGCTGGACAGCAGATAGACAATGCCCACCCTTGGCAAGGCGCGGACACCCCTCCTGGTTTCCAGACTGAAGACCTGTTCACTGCTGGGGGTCCTGTCTTTTACAGCATCGGCCAGGTAGGTGGCAGCCTTGAAGCCAGCGATACGTATGGCGTCGGCGAACTCGATAGCCGTGGCCCCCTGCCGCCGTTTGAATACCAGTGCGAGGTTGATGGTCTGGCTGAAAGGGGACAGGCTGGCGCCGGGGCCGGCCATATCCACTATGGCCTCATTGGCACCCATCTGCAGGTCCGCTCCCCATTCCGGGAACTCGCCGCAGGTCAGCACGGCCATGCCCTCCAGACGGGAGGTTACGCCACTGCCCGCTTGCAGAGGAGGCCCCAGAAAGCCTGGAAAAGCGGTAATTTCACTCGCCGTCTTCGCCCGGGGCTCAATGGCGTCCAAGATGTGTATGATTCTGGTGTTTTCACCGGGCTTGGCCAGCGCTACGCCCACTGATTCCACTGTCCCGGCATCTGCTGCCAGGAGCGTCTGAAGATCTTTCCTGTTGATAGTCAGAACGCCATTCGCAAAGGCGGTCTTCTTGCCAAAGCAAGCGTCCTCCACCCGAAAGCTCCGCATGTTCAGGGCCATCTGTATTCCTCCCTAAAGAGCGATTTGTCTGTCAGGGTTGGATCGGGTATCAGGATGACAATACGAGTCTGCTGGTCTGCTTCCTCTCCTTGTTGCGCGCCCGAATAGGCTTGCTAGCACTTAGAGACGGCCTGGTTCTTCGGAGTGAAGGTTGATTGTGGTCCTAACATCCTTTTTGATTCTGAACAGCGTATCCCGGACGTGACCGGATTTGGTCACTTACTTATACCACTTACACCATACCCTGTCAAGCCGCCAGCGCGAGGTCCTGGCGCAAAAAAAGAGTGGGGGGCGAAAGCCCCCCACTCTTATGCCTAGATTGCTACAAGCTTGGCCACTAGGAAGCGCGGCGTCTTTGCCTGATACCGAAATAGGTGCTGACGCCCACTACAATAACCGCGGCGATAATCCCGCCAATCAGGCCCCAGTTAACGGCTGCTGGCTGAGGTGTTTCCGGTGCGGCCGGAGCTGGTACCGGAGACGGTGAGGGCGCTGGCACAGGTGTTGGGGCAGGGGCAGGAGCGGGTGACGGCACCGGAGATGGTGTCACGACCGGGCTAGGTGCAGGAGTAGGTGACGGTAGCGGCGCCGGTGCGGGCGAGGGTGCCGGTGTTGGTGCAGGACTCGGCATGGGTGTAGATGTAGGTTCAGGTGTCGGTGCAGGTGTTGGCGATGGCGGTGGGGCGACAACGCTCACCGTAACGGTAGCCGTGACCGGCGGCTCAAGCGGTGTGTGGTCGTTGTTCACCAGCTGGACACCCAGGGTATGCGAGCCGGGTGAGACGTTCTCCCAGGTTACCGATGTGCCTGGTGCAGCCTTGTAGGTCCCGGCGGCACTCACTGCCGGCTTGCCAGGCGTTGTGGGGATCTCCACATCAAGGTAGTAGTGGACATGGCCCTGGCCGGCGGCCTTGGGCTGGCCGGGCGGGATAATCTGGAAGTTTGCGGTCTCGATATTCACCATAATGTTGCCTGGCGGTAGCTGTGCGCCGGCCGCAGGTGAGACTATCTTGACGCTGGGCGCTGACTGGGCTGCGGGCGGTGGCGGTGGGGGCGCGGGCAGCTTGCCCATCAGGCCGAATACCGTGAAATGGGTGGCCCTAGCGGAGACGGTATCAGCTGCCGCATCAACGGTGCTTTCCAGCGCTGTCCACTTGGCCCCGTCCCAGAAGGCGATGAAAAGCTCGCTATCGGCCACGCCGGCAGGGAGCTTGGCCGGGTCGTACTTCATGGTTATGGTGATGGCCGGGGCAAAAGTGGCCCCGTCCGGGCCGAAATCGTAAGATGCCAGCAACGCTGTGCCAGCCGGTGATGCCGGGGCTGCCGCAACGACAACACCGGACATGGTGGCGAGCGGTTTGCCGTCCTTATCCAGGATTTTCGTCCCGCTCAGTATCTGGACAGAGACATTGCCTGCCGCGTTGCTGAGCTGGACAGTAGCCTGAGCGCTGCCGGCACTATCCACGGTCAGCGGAGCAGGTCCAGATAGTCCGTTAAGCGTCACCGTGACCGGAACTGGCGCCGATGCAGGTGGAGGCGGTAGAGCAATCCCACCGGCTGGAGGCGGAGGTGGCGCCGCAGGGGTTGTAACCGTGGCCACATTGGAAGCCGCCGAGCTACCAATGGCATTCACGGCAAAGACCCGGTAGAAGTAGGCCGTGCTGGCGGCCACTGTAGTGTCACTGAAAGCCGTCATGTTGGCCCCGGCTGTCTTCTGTGCGAGGCCCGCGGTGAATGCGGCATCGGTAGCCCGCTCAATGCGGAAGCCGCTTTCATTGTTGGCATTATCTGTCCAGGTGAGGTTGACCTGGGTGGCACTGGCCGCCGTGGCAGTAAGACTGGTCGGTGCCGCCGGGACCACGGTAGTAGCGGCAGTGGTGACACTGGTCGTGCTGGAGGCCGCGGAGTTGCCGACACCGTTGAAAGCGACAACGCGATAGGTGTAAGCCGTGCTGGGTGACACTAACGTGTCACTAGAAGCAGTCACATTTGGCCCTGTTGTGCCGACCGCCGAGAAGGTAACGCCATCGGTAGCCCGCTCAATGCGGAAGCCGCTTTCGTTGGCGGAGTTGTCCGTCCAGGCCAGGTCAACCTGACCGGGACCGGCCGCCGTAGCCACAAGGCCGGTCGGTGCGGACGGTGCTATCAGGGCTACCTGCACCACATTGGAGTTTGCGGAGTCCCCGGAGGCGTTAACCGCATGCACACGGTAGAATAGGGTCTGCCCGGCGGCGACTGCCGTATCGCTGTATGAGGTGCTGTTAGCCGGCAAGGGGACATGAGTGGTAGCATTGGCCGGGAAGATAGCATCGGCAGCCTTCTCTATATGGTAGCCAGTCTCGGTGGTGGCAACATCTGTCCAGGTCAGGTCAACCCTGGTAGCACTGACAATGCGGGCTGATAGTCCAGTCGGTGTCGCTGGCACAGCCGCCGGGTCCGGCGTAGTCACCGTGACAACGTTGGACAGAGGCGAATCGCCAACGGCATTCACCGCCTGGACACGATAAAAATAGGTAGTGCGCGGCTGGACGGTGATGTCAATGTAGCTGGTCGTGTTGGGCGGCAAGAACTCAACACTGACGCGCACGCCGAAATTGGGGTCAGTCGAGCGATCCACGTCGTAAGAGGTCTCGTTCGTGGCATTATCCACCCAAGTAAGCTCCACCCGGTTAGGCCCGGTGGCACCGGCCACCAGATTGCTCGGCGCTGCGGGAATGAGCAAAGAGACCTGCGCCGTATTCGATGCGGCGGAGCTGACACCCGCATTATCAACGGCGAACACGCGGTAGAAGAAGGTCTGCCCGGCAGTTGCGGAGTTATCTGACAGGCTGACTAGTCCGCCCGTGCCGGCACTGGCCTTACCTTTGAATGTGCGCAACCCGGCGGTGAAGGCAGCATCGCTGGCACGCTCCACGCGAAACTCCTTCTCATCGGTGGCATTGTCCTGCCAAGTGAGGTCCACCTGCGTGGCACTGACGATAGTCGCCGTCAGATTGCCCGGTGCCGTCGGGACGGCGAACAGGCTTGCCGGAAACAGAAGGACCAGTGCAAGCATCAAGACTGCGGTGAGTAATAGCTTCCTCTTCATTTTCCCCTCCAAATCTATCTGTAGTCCGGAGCACGCCAACAGTCAGCTGTTGGCAAGTCCAATTTACAGGGTATAGCATCGCCTGGGGCGCCACCATCCGTAATGATACGTAATCTCGCCGCCACCGTTACTTATTTGCGGCGTGGAGAATACGGATTTCGCGGGCGAAAGAGGGTTAAGAAAGAAGAGAAGGGAGTGCCATCCCACGAAAATAGCGACCCTGAATGACAGAGGGCTTCGGCAAAGCACAGCAGGGTGGGTGTAATCGAGACGAAGTCGAGATGAAACCCACCTTCAACTGGCTGAATGAATGGTGGGTTACACCCACCCTACAATAATCTATTAGTAGCGGACCGAAGGGAAGAGTTTGCTATCTGTGTGAGGCAGGAAGAGGGCAGCGATGAACTCGTTCATGTAGGGTGGATAGTTGGACAGCTCGATGTTGGTCATCCGCTTGGCGACGCTAATACTCTTCTCAAAAGCAGGAACGGAGAGGAGTGCCATGCGTGCCCCCATTACCGAGCTATTGCCGATAAACTGGATCTTGCCCACATCAACATCGGGCAGCAAGCCGATAGCGATGGCCTTGCGGATGTCCAGCGAGTTGCCGAAGCCGCCCGCCACATAGATGTTGTTTAGCTGGTCAAAGGTCATGCCGATGTAGTCCATCAGGGACTTGATGGCGGCGAAAATGGACCCCTTGGACTTGATGAGGTTACCGATTTCTGACTCGGCGAGGGTCACCGCTTGCCCGGTGTCAGTCTCCCCTGAGAAGGCGAAAATATAGCGCGGGTCACTATCCTCGACCAGCAGGCGCTTGTTGTCGGTGCTGACATTGAACTTACCGTCTGGGCCGATTATCCTGTTTTTAGCCAGCTCATAGATAGCGTCAATCAGCCCGGAGCCACAGATACCCCGTGGCCTGGCCCTGGCAATGGTCTCATAGCGGACCTGCCCGTCCATTATCTGTATTTTCTCAATGGCACCCTTGGTGGCCCGCATACCGCTCCGGGCACCACCGCCCTCTAAGGCCGGTCCGGCGGAGGCGGAGCAGCAGACTATCCACTCGTTATTACCCACGGCAATCTCGCCATTGGTGCCAACATCAATAAGACAGCTCGTCTCCGATCTATCGGCCAGGCCGCAGGCCAGGATACCGGCGACAGTGTCGCCACCAACATAGCTGGACACACTGGGCATGGTCTCCAGAATGCCCTGCGGATTGATGTCAATGTCTAAGTCCCTGGCATAGACCTGAGGATAGACGGTGGCCGTGGGCACGTAAGGGGACAGCCGGATAGCACAGGGCATCAGGCCAAGGAGGAAGTGGCTCATCGTCGTATTGCCGGCGGCGACAATGGCATTGATATCGGCGAGACTAATGCCCTTGTCTCGTGCAATGGCCTGGGTCAGAGTGTTAATATTGGCGACAACGGCTTTGTGGAGTGGGTCGAGACTGCCGTGCGTACAGGCGTAGACCATCCGGGAGATGACGTCTTCGCCGTAGCGGGCCTGGAGATTGTGGTTGGCTTCCACACCCACTACTTTGCCTGTCCTGAGATCCACCAGCTGCACCACCACCGTGGTCGTGCCCACATCAACTGCCAGGCCATAGCTGCGGCTGCTGGTATCCCCGGCTTCGATATTCAGGACGCGGCCAACATCATTGAAATAGCGGGCCACCGTGGCGGTAACCTTCCACTCGCTGCCACGCAGCCGAGCGGCCAGGTCCTGCATGCAGGCAAGCGAGATCCGGAAGGAGTCAAACCGGAGCTTCTGGCGCAGCTCCCGTGTGATGCGGTCAACATCGGAGATATTGTCATTCAGCGTAGGCTTGGGCAGCTCCAGATATACCTTGGTCACAATAGGCTCAAAGAAGGCGGCCGGGTCACGGGGTCTCCTGGGCAAGGTGATTTTCTCCGGCTCGCTATAGACAGGCAGGGTGATAGCGACCCCCTCCGTGACAATGCGCTCCTTCTCCAGGCGTGATTTCGGTGGGACCATTACGGTGAGGTTGTCTTCTACCCGGGTCTGGCAGGCCAGGACATAGCCTGCCTGTATCTCCTCTTTGAAGAAAAACCCGATGGTGTTCGGGTCCAGGTTGGCCTTACCTTTGATTATCTGGAGACGGTCCTCACCGCAGACGCCCTCGCCACCGCAGAGGCTATTGATGAGGATACCCGCCTTTTCCGCCGCTTCCAGCAAAGTCGTCCCCGCCTCGACTTCAACCTCTTTGTTATCGGGCAGGAAGGTCACCTTGTACTTGCTCATCACTCACCCCCACCAGTATTTATACCACTCGGACGGCTGATGGGGCAAATGGCCGGGTGGGGACTGCCAAACAGTGCCGATAAGTGCTATAATCCTAGCGGGATAACACCTGAGCAAAAGATGCCTAGCCGAATCCTAGTCATTACCATCGTAAGTGCCCTGGTCCAGGAGACTATCCTGGTGCTAATTGTGCTATTAGGCTTGCCCAGACTGGGCATAGTCTTGCCACTATGGGGACTTATGGCGCTGGTGTTTGCCGTAGCGGGACTGGCCGCTTTTTCCTACCGCGTGGGTAGCCGCGCCCTGCGGAGAATACCCTTGCGTGGTCTGGCCGGCATGGTCGGCACCGTCGGCAAAACGGCCAGCCGCATGAACCCTAACGGGTTTGTGCTGATCAAGGGTGAGCTGTGGGATGCCCGGACGAAGGGGGAAAGGATAGAGGCCGGTGAGACGGTTGTCGTCGTAGCCCAGGATGGCCTCAAGCTCACCATAGCCAGGGCGATAAAAGACAACCCGCCGCCCGGCTCTCCCAGCCCGTGATAGAGATAGACGGCTCACAGAAATCGGGCAGTGGCACCATTGTCCGCTTCGCTGTGGGACTGGCCGCCCTGCTCAACCAGGAGCTTCACCTCACTAATATCCGCGCCCGCAGGAAGAAACCCGGACTACGGCCCCAGCACCTCAAAGCCATCCAAGCACTGAGTGAGCTCTGCCAGGGCACGCTGGAGGGTGGCCGGGTCGGCGCCGCCGAGATAAGGTTCAAGCCGGGCGGCCGGGTGCAGGGCGGTCACTTTGAGTGGGATATTGGCACCGCCGGCTCCACCACCCTTCTGGCAATGACGCTGCTGCCCGTGGCCATTTTCGCCAGGGACAAGGTGCACCTGAGAATAGGCGGCGGTCTCTTTCAGGACTTCGCCCCGTCAGCGCACCACATGCAGTTCGTCCTTTTCCCATTCTTACACCGCATGGGCATCAGCGCCACGCTGACCATCGTCCGTCCGGGCTACGTGCCACGTGGCGAGGGCATCATTGAACTGGAGGTAGCACCGGTGACGGGCAAAATCAGGCCGGTGGGCCTGGTCAGCCAGGGGCAGGTGACCGGTATTGAAGGCATCGCCCTCTCCTCTCATCTCAAAGAGCGGAAGGTCAGCGGGCGCATGGCTGACGCCTGTGCTCAAGTCCTGCAATCAAAAGGCTACCATCCCCGCATTGAGACAGTCTATGATACCACCGCCCTGCAGAGGGGCGCCGCCCTGACGGTCTTTGCGATGACGACTACCGGCTGTATCATCGGTGCGGACCGGGCCGGGCAGCCGGGGCGGACCTCCGAGGCGATTGGTCGCTATGTGGCGGAGAGCCTGCTGGAGGACCTGGCCACGGGGGCCACCGTTGACCGGCACCTGGCCGACCAGCTTATCTTTTACGCCGCCCTGGCCGATGGCACCAGCGAATACCGGATACCGCAGCTAACGGAACACGTCGAGAGCAATCTCTGGCTGGCCGAGAGCATCCTGGGGGCGCGGACGGAAACCAAGGGCAACCTCATCACGATTCATGGCATCGGCTACTGGCCTGGCGGTGGCTAACCATAACCTTTTTGCCTGGTGTCCTGCCGGCCTTCCGTAAGCGGACAAGTCGCCTATTTGAGGCTGGAGGTATAGATGAAATCATTGTCTTTTTGCTGGCCGTGGCAGTCGTAGCACATATCCACCTTGCCGGCCACATCTATTTTGCCATCCGGCGCATACTTCAGCCAGAACCAGTCATTGTGGGCCGGGTCAAAGCCTTTGACCTTATACATAACGGTAACCGCGGCTAGCTGCCTGTCCGGCATGTAGTTTTCTTTTACAATTATGCTGCCTTCGGGTATTTTGCCTTTCTTCCCCTGTATAGCCGAAAAGGCATTATCAGTGACATAGGTGGTCAGCATGGCGCCGTGAGGCTCCCGGCCGGGATACAGTGCACTCTTGCCCGGCCACATCTTCCATTTGGTATAGTCGTTATCCTTAGTGATATAGTTATACAAGGCCGTGCCATCAATCGGTGGCAGCCTTGGTGCCGCCTTGCACCCCGCTACAACCAGAATCGCCGCCAGGAACAGTGCCGGTAGCAGTTTGACGAAAGACAAAATCCGTTTCATGCCTGCCTCCTTGCCGAAAATATTTCACTGTCTATTGTGTGCTATCTTAGTCATCGCAGCTATCTGTAGGACTACGGAACATGGCATCCGTAAGCTTACGGAACTTGTGCCGGCAAGTCAGATAACCGGATGGCTGCAGCCAGTCCGGCTTTCAGCGTTCAGCCATCAGCCGTTAATACAAACGCATTAACGAATGCTGTATGATTGTCATTGCGAGCGCATCCTTCGCAGAAGAAGCCGAAGCAATCTCACACGCATTGAGTAATAAACAGCGTCCGCCTGAAGCGTATTCGACAGGTTATGGGATTGCTTCGCCTTCATCCTTCAGCTGAAGGATGAATGGTCTCGCAAAGACAGGTGGATACAACAATATTTTTGCGTTTGTATTAGTACCAATTGTATGAGATGAAAGCTGACTGCTGAGTGCTGATAGCCAGATTTCACATCGGGCACTATCCTGGCGTCAAGCATCAAAATTGAATCGCTGGCTAAATAAATGTTAGAATTTAACGATTGTTGGTGAGTTTGAAATGAGAGTCCAGAAGTGTAAAGGGAGCCGGGACCTGTCTCCGGCGGAAATGGCCCGGTTCCGCACGGTTGAGAGCGCTTTTCGCGCTGGCTGCGCCCGTTGGGGCTACGAGGAGGTCCGGACACCTACCCTGGAATACCTGCACCTTTTCACCTCGGTGGGGACGCTGACCCCAGGCATGCTGGGCAAGGTATACTCCTTCCTCGACTGGAACGGCTGGAGTGGCGAGAGGGTAGTGCTCAGGCCGGACGGCACGATTCCGGTGGCCCGCTACTACATCGAAGACCGGGCCGAGAAAGCTGTGGCCAGACTTTGCTACGTGGCCAATGTCTTCATGTTCGAGGAGACGGGAGAGAAGGATAGGGAGAGGTGGCAGTGCGGTGCCGAGCTTATCGGCGTCAGCTCACCGCTGGCCGATGCTGAGCTAATTGCCCTGGCCATGGAAGTCTTGAAGAAGCTTGACCTCAAGTGCCTTGAGCTAAGGCTGTCTCACGCCGGTCTCATAAGGGCACTCATTTCCTCACTAGGGCTGAACGACGAAGAGCAGACCAGTGTCCTGGACCAGATTCTCGATGGTAACATCGATGTGCTGGCCCGCATAAGGCCTGGCAAGCCCGAGCTCGCCAGAGCCCTGGCATCTCTGCTTGACCTTCGGGGGAAAGCCCCTGGCTTCCTACACAATATCAAGGCCCTCTTTGTCCGGGATATGCCGCAGCTGGTGGCACCCGTTGACAACTTCATCGCCACTGTTGACTTGCTGGAGATGCTAGGGTGCGATTACCAGATTGACATCACCTCTGGACGGGGTTTTGAATACTACACGGGAGTCATGTTCCGAATACTGGCTGACGGCGAGCATATTGGTGGCGGCGGCCGCTATGATGACCTTATTCCCCTGATGGGCGGCAAGAAGACACCGGCCTCCGGGTTCGCCCTGTACGTTGACCGCATCATGGGTAAGCTGGCACCCGAAACCGCCAAGTCCCAGACACCGGGAGTCCTGGTCAAGGTTGATGCTACCAGTCCGGAGACGGTAAGCACCGCTATGGACATAGTCCGCGGCCTGCACGAGCAGGGCTTTGTGGCCCGGCTGGACCTGGGTGAGCCGACGCCAGACCTGGGCTGGACACTGGATATGACCGAGTCGCCTTTTGTGCTGGCAAACCGGCTAGACAAGCGGCGATTCACTATTAACAACGTGGCCGATGTGCTGGCCGTTCTGGGGGAAGAAGATGCCCGTCCGAATAGGTCTGCCTAAGGGGCGGCTTCTGGCCGGGACAGCCACTTTGCTGGAGAAGGCCGGCTGGGGACTGACCGATTACCATGAGCGGACCCGCTACTACCGCCTACAGTCAAGCAGGTTCCCGGACCTCTCCGCCAAGATTTTTCACGAGAAGGACATCCCTATCCAGGTAGCCATCGGCAACTATGACCTGGGCATCTGCGGGCTGGACTGGGTAGCGGAGCTGATGGCAAAATACCCCAGCTCGGGCCTGGTCAAGATCAGAGAGCTGGGCTACGGCGAGAGCGTACTATATCTGGTAGCCAGCAAAGCCGAGGCTGTGCCTATGGCGGAGATGCAGGCGAAGAGCGATATTATCCGCATTGCCAGCGAGTATCCCAACCTGGCAGAATCCTTTGCTCTGAAGCTGCGCCTGCGGCGGTTCTGCATTTTCCCCATCTGGGGTGCTGCCGAGGTGTATCCGCCTGAAAATGCCGACCTTGTCCTCATATCGGGGAGGACGGGAGAGGAAATCTTCAACCACCATCTGGTGGCCGTCACGCAGGTCCTCGGCTCGACCGCCTGTCTTATCGCCAACCGTGATAGCTGGGAGGCGAAAGACCTGAGCGAGGTAGTAGCTTCGCTCGAAGAGGCCCTGGCCACAATGGAACTAGCTCACCCTACGGGGGTAGATACGGCACCAACAGGAGAGGAATACGCCCCGGCGCCGCATGGTCCACACGTTATAAGCATCGCTTTGCCGGATGGTCACCAGCAGGCGCCCACACAGGAGCTGCTGCAGACAGCCGGCATCCAGGTCAGGAAATACTTGCCCTCAGGTGGCAGCCGGCGGCCGGCGAGCAACCTGGACGGCGTCCGGATTAAGGTCGTCCGGCCGCAGGATATGCCCCTGCAAGTGGCCAACGGCCACTTTGACCTGGCCATCACCGGCAAGGACTGGCTCCTGGAGCACCTCTACCAGTTCCCGTCCAGCCCGGTGGCCGAGCTACTCGACCTGAAGTATGGCTGGGTGAAAATCGTGGCGGTGGTCAGCAAGGGCCAGCCGGCGACTGACCGGCACACCATGAAACAGCTTGGCGCCCGGCAGGGCGGGCTTAGAGTGGCCTCGGAGTATGTTAACGTTGCTGACAAATACGCCCGTGACAACCACCTGGGCATCTACCGCGTCATCCCCACCTGGGGCGTGACCGAGGCCTTTCTGCCGGAGGACGCCGATTTGCTCATCGAAAACACGCAGACGGGACAGACCTTAGCCCGGCATAACCTGAAGATAGTGGACACCCTCTTTGAGTCCACGGCCCGCCTGATTGCCAATACGGATAGCCTGGCTGACCCGGCTAAGAGGGAGAAGATGACCGCCATAGTCGAGATATTGCGGAAAGCTACGGAGGCAAGCTAGTTGCGCCTGATAACCGGTTTCCAACAAGCGAAGCAAGCCCTGTCCCGGCAGCCCGGTGCCGAGTATGCCATTTCGCCGGGGCTTCAGCAAAGGCTTCTGGAGATGTTCGGCACGGGAGACCCGGAGCAGGCCGTCCAGCAGATTATTCAGGACGTGCGCCAGCGCCGGGATGCGGCCCTGTTTGACTACAGCCTGAAGATAGATAAGGTCCGCTTGTCCACGCTGGAGGTGGCCAGGGAGCGGACAGAGGCAGCCTACCGCAGCCTGGATGGCAGGCTAGCGGACGCCCTTAAGCTGGCCGCCGAGCGAGTCCGTGCTTTTCACGCCAGGCAGAAAGAGAATGTCTGCCGCGGTATCCCCCTTCGAGATACCGGCCAGATAGTGCGCGCATTGGAGAGGGTTGGCCTCTATGTGCCCGGCGGCACAGCGGCCTATCCCTCCACCGTCCTGATGACCGCTATTCCAGCCAGGGTAGCCGGCGTCAAAGAGCTTATCCTGGCCACGCCGCCGGGGGCCGATGGCGAGGTGCCGGCAACAACGCTTGCCGCCGCCTTTATCGCCGGAGTTGACCGCGTCTTCCGCGTGGGCGGTGCCCAGGCGATTGCCGCCCTGGCCTACGGCACGGAGTCTATCCCCAGGGTGGACAAAATCTGCGGCCCGGGTAATATCTTTGTCGTCCTGGCCAAGAAGCTGGTCTACGGGGCGGTAGCTATTGACGGTCTGCAAGGCCCGAGTGAAATCATCGTCATCGCTGATGAAACAGCCGACCCCGCTTACTGTGCCGCCGACCTTCTGGCCCAGGCGGAGCATGACGCCCTGGCTTCCGCCATACTGATAACCACCTCGGCACAGTTGGCGAAAGAGGTGAACCGGCAAGTGACAGCAGAGCTGGCCACGCTCAAACGCCAGGCAACCGCCCGCCAGTCCCTCGATGCCAGGGGAATGCTGATAGTGGTGGCTTCCATTGATGAGGCCATAGAGCTGGCCAACCTCTATGCCCCGGAGCACCTGTCCCTGATGATGAAAGATGCGGCTTCCTACCTTGACCGCATCAGCAATGCCGGGTGCGTTTTCCTGGGCGGCGACTCGACAGTGGTGCTGGGCGACTACGTGGCCGGGCCGAGCCACACTCTGCCTACGGGTGGCACGGCCCGTTTCAGCTCCCCCCTGAACGTGACCGACTTCATCAAGCTCATCAACGTGGTCAATATAGATAAGGCTAGTCTCGAACAACTTGGCGAGGCGGCACAGACCATCGCGGAGAAGGAAGGGCTTGACGCCCATGCCCGGGCTGTTTCAAAAAGGCTGGAAGCACGAGGTAACGTATGACTCCTGGTTCGTCAATAGAGCGGTTTATCCGTCCTGACCTGGCGGCTTTCGGCGGGTACTCCGCCCGCAAGTCACTGGAGGCTATGGATGGTGAGGCCGGCGTGACCGCCGCCAACGTCATCAAGCTGGACGCCAACGAGAACCTATACGGTTGCTCACCGAAGGTCAACGAGGCGCTGGGCCGCTATCCCGATCTGAACATCTATCCGGATGACGGCCAGTTTAAGCTAAGAAAGCTGCTGGCGGGCTATACCGGTGTGGACGCTGGCCGCATCGTAGCAGGGAGCGGCAGCAACCAGCTTATTGACCTGCTGCTGAGGCTATCGCTCAGCCCGGGTGACGAGGTCATCAACTGCGTGCCCACCTTCGGCCTGTTCCGCTTCAGCACTGACCTGTGCGGCGGGCGGATTGTGGAAGTCCTGCGGGACGAGAGCTTCGCCCTCGATGTCCGCAAGGTGAAGGCGGCCATCACCCCCAGGACCAAAATCATCTTCCTGGTCAACCCGAATAGCCCCACCGGGAACATTATGCCGCAGCAGGATATTCTGGAAATTGTTGGCACGGGGTTACCCGTGCTGGTGGACGAGGCCTACTATGAGTTCAGCGGCGAGACCGTGGCCCCGCTGGTAACGCAATACGATAATCTCATGGTGCTGCGCACCTTCAGCAAGTGGGCCGGGCTGGCCGGCCTCCGGGTGGGCTACGGCATCGTGCCCCAGCC
>JACQTX010000241.1 GCA_016210585.1 Chloroflexota bacterium
CTCTTCCCTCTCACCATTCCCATGTCTGTGTCGTCCCTTCTCGCCCCCAAAACCGCGTTTCGCGGATGGCTCGTGCCCAGCACGACTTGAAAATCGCGGCGGCATTCCCTATTCTGTTACAGAACAGGACTGGCAGAAGACGGAGGCCGAAAGGGGTGGTCAGTATGAAAGCAATTGAGACCATAGCGGAGATGAAACAGGCCAGGCGGGCATTGGCCGGACCGGTAGGCTTTGTCCCAACGATGGGCTATCTGCATGAGGGCCACCTGGAGCTGGTCAAGCGGGCCAAAAAAGAAAATACCACGGCCGTAGTCAGCATCTTTGTCAATCCTATCCAGTTCGGGCCAAAGGAAGATTTCCAGAAGTATCCGCGCGATATCCCGCGCGACCTGGCCATGCTGGAAAGCGTGAACACTGATTTCGTTTTCTTGCCCCAGGCGGCGGAGATATACCCCCCGGGCTTTGATACCTGGGTAGAGATCGGCAAAGTGACGGAGCGGCTGGAGGGTGCTGCCCGCCCCGGCCACTTCCGCGGCGTGGCTACCGTTGTGGCCAAGTTGTTCAATATTGTTGGGCCGGCGAGAGCTTACTTTGGACAGAAGGATGCCCAGCAGTGCGTGGTCATCAAGAAGATGGTGAAAGACCTCAACATGCCTCTTGAGGTAGTCATAGTGCCTACGGTGCGTGAGGCGGACGGCCTGGCCATGAGCAGCCGGAACGTTTATTTGACCCCGGAGGAGCGCCGCCAGGCGGCTGTGCTTTACCAGGCACTGACGCTGGCACAGGGACTATATGTTCAGGGCGAAAGAGAGGCCAGCCGGATACGCCAGCAGATGACCGCTCTCATCCAGAAACAGCCGTTAGCCAGGATTGAATACATCAGCATAACAGATACCGAGATCTTGGAAGAGCTGGCCATAGTCAAAGCACCGGCCCTTGTGTCGCTGGTAGTCCGCTTCGGCACGACCCGTCTCCTGGACAATGTAGTGCTGGAGTAACCGGCAGCCGGACGCCCTTAAGCCGTGGATTCTTGGCAAATCCTCAAAAGCGTCATTGCGAGCGCATCCTTCGGCTTGGCTCAGAGCCTGCCCTGAGCCAAGCGAATGGGACAGGTCCACCGCAGGCGGAGGCGAAACAATCTCCGAATTGTGTGCCAGCGGGAGCGAATCGGAGATTGCTGCGCCTTCCTTTTACAAGGAATGGTCTCGTATATGACGTTTCTTTTTTGTCCAACGATTTATCGGTGGGACCCGCGAGGTGACTGAATTGAATACAAAGCCACGGATTACGGAGGCGCCCCGCCTACCTTTCAAAGCCCCACCGTTTATCTTACAATAAAAGGTAGAGATGTCCAGCAAGAACCGGGCCACTGAGATTGTCCGCCGACGCTATAATCGGATTGCTCCTTTCTATGACCTCATGGAAGGCATGATGGAGCGCGCCAGCTTTCACAGGTGGCGTAAAGAGCTGTGGCGCCGGGTGGAAGGTGAGCGAATCCTGGAGATCGGCGTGGGCACGGGCAAGAACCTGCCTTACTATCCTGGTGGTGCCGAGATTACTGCCATTGACCTCAGCGAGAAGATGCTGGCACGGGCGCACCGCAAGGCACACGATCTCGGCCTCAAGGTCAATCTGCAGGTCATGGATGCCCAGAAGCTGCAGTTTGCCGATGACTCCTTCGATACGGTTGTAGCCAGCTTCGTTTTCTGCTCCGTCCCGGACCCGGTGCTCGGCCTGCAGGAGGTTAGACGTGTCCTCAAGCCTGGTGGCAAGGTCGTCCTGCTGGAGCACGTCCTCTCCGACAACCGCTTTCTGGCGTGGCTGATGGACCTGGCGAACCCGCTGGCGGAGCGGATGGGTGGGGAGAACATCAACCGCCGCACGGTGGAGAACGTCCGCAAGAGCGGGCTTACTGTGGAGAAGGTGGCCAGCACCGCCCGCGGCATTCTGAAACTGGTTGAGGCAAGAAAGCTGTGAGCAAAGATATTATTCAGGTAGAGAACCTGGTGAAAAAGTTCGGTGCGCTGGCCGCCGTGGATGATATCAGCTTCACGATAGCGCCCGGCGAAATCTTCGGCTTTCTAGGGCCAAATGGTGCCGGTAAGACGACTACCATCAACATCCTCTGCACCCTTGCCCGGCCGACATCAGGTAAGGCCACCGTCAATGGCTTTGACGTGGTCCATCAGCAGGGCATGGTGCGCCAGTCTATAGGCCTTGTCTTCCAGGACCCCAGCCTGGATGAGCGCCTCAGCGGCCTGCAAAACCTGCGCTTTCACGCCCTGGTCTATAATATCCCCCGATCAGTCCGCGAGAAGCGCATCGAAGAGATGCTGCAGATGGTGGAGCTGTGGGACAAACGCCATAACGAGGTACGCACCTATTCCGGCGGCATGAAACGCCGCTTGGAGCTGGCCCGGGGGCTGCTGCATTCCCCCAAGGTCCTTTTTCTGGACGAACCGACATTAGGCCTTGACCCCCAGACCCGGCAGCGCATCTGGGAATACATCCTGGACTTACGCCAACGTAAAGGCACCACCGTCTTTCTGACCACCCACTATATGGACGAGGCTGAGAAGGCCGACCGCATCGCCATCATTGACCACGGGAAGCTGGTGGCTATTGACACCCCGGCCGGGTTGAAGCGGCTGGTCGGCAAGGATATCGTCTCCCTCAAGACAGATGATAACGTCCGGGCCGGTGAGGAGCTAAAGGGCCGCTACCAGATAGAGTCCCGCCGTGATGGCGATGGCCTTGTCTTCGAGGTGGCCAGCGGCGAGGAGTTTTTGCCCATCTTCATCAAGGAGTTCGGTACGAGGATACTGAGTGTGAACCTGCGCCGTCCCAGCCTGGATACCGTTTTTCTGAAGCTGACGGGCCGCGACATACGTGAAGAGGAGGTCACGGATGTCCTTAAGGCTATGGTCCGCCAGCACGGGCGGCGGACGCGGCGGTAAACGCTTGGGTGAGATGACGCACGAAGAGAGGAAACAACAATTACGTATAGACAATTACGCCTAGATTGTTTTGTCCCGTTTATCTGAAATGAAAAACCTGTTGGGCATTTATACTATTTGGTATCGTGACCTGCTGCGCTTCTGGCACGATAAGATGCGCATGGTTAGCTCCGTTGTTTTTCCGCTGTTGTTCCTTTTCGTCTTCGGCAGCGGGCTGAGCGCCCGGATGGGACTGCTCGGCCCGGGCATCAACTTCTCCCAGTTCATGTTCCCCGGTATCATCGGCATGACGGTGCTGATGAGCTCTTTTGCCAGCGGCGTATCCATCGTCTGGGACCGAGAGTTCGGCTTTCTCAAGGAAGTGCTCGTCGCTCCGGTCAGCCGTGCCACTGTGGCCACCGGTAAGGCCTTTGGCGGTGCCACTGTGGCCCTTATCCAGGGCACACTCACGTTGGCCTTTTCACCATTAATCGGCGTCTCACTCACGCCTTTGAAAATCCTGCAGCTATTGCCGCTGATGTTGCTGCTGGCTACGGCCATGGCATCAATGGGCATCCTGCTGGCAACACGTATCCGGTCAATGGAGGCCTTTCAGGCGGTTATGCAGATGCTCATGTTCCCCATGACCTTTTTGTCCGGGGTCTTCTTTCCGTTGCAGGGCTTACCCGCCTGGATGGACTTTCTGACCAAAATCAATCCGGCGACCTACGGCATCGCCCCCATCCGGGAGGTAATGCTGGGGACTCTCCCCGGCTCCCCTTTCGCCGTCACTCTATTCGGTCACGTCATGACACTCTGGGAGAATATTGGGGTGATGGCTGGCTTTGGCGCCATCATGCTTGTGCTGGCCATGTGGTCCTTCAGCCACCAGGAGTAAGTAGCTGATTGAATAGCGTCTTGGACACTTGCGTATACTCTATCGCTAAATCCCAGGCAATTTCAAAACTCATTGTGTAAACCTGAGCGAACGCAGTAACTCAGCTAGTATCGCGTCTTACAAATAAGTTGACTAATTCTTCTCCTTTTCGCAAAGGGAGATTGAGAGGGATTTCTTCTTAATGCAGATTCAAAATCCCCCTTAATCCCTCCTTCGGCAGGCTCAGGACAGGCTCTTTGCCAAAGGGGGAGATTACAGAATAATTTATCAATGTGTTTTTGGAACCGGATCTAGAATTGGCATCTCCTCCCCCGATGTACAAGTATTCGTCATACATTGAGAGGCGCCCCCGGCTACCTGCCATATTTCAGCTTGGCGTAGAGCATAAGGCCGGTCATGGCGAGATTCACCGAGTTCGAGGCCATTACCGAGGGCAGTTTCAGTATAATACCGTAGGCCAGCCAGCATAGGCCCCCGAAAAGAAAAAGCATCACGTAGGGCAGGCTTATCTCACGGGCACTCCTCAGCCGGTAAAGTCGCCAGACCTGCGGTATAAAGGCAACACCTATGGATGCCCCACCGATAAAACCAAGGACTTCCCAGACCAATTCAAGCCCCCTTTTCCAGTTAATCACCCGTACCCGTTGCAAAGCGGGCACCACCAACTATGAATAGTGATAGCCTTTTCAAAACAACGACAGATGCCGGTGCTATCAGGCTAATCCGAGGATTATAGCTATGACCTGGTCACGGCTTTCCTGCCGACAATCTCGTGCTTGATATACCACTTTTGCACAGCTTCCACCACGTCATCAGGCTTGTCGCAGACCCGGAGCAAATTGAAGTCTTCTTCCGAGACCATGCCCCTGGCCAGCACTATCTCATGTAGCCATTTCAGGAAACCCTCCCAGTACTTGCTATCGAAGAGTATAACCGGGAAGGGCCTGGTCTTGCCGGTCTGGATGAGCGTCAATACCTCGGTCAGCTCGTCAAGCGTGCCCAGTCCACCGGGCATGATGATGAAGGCCACGGCGTATTTTACCAGCATGACCTTCCGCACAAAGAAGTGTTTGAAGGTCACTGTCTTAGTGCTGAAGACATTACAGACCTGGGCATCAGCCAGCTCAATGTTAAGGCCGACAGAGACGGCGCCCGCTTCCTGAGCGCCCTTGTTAGCGGCCTCCATGATGCCGGGCCCGCCCCCGGTGAATATGGCGAAGCCCATCTCACCCAGCCGGCGGGCGATCTCCTCGGTCTGCTTATAAAGAGTATCGCCCTGCTGGACACGTGCGGAGCCGTACACGCTAACCGCAGGCCCCACACCGGAGAGCTTGTCAAAACCCTCCACCATCTCGCCTATGATGCGGAACATCCGCCAGGACTCCTCTTTGGCCAGGGCATTTATCTCGTATTCCTGAGTCATGTTCTCCCCCTCTGTAGCTAAATACTAGCATACCACGCCCATAGTTGCCAGCTATACTCTTTGACACACCCTGCCAGAGCAGAAATAGCCCGTTCTACGACAAAAGTCGTATTCAAGTCCTCAATCAAGCTATAATATTAACTGAGAACCTGGAAAGGAGACATTTGATGACAGTGGAGCGAGTCGCGCATATTGACGATATACTGGCACAAGAGCTAAAGGCCGCAGTCCGGGATAACCACGTGACATGCGCCGTTGCCTGGGAGATAGCAGGCAGGCATAAGGTCAGCAAGCAGCATGTCGGTGACATCCTGAACCAGCTAAGGATAAGGATTACCGATTGCCAGCTCGGCTGCTTTGTAGTTAAGAAGGCTTTGCATGATGACCTGTTTGGTAAGCAGGTGGACCAGAGCGTGGCTGAAAGAGTCGAGTCTTCGCTCATCAAAGGCTGCTTACCCTGTGCGGTAACCTTCAAAGTTGCCGGAGACCTGGGCATCACTCCGAAAGAGGTAGGTGACGCGGCAACACTGATGAGAGTGCACATCAGCCGGTGCCAGCTCGGCTGTTTTCCATAACCTGTAATATGACGAACAGTTCAGAACGACAACGCGAGACGCCGGATATGGACTTGCTGGCAGATGTCTGGCGGCGGACGGCGCAGAGCCGCCTGCGTTTTGAGTTGGGCGGCTTGGCTTTTGCCTGCCAGCATGGTTTCTCTCCGGAGGACTACGCCCGGCACCTCTGGGCAAAGGGGGCGCGGGGATGGTTTGGTAAGGATGCCCCTGGTGCCGGGGAATACCTCCGGCGTGAGGCACAGGCTGTCCAGGAGTTTTACCCCGGTGTTTCTTTCCGCGTGGTCACTGACAGTGATGACCAGGCCGAGCTTGTCTTTACGGACGGCTGCCTGGGCGGCAGTGGCCAAAACCGCTGGGGAATCGCGCGCAGCTTCGGGCTGACCAAGCGGCAGATTTGCCGTTACTGCGGGGAAGCCTTTGCCATATGGGCACGCCAGCTTGGCCTCTCCGCTCGTATCGGCCCTGAGGGTGAGGGCGGCTGCCGGCTCCACGTCACACGCAAGACAGACCAGCAGACCCTCTCATAGTCAGCGGATAGTTTTCCGCGGGACACCTGAAGGCCAGGACTCTTCGCGAACGACATTTGCAGCCGGAATCACGGACCAGGAACGGTAACACCCTCTCAAACACCCCCGGATATGCTATAATTTCCCCGTGATTATTGATTTTCACACCCACGTTTTCTCCCCGCAGGTTAAGAAGGACCGTGAGAAATACATCACCGGTGACCCTGTTTTTGCCATGCTCTATAACAGCAAGAATGCCAGGCTGGCTACGGCTGACGAGCTTATCGAGAGCATGGACCAGGATGGCGTGGCTGTCTCCGTCATCCTGAACATCGGCTGGACAACCCACGATCTCTGCGTGGCGACCAACGACTACATCCTGGAATCAGTTGCCCGCTACCCCAAACGTTTGATTGGCTTCTGCAGTATCCAGCCCCTTGCCGCTGAGGCGGCCCTTATTGAGGTGGAGCGCTGTGCCCAGGCTGGGGCCAGGGGCATCGGCGAGATGAGACCGGATGGACAGCTCTTTGACCTCGCTGATAATGGTATAATGCGGCCCGTCATCGAGGTCATGCAGGAACACAGGCTCATCTTCCTGACGCACACCTCAGAGCCTGTGGGGCACAGCTATCCTGGCAAGGGCACGCTCACTCCAGGCGTGCTTTACCCTTTCCTGGCCCAGTTCCCGGACCTGCCAGTAGTCTGCGCCCACTGGGGCGGCGGGCTGCCTTTTTATGCCCTGATGCCGGAGGTCGGCAAGGTCCTGAGCAACGTCTATTTTGACAGTGCTGCTTCCCCTTTTCTCTATCGGCCGCAGGTGTTTCAGCAGGTGGCCGGGCTGGTCGGCGCCGAGAGGGTCCTTTTCGGCAGCGATTACCCCCTACTCAGCCAGAAAAGGCTGCTTGTAGAGATTCAAGCTGCCGGACTGCCGGATAAAGAAAGGGAGCTGGTTATCGCCGGCAATGCCCGTCGGCTGCTGGGGATTTAGCGTCTGAAGGTAATAATCGGAGGCCAAAATGGAACCAGTCCGCTCTTTTATCGCCGTTGAGTTGCCCGAAGAAGTAAGAGCAAAGTTAGCCACCTTGCAAGCGCGGCTGAAATTGGGCGAGCAATTCGGGGTTAAGTGGGTGGCCCCGGCAGGCATTCACCTGACCCTGAAGTTCCTCGGCAATGTTGAAGCTGAGCGTATCAGCGAGATAGCCGGTGCCATGACAGAAGCGGCGCGAGGCATACCACCCTTCCACCTGGAGATCAAAGGGCTGGGCGCCTTCCCCAGCCTGAAGCGAGTCCAGGTGGTCTGGGCAGGCCTGGAGGGTGACCTTGACAGGCTGTCACAGCTTCAGCAGAACATTGAGCTAGCCCTGGCCCTGCTCGGCTTTGCCGAAGAAGAGCGCCCTTTTACGCCCCATCTGACGCTGGCACGCGTGCGTCCCCAGGTCTTGCCGGAGGAGAGGCTGAGGCTCGGACAGGCCATTGCCAGCACCACCTTTGCCGGCGGCCCTATTCAGGTTGATGCCGTCAACCTGATGCAGAGCCAGCTGACCAGGACGGGTGCCATCTACACCCGTCTCAGCTCTGTTGCCTTGGGCGGGTGACCCGGTGCTCAGCCGAGGCGTCTGACTATCTCGCGTGGGCAGGCACTGGTCATCGCGCAATTTCGTAGTCCGTGGATTACGATGAATTGATAAACTTAATGAGAAACATTATTCCGAGGTCCTTCACGGATTTGCCGTGAAGGACAAAGCAATCTACGATTCGCTCCCGCTGGCATACAATTCGGAGATTGCTTCGGCTCCGCCTGCGGCGGACCTGTCCCATTCGCTTGGCTCAGGGCAGGCTCTGAGCCAAGCCGAAGGATGCGCTTGCAATGACACTTTTGAGGATTTGCCAAGAATCCACGGCTTAAGGGATTTTGAATTCACCTGGTGTTTAGAGCTTAGTGCTTGGAGTTTTATTTTACGGTGTCCAGATCTTGTCAGCTGCTACTATCTCAGCATCACCGGGCAGATAGAGCGGTGCCGCCGCTTTCGTGAAGAAGACCAGGCCCTTGTAGCCGGTCAGATAGTGATAGCCGCGCTTCATAAAGCCGCCCCGGGCCATCACCACGAGTGGCTTGTTAGTCTTGCCCAGGATGGTCATAAAATCCTCCGGTGCCACACGCACAATGGCACCGGACGCCTTAATCGCCTTGGCGATAGCGACGGCATGAGCGGCCGCGGCGGCTGCACCTGAGCTACCTGCTGCGGACATAATTGGGTACCCCCATTTCGTTACGGTAAAACAATCATAAGTGTTTTCTCAGCTCAAAGGTATCGCTGAGGGGGAATCTTAATCTCTTTAAGAATATCCTCTTCAGTTTTCATGGCTACCACGCTATTTCCTTAAACGCTTCGGCGCTGTATGTTTTCTGACATTGTCGGCATTTTATTTCCGTAATACCTTCGTTATCTGGCTCACATTTCAATACTTCACCTTCGATTTGACCTTCGTAGACCTTTTCAGATATTACGAGGAATTCATCACTTCCGCAAACGCACCGGTTCATTTGAGTTCAACCTCCCTTTTCTACATACATGTGCACCGCTCTATGAGGTTGCTACATCGTCCCGATTTCATCGGGTATGCTCCCAATGGCAATTGCCCACATTACTTAAGACATTACTTAAGCCACTTGTATTGGACAAAACGGACACTTTCTATCAGCTAACGCCGCGGATGTTCTTTATTCATTAATAGGTGCTTGGGTAACAGGTGATATAAGGCACATTCCAAATCATGGGCCTCTTTTGGTTCTGTGCACAACCGATGGTTAAAAATATGAAAACCATCCTCTTTGTTTTGCAGATGATTCTGCAACCTTGCTCTTAGGTCGGCTTTGTGCGAACGCCCTACATAGAACTGCTGTTTTGTGAATGAGTAGAGAATGTAAGCTCCAGTAGCGCCCTCATTGACACCATTCACCTTGTCTTGCTTGAACAGCTGGTACAAGCGCAGAGGAATAAGATTCGCTGCCTTCGCCCAAGTCTTTTCTTCTTTGGTACCCTCCAAACCTTTGGGCAATTTTTCTAATCTGATTTCTTTCCCATGATAAAAACTGACGGCGGCAATCATATTGTCTACTAACTCTCTTTGTGCACCTTTACTCGTATACTTCTTCGCTTCTCCACCCCTCTGCCAAAAAGAGGGGCCGTATTTTTTTCTTAAAGGTTTTAGCGTGTTGATCAATTCCTTAAGTTTAGCGCTACCAAGACTGACGCTTTTGAAATAAACAAACGGAAAAATCCAATGAAAAACGCTGGTTCCGTTACTTTTCTGCAACGAGTACTTAACAGCGTTATCGCCAACACATTCTTGCCATACATTTGAGATTGCTCTCCAATATTGAGGCAAATATGTTCTCACCGTATCGCGGTCGATTTTTGAATACACTGTTTCCAAACTATTAACAAAGTTCTGTTCGCTTATCAGTCGTCCTTTACGTTTGTCGCTTGGTGCGGCGATCTTATCGCACCATGGTGAATCGGGATTCAGATTAAGTTGCCCGCATATTTCTACCGCCCAGAGCCGCCAGGTTTTGCCTTTCAGAAAGAAATCCAGCTGTTCGCCTTTATCCCTGTATCGCTTATAGAGAATTTGCAATACCAAATCGGGCTTAACTTTTTTCTGTTTGTTATTGATTACAACAAATTGGATTGCTTCAGAAGGACGATCAAGACCTTCAATAATTGTTAGCGGAACCGGATAAGACTTGATTTGTTCGAAATCGCCCCCCTGTTTTCCCTTCTGTTCCTTATACGCTTGGATTAATCCTCCTATGCGATGCTGTCCATCTACTTCAGAGAAAGGTAAAGCTTCGTCATGGATTAAGATCTTGCCCACCTCTATCGTCTTAACGCCCTTGTATTCTTCCAAAGGCTCGAAGTCTACACATCCTGTATCTCTAATGTTTAGAATAAGAGAATTAGGAAGAAGCGTTTGTTCAATCTGCAAATTCCCCTCTAGATAATTCGCGATTTCTTTGAACCTTTTCGTATCAGGCGCTCTTTGATAGCCTTCTTCTTTATCTCTTTTCCAAATATCGGCTGTGATATTGCCGTCATCAAACCACTTCTTAAGTTGCTCCACAGTGGTACTTGTCAAATAGAGAGTGTGACCTTTTTGATTTAACCACAAACCCTGTAAAGTAATCATTGTGCCCTCCCTGAGTCTTTATTTATATCTCTTCACCTCAAACCGGTAGAGCTTGACAGTCGCGTGCTTTTAGACGCACTTAGCGAGGAAGTTTTCTCCTTTTGGGATAGCTTTCCCTCATCTGCTCAATTATTTCAATCTTCTTGGCAAAAGGCAATCTCGCCAGCTTTTGGCGCCTTTTCTCTTGCTCTTCATTAACGATTTGCCAGAATTCTTGTGAGTCCTTTGCAGACAATAGTTTTCTGAGCTCGGGGGTTAAGTATTTGCCGCACATTTCACTTATACCGCTTCACCTCAAACCTGTATAGTTTCTTGGCTTCGTCTGGGCTGATACCGCCTTTGAGGCAGCAGATGTCAATCTGCTGCTTGACAGAGTCCACGCCTTCAAGGTCGGGGAGCAGCAGGCCCCGGCGCCAGCCGCACTCCACAATGACCCCGTATTTCTTAGCGTCAAGCTCTTCCTCACCCTTCACCGGCTCCGGCCGGGTCAGCACGTCCACGTTGATTTCCAGGTCCGCAAGCTCATCAGGGGTGATGGGCGGAAAGCGGGGGTCACGTGTGGCGGAGCTAATGGCATTGGCAATGACCTCTTCGGCCACGTTTCGCTGCGTCGGTTCAAAAGTGCCGATACAGCCGCGCAGCTCGCCATGCTTGTGGATGGAGACAAAGACGCCGGCCCGGGCCTTCATCTCCGGTGTAAGCTCGGCCGGTGGCCTGGGGACTTTGCCCTCCTTGGTATAAGTCTCTACCGTCTGGTGGGCCAGCTTTACCAGGGGCGACATGCCCATGAAGATGATGCCGGCATAGCCCACCACCGCGGAGCGGTCACCGGTGGTGTCACCGCTCGTCTGGTATTTTACCAGCTCAGCCCTGGTAGCGCCGAGCGCCTTTGCCGCGGCGATAAGGCAAGTGGCCGGCGCATAGCCGCACATTGAGATGTTCTGCTTTTCAACGCGCCTCAGCAATTCGTCCTCATCGAGGGCTAGCATGGCTTCAATGGCTTGGTGGTCCTTCTTCTGGGCTACCTCGTGCGGCTCGTAGTGGCTCATGTCGCTGGAGGCGATGATGACCACGCCTCTCTGGGCTTTCTTGATCGCGGCGGCTAGCTCCTGGCCGATCTCCTTGTAGATGTCGGCTGGGCCGTAAGACAGGATGATGGGCACCAGCTTGATGTCCCGCTGGAAATGCTGCAGAAAGGGCAGTTGCACCTCAATCGAGTGCTCATACTGGTGGGCACCGGAGTCCTCTTGCAAATACTTTGAGCCGGCGAGTATCTGCTTGGCCAGCTCAGCGTCAATCTCTACCTTGCCCAGGGGTGTCTTCCAGGCGCCTTCGGTCATGATGCTGAAGGGCTTGCCGCGGCCGGTATGGTTGGGGCCGATGATGATGAAGGTCCCCTTGAATTTGAGTCGGGAGAGGGTGGCACCGGCCACCGGGCCGGAGTAGGGGTAGCCGGCATGGGGTAGCAGCAGGCCAATTGTCTCCTCTTTTGCCGCCTCTTCGTCAATCATTGTCTTGATCATGGCCTCAAGCTGTGCCGCTGAGGCCGGATAGAACTGCCCGGCCACCGCCGGTTCTCTTATCATGCCGCCCTCCTCTCTGTGGACGCTACACGGAAATTAAGCTCGGCACCACAAAACTTGCACTGCGTGCCTTTCAGTCCCACTAGCCTGGTGCTGTAGCCAAACCGCTCCACAATGGTCCGCCCGCAGGCGTAGCAGGTGGTGTTCTCACTCTTGTGGCCGGGGACATTTCCGGTATAGACAAACTTCAGGCCCGCCCGGTGGGCGATGTCCAGGGCGTGCTCCAGGGTGGCGATGGGCGTGGCGGGATACTCCATCATCAGGCGGTCGGGGTGAAAGCGGGTCACGTGCCAGGGTGTCAGCTCACCCAAGTCATCATGTATCCATCGGGCAATGCCCTCAAGCTGGGCGTCATCATCGTTCAGAGTGGGTATGATATTGGTGACCACCTCTACGTGCATGTGCCATTTGTCCCTGGCCCTCTTGGCCACATCCAGGATGCCGCGCCACCGAGCAATTCGCGCAATCTTCTGGTAAAAGGCGTCGCTGAAGCCCTTGACGTCCACCCGCCAGGCATCAAGGTAAGGCCCGATGGTGTCCATGGCCTCCGGGCTGAGGTAGCCGTTGGTGACATAGACGGTGTAGAGACCCTGCTGTTTTGCGAGCTTCGCCGAGTCCAGGGTATATTCGAACCACATTGTCGGCTCATTGTAGGTCCAGGCAATGCCGGCACAGTGCTCCTGCTTTGTCAATGCGATTGCCTTCTCCGGGAGTATCTCCTGCGAGCCACGCCACGGCTCATCGCCGACCGGGCAGGCGATTTCCCAGTTCTGGCATCCCTGGCAGTGGAAGTTACAGCCCCAGCCGCCCAGCGAGAATACCTGGGTGCCGGGATAGAAGTGGAAGAGCGGCTTCTTCTCGATGGGGTCAATGGCCATCGAGGACACCTGGGCGTAGTTCATACTGAATAGCACGCCCTCCCGGTTGTGGTACATCTTGCAGACGCCGGCCTTGCCCGGAGCTATGTGGCAGTACCACTGGCAAACGTGGCAGCGGACCCTTGAGCCGGGCAATTTCTCGTAGAGCAACGCTTCACGCATGGTTCACTCCATAGCACAATTATAGCACTCGCCTGTGATGAATTATAGATTGCAAAAGTGTCGTTGCGAGCGCATCCTTCGGCTCCGCTCGCAATGACACTTTTCAGGACTTCCTAATCCACGGATTGTCAACTTTACTCCAACGCTATGATTCCATATAATAATCTACGGCTGGGAGTCGGACTTCCAGTCTTTTTGCTATAATAAGGAATCGAAATGACAACGAGGATTGACCGCCTGACCCAGCAAAGGCTGGAAAAGCTGGAGCGTTTGAGAGGCCGGGGCATTGACGCCTACCCCCGCCGCTACCACCGCACGCACACGACTCAGCAAGCTATTGACCTGCTCACACAAATCGAAGCCGGGCAGTTCCCTGAAGAGGAACGCGAGGAAGCCAGCAAAGTCAGTGTAGCAGGAAGAATCATGGCGAGACGGCTGATGGGCAAGAGTGCCTTTGTCGACATCCGCGACGGGTCCGGGAAGATTCAGCTACTATTTCAGAGCATAGATAAGTTTGATGAAGACCAACAGTTGTTGTTCAAGGATTTGGACACAGGTGATATTATTGGAGCCGAAGGCAACCTATTAAGGACTAAGACCGGTGAACCAACCGTTTGGGTAGGAGATTTTGCTCTGCTGGCCAAATCGCTACAGCCTTTGCCAGAGAAGTGGCATGGCTTGGTGGACATTGACCTGCGCTACCGCCAGCGCTACCTCGACCTCATCAGCAACCCGGAGACAAAACAGCTCTTCGAGACACGCAGCCGGATTATCGCCGCCATCCGCCAGTTCCTCAACGGACGCGGCTTCATTGAGGTGGAGACACCGGTGCTGCAGCCCGAAGCGGGCGGCGCCCTGGCCCGTCCTTTCATCACGCACCACCATGCCCTCGACCGCGACCTTTACCTGCGCATCGCCCTGGAGCTGCACCTCAAGCGGCTGATTATCGGCGGCTTTGACAAGGTCTATGAGCTGGGGCGGGCCTTCCGCAACGAGGGCATTGATGCCACGCATAACCCGGAGTTCACCATGCTGGAAAGCTACGAGGCCTACGCTGACTACAATGATGTGATGCGGATGGTGGAGGAGATGGTCTTCGCCGTGGCCCAGCAGGTGCTCGGCACCGACCAGGTCAAGTTCGGCGAAAACACTATCAGCCTCCGCCCGCCCTGGCAGCGCCTCAATCTGCGCGAGGCCGTCATCAAGTATGCGGGCATTGACTATGACCAGTTCACGGACCGGGACGCACTGGCGGCGCGGATGCTGGCGCTAAAGATGGAGGTTGACCCGAAGAAGGACCGCGGCCGGCTGATTGATGACCTCCTCTCCACCTTCGTGGAGCCGAACCTGGTCCAGCCGACTTTCCTGGTGGACTATCCCATCGAGATGTCGCCCCTGGCCAAGACCCGTCCGGATAATGACCGCGTGGTGGAGCGGTTTGAGGGCTTTGCCGGCGGGCTGGAGCTAGCCAATGCCTTCACCGAGCTTAACGACCCGCTGGAGCAGAGGAGACGTTTCTTCCAGCAGCAGCGAGAGCGCGGGGCGGAGGGCGAGGAAGAGGAGAAGATTGACGAGGACTTCCTGCTGGCCATGGAGTATGGTATGCCGCCCACCGGCGGGCTGGGCGTGGGCATTGACCGCTTGGTGATGCTGCTCACCGGCCAGCCGTCCATCCGCGAGGTCGTCCTGTTCCCGCAGCTCAAGGAGAAAGCGTGAACGTCATTGCGAGCCATTCCGACGCAGTCGGAAGGCGTGGCAATCTCTACAGTCCGCATTGTCCGACTATTCCATCGGACTGCGGCGCTCTAACGGTCGCATGAGATTGCCACGTCGTCCGCCAGAGGCGGACTTCTCCCAATGATAGTTATACGCTGTTAAGGTGACTCGCTTATGCTGACATTGAATGGGATAGGTCATCTCAGAAACGGCCATGGAAACACTTAACCGTATCTTTAATGAGGACATGCTGGCAGGCATAGCCAGAGTGCCGGATAGCTCCGTTGACTGCATCGTTGCGGACCCGCCCTATGCCCTGGGCAAGGACTACGGCAACGGTTCGGACAAGCTGAAGCCGAAAGATTACCTGGCCTGGAGCAAAGCCTGGATTGACGCTGTCATCCCCAAGCTGAAGGACACCGGCAGCCTCTTCGTTTTTCTGACCTGGCAGCACAGCCCGGAAATCTTCAGCTACATGAAGACCAGGCTGACCATGATAAACGAAATCATCTGGGATCGGCGGGTGCCAAGCATGGGCGGCAGCACGCGTAAGTTCTCCTCCGTCCATGACAATATCGGCTTCTTCGTCAAATCAAAGAAATACTACTTCGACCTGGACGCCGTGCGAATTCCCTATGACCCGGAGACCAAGAAAGCCCGCACGCGCTCTATCTTTGTCGGCAAGAAGTGGCTGGAGGTCGGCTATAACCCCAAGGACGTCTGGAGCGTGACCCGGCTGCACGCCGAAGACCACGAAAGGGAAATGTTCCCCACCCAGAAGCCGCTGGAGATAGTGGAGCGCATCATCAAGGTAAGCTGCCCGGAGAACGGGGTAGTGCTCGACCCCTTCATGGGCAGCGGGACGACGGCAGTAGCCTGCGTGCGACTCAGGCGAAGCTACATCGGCTTTGAAGTCAACCCGGACTACTGCCGGATGATTGAGGAGCGGTTGAAGAAGGCGAGCGACCTGCCTCTTTTTGCTATTGAGATAGTAGGCGCGTCGCCCTGTCATTGCGAGACCATTCCGCCGCAGGCGGAAGGCGAAGCAATCTCATCCGAACCGGTGAGATTGCCACGTCGTTCTTCTACGAAGAACTCCTCGCAATGACAGTTATTCTTGACCGGGAGATTGAAAAAACGGCAGGGCATAGCGTATGATGCAGAGAGGAAACTATGCTTGATTTGAGGTTCATCCGTGAGCAGCCTGATCTGGTGCGGCAGGCAGTCGCTAGCCGGCACGATACCGCTCCACTCGAAGAAGTCTTACGTCTGGATGCCCAGCGGCGCGAGCGACTCCTTGAGCTGGAGGACCTGCGCCATAGGCGCAAGGAGGCCGCCCGCCAGCGCCCAACCGATGAAGCTGCCGCCGAGGCCGGGCGTGACCTGCGCCTGGTCATCAAAGACCACGAGGACAAGGTCAAAGAGCTTGATGAAAAGCTCCTGGAGCTTTTGCTGCAAGTGCCCAATGTCCCGGATGCCTCCGTGCCACCGGGCAACGGGCCAGAAGACAACGTAATAGTGCGTAGCTGGGGGGAACCCCCCACCTTTGCCTTCGAGGCGGCGCCGCACTGGAAACTTGGCGAGACCCTGGGTATCATTGACTTCGAGCGCGGCGTCAAGCTCTCCGGCACCCGTTTCTACGTGCTGAAGGGCATGGGAGCACGATTGCAACGGGCGCTCATTGCCTTCATGCTGCGTCTGCATACCAGTGAGCACGGCTACCAGGAGATTTACCCGCCCTTCATGGTCAAGCGGGAGTGCATGGTCGGCTCCGGCAATCTGCCCAAGTTCGCCGATAATCTTTATCATGATGAGGTAGATGACTACTGGTTTGTGCCTACCGCCGAGGTGCCCCTGACCAACCTGCACCGTGACGAGATTCTACCGCCGGGGGCATTGCCGCTGAACTACGCGGCCTACACGCCCTGCTTCCGCCGGGAGAAGATGGCCGCCGGCAAGGACACCCGCGGCATCAAGCGCGGCCACCAGTTCGACAAAGTGGAGCTATATAAGTTTACGGAACCGGCGACGTCAATGGCGGAGCTGGAAAAGCTGGTCGCTAACGCGGAGACCGTCTGCCAGAAGTTGGGACTGGCCTACCGGGTGCTGCAGCTCTGCACGGCTGACCTGGGCTTCGCTTCCCGGAAGACCTATGATATTGAGGTCTGGGCACCGGGCTGTGGAGAGTGGCTGGAGGTAAGCTCCTGCTCCAACTGCGGGGATTTCCAGGCCCGGCGGGCCAATGTCCGCTACCGCCCGGCCGCCGACGCCCGGCCGCAGTTCGTGCACACCCTGAATGGCTCCGGGCTGGCCCTCCCCAGGGTGATGATTGCCATCCTGGAGAACTACCAGCAGGCTGATGGCAGCGTTACTGTCCCGGAAGTGCTACAATCGTTTATGGGTAGCGAGGTAATCAGGTAGCTATCAGCTATCAGCCGAAAGCTACTAATACGAACGCATTAAGGAATCAATGCATAGTTGTCATTGTTATGAAAATAGCCAGACGCCTCTCCCTTGATGGGAGAGGCATGGGTGAGGGTGTTGAATTCCCCCTCACTCTAACTCTCTCCCACCTGGGGAGAGAGGATTTTCATACTTTGTTGGTGAC
>JACQTX010000242.1 GCA_016210585.1 Chloroflexota bacterium
CCCTCAATCCCCCTTTGATAAAGGGGGAGCACGATCAAATTATTATGAAACGATTAGTATGTGCGACAAATGTCACATACAAGCTTACCGAAACTGTCTTATTATTCTCCCCGTGAGGGAGGTGAGGGGATATTTTTGAAATGCCAGTTGTTGACCTGAAGAAGTGTGATGGGTGTGGGTTGTGCGTCAGCGTATGCAATAACAGTGCCATAGTCCTGGGCAACCACAGCATAAGCTTCCTCAAAAACAAAGAGTGCGATTGGTGCACCCTGTGTGAAGCGGTCTGTCCCACCGGGGCCATCAGGTGCCCCTACGAGATAGTCACCGCCGGGTAACAAGGCTTCGGGTGACGTCAACCTGAGGCGGGGCCCCTGACGGGCCACAACATTGTGCGCTTTTGGCCGGTTAGACCTAACGAAAGTTGAGGAGCGTGCCATGGTAAAGGTGAAGACATTTACCTCTGAGCTCAAGATCTTCCACACCAAGAGTGAGCTTGACCAGTTGGATGAGCAGGTAAACAAGTTCATCGCGGACAACAACGTGAAGAAAGTCTTGGCGGTGAGCAACGCCTGTACTACGGACAACACAGGGGCCACCATCGGTATCATCAGGACCATTGCCTACGAGTAGCGTTTGGCCGGGGTTTGACACAGCAAGGTCTGACTGTCAGGTAGTCGGCATGCCTGGCCAAGCCGGGTGATTTCATCGGAGGGTGTCACATAACCCGCTCGTCCTGAGCCTGTCGAAGGATGAACCACTATTTTCAGGCCGCTCATGGATTCGACAAGCTCACCATGAGCGGCCCAGTAATGAACTTCTAAATGCTCTCTTCACCAGGAGAATGCGACAAAAGTTGCATACAAGTCTGGCGCGCTAGTCTAAGATGTATATGGAAAGAGGGAACCCCAACCTCACATCAGCCGAGTTTAGAGATTGTCTCGGCTGGTCCCAGTCTTGAGCCTCTCCTCCCCTGAAGACTGCGACGAAGAAATCTCTCCCACCTCTCTCCTTCTGGGTGCTCATAGGGAGAGAGGTGGGGGTGTGGGGGGTGGAGGGCTCAGCTGAGGTGTGTAGCGTTTGACAAATTTGGCGAGCGCGATTATACTGAAGCTGAGCTTTTACTTTATGGAAAGGTTTTCAGTCACTTCGGTCTTGTATCCTGTCAAAGCGGTGTCTGTTCAGTGGGATCCATCACCCTAAAATCCTCCGGTATCCTCGCCAGTGCACCACAGCTAATTCGTTACCCGTTCGACAATAGGGGTGAATTTGTGTGTGGAAAGGACAACAGTTTAGTTGGTAATAGAGACGGTTAGCCCCTTTAAGGACGTCATTGACATTGTTAAAGGGGTAGGTGGGGAGGCTTTCCGGTTCTGCTACCAGTGTGGACTCTGCAACACGGCCTGTCCCTGGAACACAGTTAAGAATTTTAACGTGCGGCGCCTGGTGCGGGAAGCGCAGTTCGGCCTGGTTGACTTCGAATCAGACGATATGTGGCGTTGTGTCACCTGCCGGGCGTGCGTGGCCCGCTGCCCGCGGGGCGTGGAAATCATTGACGTCATGCGCGCCTTCCGCCGGGCGATTGTTGACCTGAACGTCGCCAAAATCCCGGATTCCCTGCGCGTTACCATTAAGAACATCTCCGCGGTCGGCAACCCCCTCGGCGAGCCGCCGGAGAAACGGGCCGACTGGGCGAAAGACCTTGACGTCAAGACCCACGTGGCTGGCATGGAAGCCCTCTATTTCCCCTGCTGCATCACCGAGTATGTCCCGCAGGCCCAACGCGTCAGCCGTGCCACTGTTAACCTCCTGCAAAAGGCTAACGTGGACTTCGGCATCCTGGGCAATAAGGCAAGCTGCTGCGGGGAGAGTGTGCGCAAGGCCGGTCAGGAGACCCTATTCCAGAGCCTTGCGCAGAGCAATATCACCGCTTTCCAAGAGGCCGGTGTCAAGAAGATCGTGGTCAGCTCACCGCACTGCTATAACGCCTTTAAGAACGAATACCGCGAGTTGGGCGGCGAGTTCGAGGTTGTCCATGTCTCCCAGTACCTGGCTGAGCTTATCAAGCAGGGACGGCTGAAGCTGGCTAAGCCCGTCAAGGGCAAGGTCGCCTACCATGACCCCTGCTACCTGGGACGCCACAACGGTATCTATGATGCTC
>JACQTX010000246.1 GCA_016210585.1 Chloroflexota bacterium
CCAGGGCCACAACCTGGCGCCTTAAACCGCTGGGCTACACTCACCACACAACCATATCATTATAGCGGAAAGCCATAGCTTCCTTCAAAAAAGCCTTCCGCGAAATGCGCAAATCAGCCTGCGACATCAATGTTATCGGCTAGCGAGAATTACGACCTCACCCCCTTCGACTTCGCTCAGGGCAGGCCCTCGGGGGACGCTGTCAAAAGGCAAGCCACCTACTCAATATCTGCCACCTTACCAGCTCGCGGGCGTCGCAAAAGAAAAGAAAGCACCAGCCCAATAAGACTCATAACCGCTGTAATCAGAAAGCCAAGCTCATAGCTTTTGGTGGTATCATAGGTGTAGCCCACCAGGACCGGGCCGGCGGTGGCGCCCAGCAAAAAACCGGTATTGATAACGGCATAAATGGCACCATGTGCCTTCAGACCAAAGAACTCGACAGTAATTGGTGAGGAGGGCACAAAAGCGCCCCCGTAAGCAAGGCCGAAGACAACAGCAAAGATGTAGAACATCCAGAGGTCCCGGGCAAACAGCAACCATGCTATCGCAGCGAGCATGGTTATGAGACTAATAACAAAGGCCCGCAGGTTGCCGGCCCTGTCACCGGTAAGGCCAATGACCAGCCTGCCCACGATGTTCAACGCGCCGATGATAGGGAGAATACTGGCGGCTCGTGCGGCGGCGATGCCTAGCCCGGTGATATGGACGATGATATGCACCAGTATGGTGTATTCAGCGAAGCCAATGCAAAACATGGCTATCCAGAACATCCACATCTGACGCGTCCGCAATGCCTCCGGAAAGGAAAAACCAGTCGGCTTTAGAAATGAGTCTGCCAGCTGCACCTCAGCAGCGCCATAGGGCTGCAGGTTGCGGCTCTGCGGGTCACGGCTCATGAACAGGCTGGCGACTATGAATACGGTGAGCCCCAGGATACCGAAGACGATGTAGGCGGTGCGCCAGCCCCAGCCGGTGATAAGCCAGTGCCCTAGAGTGGACATAAAGATGACCCCGGTGCCGACACCCATCAGGACAATGCCGCTCATCAGGCCTCGCCGCTTCACGAACCACCTGGCTACCGTCGAGAGCAGCGGCACAAAGGTGCCGCTGCTGGCGATGCCCATGATGACTCCGTAGAAGAGGTATAGCTGCCAGACCGCCCTCACCTGGGACATCATGACAAACCCAAGGCCGTAGAAGAGACCGCAGGCAACTAGGACGGGCCGGGGGCCGAGCCTATCGGTCAGCCGGCCCGCTACCATAGTAAACAGGCTACTGAAGACCATGGCTAGTGAAACGGCACCGGAGGTTACCGCCCTTGTCCAGCCAAACTCCTCCAGAAGGGGGCCAAAGAAGACCCCGACGCTGTTAAAGCCCCCTATGGCTACGGCCATGACCAGAAAGGCCATAATCACGATAAGATAGCCATAGAAGAACCTGGGCTGCCTGGATGAGGCCATATTTTAGTAGCTCCTCAAAAACAAAACTGAGACCTACTCGTTTGTCATTACCCCGAAAATACCGCTTTTCCATTCCGGCGAAAGCCGGAATCTAGTCAGTATCGTCTGGATACCGACTGGAGTTTACCCCGTACTCCGATACGGGGTCGGTATGGTTTACATTCTTTTCATACTTCATGGTGCTGGTGGCAAGCCGGCGTGTGGGATTCCAGCAAAGGTGCGCCAAATTCCTGGCAAAGCCGACTACAAACAAATCCCCTCTGCCACCTTACGCAGCAGAGGGGAACTGGGCGCGGAAGGTTACCGCGGGCGTTAGCCAGTGACATCCTCTCGCTCGTCAATGCCGGCCAGGCGGCGGGCGAGCTTCTGCTTGAGCTCCATATCCGTCTCACGCTCTATCATGATTTTCTGCGCCATGGGCGAGCCGGCCCCATGCATGGACTCCGTCCGGTAGCTGATGGCGTTCTGCCCAAAGGTCATGGCGTGTAGCAGCGAGAGCATACGGTAGCGTGCCTCGGTGGGCACTTCAGGCACGCCCTTCAGGTATTTATCCACATACTTACCGACTACCGGGTGGCGGAAGTCCTTTTCCGAGGGCATGGTTGCCAGGATACCACCGGCGATATCTTCCGCCAGCCGGCAGATTTCGTAGGTAAAACGGGTGACATTGTGTTTACAGACGTTGGCCAGCATCATATTGTCCTGGAAGTTACCGGCAGGGGTCTGCCAGCCTTCGTAGGCACAGGCCAGGCCACAGCCGTAGAGCGTCTCGGACAGGTGAATCATCTCGGCGATTTTGTCCCGGATATGGGCCGCCTTGCGCACACCGTTGTAGTCAGCGAGGGAAGCCGTTGCCCCTATCATCACATCCCCAATGCCGGGCTTACAGCCACCGTAGCTCTGCCGGTGGTAAGAGGCAAACCTCTCCACCAGCATGATGGCAAACTCGGCCTCCCCGCACATGAACACCCTTTCCCACGGCACAAAGACGTTATCCAGGATAGTCAGGGTCTCATGGGCGCCGAAGGTGTAGTTGCCGATGTCTATGTCCCCGGCCTCTAGCTTGCGGGTATCGCAGGACTGCCTGCCGTAGATGAGCGTGACGCCCGCAGCATCGGTAGGCACGGCGCAGCTTACCGCGTAGTCCTCATCGCCCTTGCGGAGGTTCAGGGTGGGCATAATCAGCATCTCGTGGGAGTTCACCGTCCCGGTCTGGCTGGCCTTGGCGCCCCGGATAACAATGCCAGCGCTCTTGCGCTCCACAATGTGCACGAACATGTCGGGGTCAGCCTGCTGGCTGGGGGCCAAGTTACGCTGTCCCTTGACATCGGTCATCGCCCCCTGCACGCAGAGGTCGTTCTCCTGCACATATTCAAGCCAGCGCCGGAAGCGCTGGTGGTAGGGTGTGCCATATTTCCGGTCAATCTCATAGGTGGTGCTGAAGACGGCATTGATGCCGTCCATGCCTACGCACCTCTGGAAGCAACAGGCGGTGCGCTGTGCCAGCCGGCGTTGTAGCTTGACCTTCTTCACCATGTCCTCCGTGCTCTGGAACAGGGAGTTGAAGCGGTTCACCGGCTTTCCGGTCAGCATCGAGCTTGTGGCGGCTAGGTCGGCACTCTCCGCCTCATGAGCGAGCTTGTAGGTCATGGCCACGGCGTTGGTGGAGGGGCGGATAATCGGGTTGTCCACCGGGTTAGTCACCTTCTCGCCCAGCAAATACAGGTTCAGCTTAAGCTTCCGCAGGCTGTCAATATACTCTTTGGCTGTCTTCAACGGCATAAAATTTCCCCTTCATAAGCCTAAATTCTAAGTCCGAAGCACGAAGTCCGAAACAACATCAAAATTCAAACTACAAAACAGTATAAACAGCTTTGGATATTTGAATTTTGGTGATTCGCAGTTTAGAATGTAGAATTTCGTGCTTCGATTTTGCTTTTAAGGCAGTTTCCCATTCCATTATAGATGGAAAGGGCTCGGCATGACCAGTAGCTCAGGCGCTACTTCTCCTCGTAGGGCAGCACCATGATTTTGCCGCCGGTGCTGACCAGTATGACCATATCGGATGGCGCCGCCTGTATCTCGCTGGCCAGCCTGTTGACCTCTTCGTCAGAGAGGGACAGTATTTCTTCGGGTGCCGCTACTATTTGGCGGAGCCTGTGCACCCGGAAGCCGAGAACATTTTCCAGCCGGGAGACTATGTCCGCCGCCTGGTCGCTGACCAGCAGGGTAACGGTCTTCCGCGCCACCGCGGCCTCAGCCCCGCGCCGCCGGTCCTGCTGCATTATCCGCCAGTGGTAAATCAGCACCGGCACGGCCACCACCAGGCTTTGCCAGCTCCATTTCGTATCCCGCAGAAAGACCTCGCCAGATATCCCCTGCAGCAGCGCATTCAGCAGCCGATATACGATGTTCACAGCGTCGGCGGCCAGTGCCACGATGGCCGCGCCGACGATGCCATAAACGAATATGCGCCGGGAGCGGGCTTTCCATTCGGTGATGCCGCCGCTAGCGGCCCTTTGGACCACCTTGTTCCAGTAGTATAGCCACAGCGGTGAAGCTACGAGTAGCAGGGCCAGGCTCAGGCTGAACTGGTTCCGCCACCACCCCGGTGTCACCGTCACCGGGGTGCTGACGGCATTAATGAGCAGGTCAAGAAAGACGCCAAACAGGATCACTAGGCCAGAGATAAGAGTGCCCAGCCCCAGAAAGGCCATCAGATAAGCATGGACGCGTGGTGGGGAAAGCCGCTGCTCCCGGAGCAGCGCCTCTTCCTCCAGCGCCACCTGTCGGTGGTAGCTCCAGATGGCAGCACCCACTACGATGGTGGGAATGCTCCACCCCAGGAACTGAAAATATTGCCCGGTACTGCCGCTTACACCACCCAGTCCCCAGACAAACACCCGGTAGAGAGTTATCGTCAGGGCGACAAGCCCGGCCACCGAGCCGCCCAGGATAGTCAGCAGATACAGATAGACCTGGCGGAGGGTAGAATCGAAGTCTCCTTTCGCCATGTGGGACCAGTGAAAGAACCAGCCCAGCCCGCCGAGCACTATCCAGGAAATGCTGCCCTGTAGCCCGCTGTTCCAGACTTCTCCCTGTATCACTGTTGCTCCCGGTACAGGCAAGCCGAGGACGGAGAGATTGATGGTCTGCACCAGGCCATTGGCCAGCCAGACCAGCGTAAAGCCAGTCAGGATATAGACATACCAGCGTCTGAGGGTCCTGGCCGCCGGAGAAGGCTGTCCTTCAGACTCGCTCAGGTGCCAGTAGAAGTACCAAATGGCACCGGTGACGATGAGGATAGATAGGCTGACCGGCTGGAACCGGTCCGCCGGCACGCCGGACAGCAGCCACCTCAAGAAATCATTGGTGGCAATAAGCCACATTATGGCGGTTACGGTGAGAATCAGGGTGAAGAAGAATTTGCGAATGGCGGAGCCGATTTCAACAGGGTCACTGCCGGCATGACGCTGGGCCGTCCGCCAGAACAGGAACCACAGCGGCCCGCCGATGACGACCATTGCCAGACCCAGGCTAAGCTGCTGGGCACCGAAGCCGGCTGTTCCTACCTGTGGCAGCACCGCGCCCCTGATAGCCAGGCCAAAGACGAGGGATAATAGCTGGCCTACGCCCCCGGCAAAGATGCCCAGCGTAATGGTGCTTACCAGATAGAGAAAGACCTGCCGCGTGGTGCTCACAGCTTACCTCAGTACAGCCACCAGAGGCCGGGGAACGTGGTGATAACCCACGAACCATCAGTCTTCTTCAGGTCAAACAATGTATAGCTGGTATCCACCGGGTTCTCAAAAGGCCCACCGCCGGGGCGGAAAGTCTCGATGATTACCTCTACGGTAGCTATGTCGCCGACAATGGTTGATTTGCCCAGGGTAGCCTTCCAGGCCCGCTGCTCTCGCGATGGAGACTGGCGGAACCGTGTCCGCCACTCCTCGTAGGTTACCTTATGTGGCGCTCCATCTTTCCCGGGCTCCTCCAGGGACAGGTAGCTGTAGGCTTTAACATAGTCCTGGTCTTTGACCGCCTGCAGGAACCGCTGGACCACCCCTTCCGGGGTGTCTTCCGGCAGCAGCGCGCTGTCCCTGGGCGATATGGTCAGGACCAAGGCTATGGCTACTATGATCAGGACACCGATAATGGCCCCGAATATTAGTAACAAACGGTTAGACGACTTCATTTAAGACAGCTCCGCGTCGCAAAGTCCAAGATCTTGGTCAGGGTCGTATCGCTGGAGGTGCATCCTGATTAAATCACCAAAAGCGCCTCATGTCAAACGGCATCGCTAGACCTGAACACTGTCCAGCTTGGCCAGGTCGAAGGTCATGCCGTCCCGTGCCGCCATGACCTTGACGCCGGTCTGCTCGGAAAGCTGGGCGGCAACCTCCCAGGGCCTGGCCCGCCAGATGGTCATGCCGAAGTGCGTCAGGATGGCCACCCGTGGCTTGATCTCTTTAATGATATGCTCAGCGTCAGCTACCGACAGGTGGTCAACGGGATAGGTATGGTCGAGCATGACCACATTCATGATAAGCAGCTCCCCGCCGTAGCTACGGCACAGACCCTCGAAAAGGCGGCTATCGGAGATATAGGAGAAGGTATGCTTGCCTGTCTTGAAGACGACACCGTAGGTCTCTACGGGATGAATGTGGCGGACGGGCGTCGTAAAGGTGACATTGCCCACCGTGTAAGACCGGCCCTCCTGCAGAACTTGTATATCCAGGGCGTGCCGCAGGTAAGAGTAGATGACCGGCTCGTTACCTAGGGCATCAGACGGCAGGAACAGCCGACCGTGCGGGCTGAAGCCGCCCTCTGTCATGGCCTCCGCCATGACATTAATGTCCCCGGAGTGGTCCAGGTGACGGTGGGAAAGGACAATGGCGCTCAGCTTCTCCGGCCTGAGTTTCAGCTTGTTTACCTGGACAATACAGCCGGGGCCAGGGTCAACGAGGATTTCGGTCCCCTCGAGGTTAAGCCACATGCCACCGGAGGCGAGGAACTGGCGAATCACCATGAAACGGGCACCGGCTGTGCCCAGAAAGGTTATCGTGTTTGCCACAACAGTATTACTAATCGTTTCATAATAATTTGATCGTGCTCCCCCTTTATCAAAGGGGGATTGAGGG
>JACQTX010000245.1 GCA_016210585.1 Chloroflexota bacterium
CTATGAAGGGCTCAAGAATGACAGCCCCATTTTCGTCCTTCGTGGTGCCCATGTAAATGGGCATGGCTGATTCCTGCGGAAGAATGACTTGGCAATCTCGTGGCTTCGGACAAGATTGCCTGGCGTCTCGACTGTGTCGAGACGCCAGGCAATGGCGGTTAGACAAAGGGCTGCCCATCATGATGGGCAGCCCTTCCGGTAACCATTCTAGCTTTGGGGAGTTGCTTCGGGTTGCTCCGTGACTTCCGGCAGCTCTTCTACCGCCACGCCGGCTTCAACCTGCGGCTTGGCGAGGACGGGATGGCAGGCCGGTATCAGCTTGCCGATAATTACGTTCTCCTTGAGGCCGACGAGCCGGTCAACCTTGGCGGACAGGGCCGCTTCCGTGAGCACCTTGGTCGTCTCCTGGAAGGAAGCCGCCGCCAGCCAGCTTTCCGTGTTGAGTGAAGCCCTGGTTACCCCAAGCAGGATAGCATGGGCCGTCGCCGGCTCACCACCTTCGGCCAGCACCTTGGCGTTCACGTCCTCGTAGCGGAAACGGTCAACCAGCTCCCCGGGCACGAGGTCAGTATCACCCGAGCTATCAATGCGCACCTTGGCCAGCATCTGGTGGACGATGATTTCAACGTGCTTATCGTTGATGTTCACACCCTGAGAGCAGTATACCTTCTGCACCTCGTCCACCAGGTAGCGCTGCACGGCCTCACGGCCCAGGATGCGCAGGATATCGTGAGGGTTGACGGAGCCATCGGTGAGCTGCTGGCCAGCTTTCACCGGGTCTCCGGTCTGGACATTGATATGGGCCGCGGTGGAGAGGACATACTCTCTCTCCTCCCGCTCTTCATAGCTGATAAACAGGCGATCGCCCTCAACGGAGACCTTGCCAGCGACGCGTGCGGTAAGGGGCTGGGACTCGGTCGCTAGAGATGTCTCTGCCTCGGCCTTTGCTTCCAGGCCCGGCGATGCTAACACCGCACCGACGTCCACCCACTCGCCCTCACCAACGGTGACCTTCCAGCCGGGCGGCAAGCTATACTCGTCGCGGAAGGTCTCGGCGCTGGTTATTTTTATCTTGCGACCGTCTTCCACCTGGACCACTTCGGCAACACCGTCTATCTCCGAGATGACCGCCTGCCCCTTGGGCGGCCTGGCCTCGAAGAGCTCCTCTACGCGGGGCAGACCGCTGGTGATGTCCAGGCCGACTACACCGCCCGTATGGAAGGTGCGCAGGGTCAGCTGCGTGCCCGGTTCGCCGATGCTCTGGGCGGCAACGATGCCTACAGCTGTCCTGGGCTCAACCAGCTTGCGCCGGGCCAGGTCACGGCCATAGCAGCTCTGGCAGGCGCCGTGCCGGGCATGGCAGGAAAGCGGCGACCGCATATAAACCCTGGGAATGCCGGCGGCCACAATTTTGTTTGCCTTCTCTTCGTCAATTTCCTCGTTGCGGTCCACCAGAATCTCGCCTGTGGTGGGGTCCACTATCCGGCTGGCGGCCAGCCGGCCGGTAATGCGGTCAGCATAGGGCGGCAACACACCCTTCTCCTTGGTCTGGTTAATCCAAATGCCACCGGTAGTGCCGCAGTCGTCCTCGAAGATGACGACATCCTGGGCCACATCAACTAGACGCCTGGTCAGGTAGCCACTGTTCGAAGTGCGCAGGGCGGTATCCGCCAGGCCCTTGCGGGCACCGTGTGTCGAGATGAAGTACTCCAGGACGCTGTGCCCCTCGCGCAGGCTGGTCTTGATGGGGAAATCAATGATTCTGCCGGCGGGGTCGGTCATCAGGCCGCGCATGCCGGCCATCTGGGTTATCTGGGCGATGTTACCTTTGGCACCGGAGGTGGCCATGATGTAGATGCCACCATATCTGTCCAGGCTTTTGGCAATGGTATCCTTAATCTTATCGGTGATTTCAATCCATACGCCAACAACGCTATTATAGCGTTCATCCTCGGTGATGAGACCCTTACGATACTCGTTTTCCTTGATGGCAATCCGCTCCTCGGCCTCTTCTAGCATCTTGGCTTTGCTGGGTGGAACCTCGATGTCATTCATGGCAATCGTTACCCCTGACTGAGTGGCGTAGCGGAAGCCCAGGTCCTTAAGGTCGTCCAGGACAGCGGCCGCGCGCTCGTTGCCCAGCAGCTTGTAGCACTCGCTGACGATTTGCTTCAGGGATGACTTGTCAATGATCTTGTTCAGGAAACGCAGCTCCGGCGGCAGGACATCGTTGAAGATGATCCGTCCGGCACTCGTCCTGGTCCTCTGCCCATTTTTCTCGATGCCCCTGACCTCAATCTCAGCCCTCAGGTCAATAGTGCCAAGCTCATAGGTGAGCTTGGCCTCTTCCGGGCTACCGAAGATTTTGCCCTCGCCCCTGGCGCCCTGCCTGACGGATGTAAGGTAGTAGCAGCCGACTACCATATCCAGGGTCTGGACGGTTACGGGGTCTCCGGAACTGGGCAGGAGCATGTTCTGCGTGGCGAGCATTATTTCCTTGACCTCCGTGACTGCCGCCCGAGAGAGGGGTACATGCACAGCCATCTGGTCACCATCGAAGTCGGCATTAAAGGCGGTGCAGACCAATGGGTGGATACGGATGGCGCTATCGTCAATAAGGACGGGCATAAAGCCCTGGATGCTCAGACGGTGCAGGGTAGGGGCGCGGTTGAGCATAACTGGCCACCCCTTGATAACCTCCTCCAGTATATCGAAGACCTCGGGCTTGGCCCTTTCTACCAGGCGCCGGGCGCTCTTGATATTGTGGGCCAGGCCGTTCTTGACGAGGTGCCGCATGACAAAGGGCTTGAATAGCTCCAGTGCCATCTGCTTGGGCAAGCCGCACTGGTTCAGCTTCAGGTGCGGCCCGACCACAATGACCGAGCGGCCGCTGTAGTCCACACGCTTGCCCAGGAGATTCTGGCGGAAGCGGCCCTGTTTGCCGTGCAGAATATCGGAGAGGGACTTCAGCTTGTGGTTGCCGCTGACGGAGACCACGCGTCCGCGGCGGCCATTGTCAATAAGGGAATCAACCGCCTCCTGGAGCATCCGTTTCTCATTGCGGATGATAATCTCAGGGGCGCCTATATCCAGCAGGTGACGTAGTCTGTTATTGCGGTTGATAACCCGGCGATAGAGGTCATTCAGGTCACTGGTGGCGAAGCGCCCACCATCAAGCTGGACCAGGGGACGGAGGTCAGGCGGTAGCACCGGCAACACCGTCAAAATCATCCATTCCGGCCTGTTGCCACTGCGGCGCAGGGCTTCAACCAGGCGGAGCTGTTTGCTCGCCCGCTTATGGCGTTGCCCCGAGGTGGTCTGGATCTCCTGGATCAGGTTGCTCCGCAGCTTGTCCAGGTTAAGATGCTTAATAATCCTCAGGATAGCCTCGGCACCCATTCCGGCTTCAAAGGCAGCGCGGCAGGTCTCCTGCAGCCCCTGGTACTGCGGCTCATCGAGCAGCTTGCCTACGGCCAATCCCTTCATGGGGTCGATCCTGGCAGCCAGCTCTTCCTCTAGCTTGGTTTTCTCCGCAGCGAAGCTGCGGCGAAGCTCGTTTATCTCTTCGATTGTGGCCTGGTTCTTCTCCATCTCGGCGACTTTGGCGTCAATCTCACTCTGCCGCTCGGCTATTTTCCGCGCCGTGCTCTCCGTTTGCTGCTTGATAATATCCTGGCGGGCATGATCATGAACAGCGATGACGATGTAACGCGAGAAATAGAGCACGCTTTCCAGACCGCGCGGGGACAGGTTTAGCAACAGGCCCAGGCGGCTGGGGATACCGCGAGCGAACCAGATATGGGCTACCGGGCAGGCCAGATCGATGTGGCCCATGCGCTCCCGGCGCACGCGGGAGCGGGTCACCTCAACACCGCACTTATCGCAGATGACACCCTGATAGCGGATTTTCTTGTATTTGCCGCAGTAGCACTCGAAGTCCTTGGTCGGGCCGAAAATTCGCTCGCAAAACAGACCATCGCGCTCAGGCTTTAGCGTGCGGTAGTTGATGGTTTCCGGCTTGGTCACTTCACCGTAGGACCAGCTCCTGATTTGCTCCGGTGAAGCCAGGGCAATACGGACAGCATCGAAATCGTTAACTTCCAACATTTCCCTCTCTTACCTCAAACAGTTTCTCCGCCTCATGGTCATCAGGGCAACGGGTTGTCCCCTCTTCCTCCTCACTGGTTACCTCGACGGCCAGGCCGAGGCTCTGTAGCTCCTTGACGAGGACCTTAAAGGACTCCGGCACACCCGGCTGGAGGATCTCCTCGTTCTTGACGATGGCCTCATAGGTCTTGTCCCGGCCCGTGACATCGTCCGATTTGATGGTCAGCATCTCCTGGAGGCAGTGTGCGGCGCCATAGGCTTCCAGTGCCCAGACTTCCATCTCTCCGAAGCGCAGGCCGCCAAACTGTGCCTTACCGCCGAGAGGCTGCTGTGTGATAAGGGAGTAAGGCCCGATGGAGCGGGCGTGCACCTTGTCCTCTACCAGGTGGGTGAGCTTCATCATGTAGATGTAGCCTACCGTTGCCGGCTGGTCCAGGGGTATGCCAGTGCGGCCATCCCGCAGGGTTATCCGCCCGGTCACCGGCGGCGAAAGATTCTTCTTGCTACTCAGTTCCCTGACTACCTGCTCCAGCTCCCGCGGGCCAAGCTCCCGGCTTTCAATACCAAGCTCCTCCAGCCACAGGCGCAGGCAGACATCCTTGGCAAAGCCATGGTGTGCCTCAGCGAACACCTTATCGCCGTCATAGCCCTTTTCCTTCAGCCAGGCTTGGGTCAGCTCCTGCTGTTTCGCGTGGTCCACAATACTATCCGGGTCCGGGTCAAAGGCCCCCGCCTTCTGCACCAGCCACGCTCTAGCCAATGCGTCTTCTATATCAGCGTCGTTCGCACCGTCAAAGACCGGAGTCAGGGCCCTGAAGCCCAGCATTCTGGCGGCCCAGCCCAGGTGTGTCTCCAGCACCTGGCCGATATTCATACGGGAGGGAACACCGATGGGGTTAAGGATGATATCTACCGGCGTGCCGTCCGGCAGGAAGGGCATATCTGCTTCCGGAGCAATGAGGGAGATAACACCCTTGTTGCCATGCCGACCGGACAGCTTATCACCTACGGAGACCTTCCGTTTCTGGGCCACCCAGACCTGCACCCACTTCTTCACACCGGCGGGCAGGTCATCATCGGAGTATTCCCGGACATTGATGACCGTGCCCCACTCGCCATGCGGCACGCGCAGGGACGTGTCCTTGACCTCCCTGGCCTTCTCTCCGAAGATGGCGCGTAGCAACTTCTCCTCAGCGGAAAGCTCGGTCTCACCTTTTGGTGTAATCTTGCCCACCAGGATATCGCCCGGGCCGACCTCAGCACCGATACGGATGATCCCGTTTTCATCGAGGTCGCGCAGGCTCTCCTCGCCAACATTGGGTATGTCCCGCGTGATTTCCTCCGGGCCAAGCTTGGTATCACGCCCCTCTACCTCATGCTTCTCGATATGGATGGAGGTAAACTTGTCCTCCTGCACCAGGCGGCTGCTGATAATGATAGCGTCCTCAAAGTTGTAGCCTTCCCAGGACATGAAGGCGCAGAGCACATTTTGGCCCAGGGCCAACTCACCATTCTCCGTGGCGGAGCTATCCGCCAGCACTTGTCCGGCAGCTACTTTTTCTCCCTTGCCCACCACGGGACGCTGATTGATGCAGGTTCCCTGGTTGGTGCGGACAAACTTCATCAACGGGTAGGGACGCCTGGTGCCGTCTTCTTCCGTGATGACTATCTCGCCGCTGGTGACCGAGGTTACCTCACCGGCGTTGATGGCGAAGAGCACCTGCCCGCTGTGCCTGGCGGCCTCCACTTCCATGCCGGTGCCGACAACTGGGGCCTCCGGGCAGAGCAAAGGAACAGCCTGGCGTTGCATGTTGGAACCCATCAGCGCCCGGTTAGCGTCATCGTGCTCCAGGAAGGGGATAAGCGAGGTGGCCACACTGACGATTTGCTTCGGCGATACGTCCATGTAGTCAATTTTATCAGGCGTCACCTCAAGGTAGCGCTCAGCGTGGCGGGCTTCCACTTTCTCAGAGGCAAAGTGGCTGTTCTCGTCAAGGGGGGCGTTAGCCTGGGCAACGATGTATTTGTCCTCCTCGTCGGCGGAGAGATAGGAGTCCTCATTGGAAACGTAGGGCACTACCTTTATCATCTTAGGTGCCTTTGGCGATAACCGCGCCAACGCGGCGGCAATTTCGGGCGTTATCAACGTCCTGGCTTCCACCACCACTTTGCCTTTGCTGTTAGTGACAGGTTCTCCGGTAGTCCGGCCTACCAGCGCCTCTGAGTTATTCGGTAGCTCATTGATTACCTTGCGGTATGGCGACTCGATAAAGCCATACTCGTTAATCAGGCTGAAGGTAGCCAGGGCACCGATGAGACCGATGTTCGGCCCTTCCGGAGTCTCGATGGGGCAAATACGGCCGTAGTGGGAGTAGTGGACGTCACGGACATCGAACCCGGCACGCTCTCGTGACAGGCCGCCCGGTCCCATGGCAGAAAGGCGCCTTTTATGGGTCAGTTCAGCCAGCGGGTTGGTCTGGTCCATGAACTGGGATAGCTGGGAGCCACTGAAGAACTCCCTGACGGCAGCGACAATGGGACGGATATTGACCAGGGCACTCGGCGTGATAGCTTCCGTGCTGATGATGCTCATGCGCTCTTTGACCACCCTCTCCAGGCGCAGCAGGCCGATGCGGAACTGGTTCTGTATCAGTTCCCCGACAGTGCGAATACGCCGGTTCCCCAGGTGGTCAATATCATCCGCATGGTCACCGCCATTGTTAATCCGGATAATATTCCGGATTAGCTGAATGATGTCCTCTTCATCCAGGGCGCGGCCGCGCTTGCCCTCTTTCAGCCCCAGGCGCTTATTGAGCTTATACCGTCCCACATAGCCCAGGTCATAGTGCTGCGAGTTGAAGAACAAGTTCCGGATAAGCTTCCGGGCGTTTTCCAGGTTCGGCGGGTCGCCGGGGCGCAGCTTCTTGTAGATATCAAGGAGGGCTTCATCCTCAGTCTTGACGCCAGGCTCACGCTCCAGGGTAGCTCTGATATACTGGTGCTCTGGGTTATTATCTTGATCAGCGAATAGTGTATATAGCTGCTCGTCGCTGCTGAAGCCAATGGCGCGCAGCAGCGTGGTGATGGGGATGCGTCGTTTGCCGTCAATCTTGACGGAAATTACGTCCCGGTTGCTTGTCTCGAACTCTAGCCAGGCACCGCGGGTTGGAATCAGTTTGGCAAAACACAGCTCACGGCCGCTTACGGGGTCTTCCTCCCTGGTAAAATAGACGCCCGGTGAGCGGAGCAGTTGGCTGACGACAACTCGCTCGGCGCCGCTGGTGATGAAAGTCCCTTTGGAGGTTATCATGGGAATGTCACCGAAGAAAAGGTCCTGCTCCTTGATTTCACCGGTATCCTTTGACAGTAGCCGTGCCCTGATGTAGAGAGAAGCTGAGTAGGTCAGGTCACGCTGGCGGCATTCCTGCTCCGAGCGTGACTCGTGAAACTCGTAGTCGGTGAAGCTAAGCTCCAGCCGGTTGCCGGTCAGGTCCTTAATCGGTGATATCTCTTCGAATAGCTGCTTCAGGCCCTTCTCCTGGAACCAGCGGAAGGAGTCCACCTGCACCTTGATGAGGTTGGGGACATCCAGGACCTGGGGGAGACGAGCGTAGGATTTTTTGACCGCGCCGGACAGGCCTCGTTTAGACGTCAATACCATAGAACCTTTCTATCTCCTTAATAAAATGCGCGACAGAAATTAAGACAGTATTACTCTTGCGTAGAATTGGAAGAGCGAAAATGTTGAAATGAAATAATTGAAGGCATCAGTGCTGACAAATTTATATAATACAACATATTGCCTGCATTTGTCAAACCGCAGGCGGCAGAGATTTCGGATTAATCACCCATGATTTGCAGAGTAATTTGGCGGGAACGTGGCCGATTATCAAAATCAATGACTGCCAGCTGCTGCCAGGTGCCCAGGGCAAGTTTCCCGTCGGTAAGGGGCACCGTCAAAGAGGCGCCCAGCAGGGAGGCTCGGACGTGGGCATAGCCATTGCCGTCACCCCAGCGGCGGTCATGGTTGTAAGAGATGCTCTTGGGCACCAGTCGCTCCCACATATCACGGAGGTCAGCGATAAGGCCCGGCTCATATTCAATAGTCGTTATTCCGGCCGTAGAGCCGGCGACAAATACGGTGACTGTGCCGTCCTTGACGTTAGACTCTGCTACCTTTTGCTCCACCTGGGGCGTAATGTCAATAATATCGCAGTCGCCTTTAGTGTGCAGGCTGATGCTTTTGGTGATAACCATATGCCGACCTCCTGAGCGGGACACACTCTCCCTTTTGTAAAGAGCCCGCCCTGAGCCTGCCGAAGGGGAGATTGCGAGGGATTTCAAATCCCTCTTACTCCCCCTTTCGCAGAGGGGGAAACGCAAACCAGCCCAACTCATCCCATAGAATATCGTCCAAGTCAAAGACCGGCCCGTCCTTGCAGACCTGCCTCAGCCCTTGCCTTGTCTTTACCGTGCAGGAATAGCAGACGCCATGCCCGCAGCCCATCCTGGTCTCCACCGATAGCTGACACCGCTTACCCTTAAAAAGTTCAGCTTTGCGGCTAACAAGAGTGGCATACATATTGGGCGGGCCACACACAAATATTTGGTCTGCCCATGCCGCCTGCTCTGCCAGGAAATCCGTTACCCGGCCTTTCTTGCCCGCGGAACCATCATCGGTAGCTGGTATCAGGGCAACATGCTCTGGCAACCATTCTGCCGGATAAAGATGGGACTTATGTCTGGCCCCATATAAAAGTCTGATAGTGTAGTCTCCCTTTGTAGCCTCCGATGCCAGAAAGGCAATCGGCGCGATGCCGATGCCGCCGGCGGCCAGAAGCAGGTTGTGCGCTTGGGATGAAATTCGGTAGCCGTTCCCGAGTGGCCCGGTGATATCCATCTCGTCGCCGGGCTGCCGCCGGGCCAGCCATGCCGTGCCGGTATCTTTGCCAGTGACCTGGAACAGCAGGGCGAGCCTTGTCCCGTCCACCTGGTGAATGCTCAGAGGACGCGGCAGCGTGTGCTGGCAGATCTCCCCACACCGCACCATGACGAACTGCCCGGGTGCCGGCGCTGGCATACCGGGGGCATCCAGCCACATGAGATAGGTCGCCAGCAAGGGGGCACCGTTGGCGCTAGTTTCCGGCATAACCTGCTTATTGGAAAACACCGATGCCCTTATGAGCTTCAAGTCTATTTCTTCTTCCTGTATTCCAGCAGGGCATGGGCACTGTAGGCCTGGCTGCCGTTAGCCAGGGCTTCTATAGCTACACGTGCCGTATCGAGGGAGGTGAAGCAGGGCAAGCGCTTCTCGGCGGCGGCCCGCCGTATTTGGAAGCCGTCTTTCAGCGGGATGCGTCCGCCCGTTATAGTGTTCACCACGCCGTCCACCGTGCCGTCATTGATGATATCAACTACGTTGGGATGGCCTTCGCCGAGTTTTTTGCTTATCATCTTTACCGGCAAGCCAATGGCCTCAATCATAGCGGCGGTGCCCTCCGTAGCATAGAGCTTGCAGCCAATCTCATGGCATCTTCTGATAATGGGCAATGCCTCCGGCTTGTCCCGATCGGCAATGCTGAACAGGATAGCGCCCTGCGGTGGCAACATCAGGCCGGCGGCAAGAAGGGCCTTGACGAGAGCGGCTTCAAAGGTGCGGTCAATGCCCATCACCTCACCGGTGGACTTCATCTCCGGGCTGAGATAGGTGTCCACGCCGGGCAGCTTGGACATCGAAAAAACCGGAGCCTTTATGGCCACCAAGCCCTGCCTGGGCCATAGGCCGGTGCGATAGCCGAGACTCTGCAGGCTTTCGCCGAGCATGACTCTGGTGGCCACCTTGACCATGGGCACACCGGTCACCTTGGAGATGAAGGGAATGGTCCGGCTGGCCCGCGGGTTGACCTCAAAGACATAGACCTTTGACAGCTGGCCACCCTCGCCGCGCATGACCACATACTGGACGTTCATCAACCCCTTGACCTTCAGCGCCAGGCCGATGCGGACGGCATATTCAACGACGGTCTCGACCTCCTGAGCGGTCAGGTTGATGCCGGGATAGACGGTCATGGCATCCCCGCTGTGCACACCGGCCCGCTCGATGTGCTCCATGATACCCGGGATGAAGACGCTCTCGCCATCGGCCACAGCGTCCACCTCCACCTCTTTGCCCTGCATATACTTATCAATGAGGATGGGGTGCTTGGTGTCCAGCTCTATGGCCAGGCCCATATAGCGCACCAGCTCGCTGGCATTCTGGACGATTTCCATAGCCCGGCCACCCAGGACGTAGCTGGGGCGGACGAGCACCGGGTAGCCGATGAGCTTGGCGACGAACAGGGCTTCATCCACTGAGGTCACGCCGGACCCCGGTGGCTGGGGAACACCCAGGTTGCTCAAGAAGTTCTCAAAGCGGCGGCGGTCGCTGGCCAGGTCAATAGCATCGGCACTGGAACCGAGCAGGGGCATACCGGCACGGCTCAATGGCTGGGAAAGGTTTATGGCGGTCTGGCCACCGAACTGGACGATGGAAGCGGGAGGACTGTTGCCATCCGCCTCATTTTCCAGAATATCCCGCAGGCTCTCCTCATCCAGCGCCTCGAAGTAGAGGCGGTCGCTGGTATCGAAATCGGTGGAGACGGTCTCCGGGTTGGAGTTTACCATGATGCTCTTATAGCCGGCGGCCTGCAGGGCCCAGGCGGAGTGGACGCTGCAATAGTCAAACTCGATGCCCTGGGCGATGCGGATAGGCCCGCTGCCGATGACCACCGCCTTGTTGCCCGGTATAGCCTGGGCTTCGTTCTCCTCTTCGTAGGTGCTGTAGAAATAGGGGGTAGTGGCATTGAACTCGGCGGCGCAGGTGTCCACCATCTTATATACGGGGCGGATATTCCAGTCGGCACGCGCCAGCCGCACCTGCTCCGGGAGGCGGTCCGCCAGGGTGCCAATCTGCTCATCGGAGAAGCCCAGGCGCTTGGCCTGGCGCAGCAGCTCCGGCGTAAGGGACTGGGACAGCAGCTTCTTCTCCATGTCAACGATGTTCTGGAGCTTGTCAACGAACCAGAGGTCAATATTAGTCCGTTCGGCAATCTTCTCCGGCGTTATGCCTCTCCGTAGAGCTGCCATGATGGCCCAAAGCCTCAGGTCGTTGGGGTGGAGGAGGTAGGTAGTAATGTCGGTGCCCATCGGCCACTGCGGGTCCTCCCACAGCAATGACTTTTTGCCGAACTCGAGGGAACGGACAGCCTTCTGCAGTGCCGCCTCGAAGCTGCGGTCAATGGCCATGACCTCGCCGGTGGCCTTCATCTGCGTGCCGATGGCCCGGTCGCCCAGAGCGAACTTGTCGAAGGGCCAGCGCGGTATTTTCACGACCAGGTAATCAAGGGCCGGCTCGAAGGCGGCCATGGTCTCGCCGGTGACGGCATTGGGGATTTCATCCAGCCGCTTGCCCACGGCAATCTTGGCGGCCACGCGGGCAATGGGGTAGCCGGTGGCCTTGCTGGCCAGGGCCGAGCTGCGGCTGACGCGCGGGTTGACCTCGATCACGCAATACTGCATGCTTTTCGGGTCAAGACCATACTGGATATTACAGCCGCCCTCGATGCCGAGGGCACGGATAATCTTAAGGCTGGCGGTGCGCAGCATCTGGTATTCCTTGTTGGTCAACGTTTGACTAGGCGCCACTACGATGCTATCACCGGTATGGATGCCCATGGGGTCAAGGTTCTCCATATTGCAGACGGTGATGCAGTTATCGGCGCCGTCCCGCATGACCTCATACTCAATCTCTTTCCAGCCGGCGACAGATTTTTCCACCAGCACCTGGTGGGTGGGGCTGACGGCGAGGCCGTTGCTCACCACGGCTTCAAGCTCCGTCCAGGTATTGGCCATACCACCACCCGTGCCGCCCAGCGTAAAGGACGGGCGGACAATCACGGGCAGGCCGATTTCACGCGTGATGCGATGGGCTTCCTCCAGCGTGGTCACGGTAGCGGAAGGCGGCACCGGCTCCCCAATCTTGAGGAGCAACTGCTTAAATAGCTCACGGTCTTCAGCGGTGCGGATAGTCTCAATGGGTGTGCCCAGAGCACGGACGCCGTACTTGTCAAGAATACCGGCATCGGCCAGGGCCACGGCCAGGTTAAGCCCGGTCTGGCCGCCCAGGGTGGGCAAGAGTCCATCCGGCCGCTCCCGCTCGATGATACGGGCTATCATTTCCACCGTGAGCGGCTCGATATAAACCACGTCGGCGATGTCCTCATCGGTCATGATGGTGGCTGGGTTGGAGTTGACCAGGACGGAGGTCACGCCCTCCTCCCGCATGGCCTTGCACGCCTGCGTGCCGGCGTAGTCAAACTCCGCCGCCTGCCCTATTATTATTGGCCCTGAGCCGATGATTAAGACTTTAGAGGGCTTCAAATTACCAACGACCTCGCTTTTAGATAAACGTCTCCTGTTCTTGAAGCGTGCCCCTTTGTGTTAGAAACCATCATTGAGTCTGCATTATCCCACGTCACTTTGGCTCCGCTCTGCATTTCTCACAATAATCAGCTGTTAACTTCCCCGTGGCTCTGGCAATCACAAGTGCAAGGTCTTTTGACTCAACTGGTCCTATCCAATAGCCCCTGGGATCTTTGGCAGTAGCCAGCGTCTTATTCACCTCGCCGCATGATTCATGATGTACCAGTGCTCTATTATGGACATGATTTACATAAACGTACCACATTCTTTGGCCTCCACATGTAGTTAATCTGCCCCCCTTAGTTCACCCGTCCAAAATCCCTCTCATTCTCCCTTTAACAAAGGGAGAAGCTTGTATTCCCCCCTTTGAAAAAGGGGGACTAAGGGGGATTTTCGCCAAAGGGATTTCCTCCCCTATTCTCTTAACCACCCCCTCAATATTTGTCAGCACGTCAGTGTTGGTAAACCTCAGCACCCTCAAGCCGAGGCTGCTCAAGTACTCATTTCTTAATCTATCATATTCAACCGTCTCATCAGAAAAATGCTGGCCGCCATCAACTTCAATAACCAGCTTCGCCCTGGGGCAGAAGAAGTCAATTATGTAATCACCGATGGGTTTTTGCCGGTAGAACTGGCACCCCTTCACCTGTCTCATCCTTATCTTCGCCCAGAGATGCCTTTCCGCATCGGTCATATTCTCTCTGAGCTGCCTGCAACGCTGTTTCAGGTTCCTGTTATAGGGTAGCATAAATTACCTCGTCTAAATCCCTCTCACTCTC
>JACQTX010000248.1 GCA_016210585.1 Chloroflexota bacterium
CCAGGAGCTCTTTGAGCACAAACCAGGAATGAGAAGAGCGCTCGCCTATCCGGCAATATGCCACAATGTCTTTGTCGCTGGTGATCCCTTTACCTTGGTACAGTGCCAACAGATCATCGGCCGACTTAAATGTGCCGTCCTCTTTGACCGCCTGCGCCCACGGAATACTGGCTGCTCCGGGGATATGGCCGCCGCGCTGCGCCGTTTCCGAAAGCCCTGGCGGTGCGAGGACTTCGCCGGTGAACTCGGCCGCCGAACGAACATCGACCAAAGCCGTATTTGCCTTGCCCAGCTTCTCCTGTACCTGGTTGACGCGAGCGCGCAGCGCGAGGTTTGGCTCTTTCGCCCGATAGATTGTTGCGGCAGGTTTGGGAACCTCCTTTGTTGTCGTACGCCCTTCGTCGACCCATTTCTTGCGCCCACCGTTCATGAGCTGGACGTTGTCGTGACCATAGATCTTCAACAGCCAGAAGACATAGGCGGCAAACCAGTTATTGTTGTCGCCGTACAGGACAACATCAGAGTCGTTCGCAATCCCGGAGCGGGATAAGAGTGCTGCTAGCTGCTCCTTGTTCAGGATGTCGCGGCGGACCGTGTCTTGGGTCTGCGTCGTCCAGTTCCAACCCACCGCTCCTGCAATATGTCCCTGCTCGTACGCCGTGGTGTCTACGTCCACTTCCACGAGCTTCACCTTGGGATCGTCTATATGCTCCGCCACCCAGGCGGTTTCCACCAAAGATTCGGGATGCGCGTAGTCTGCCATGGTGTCCCTCCTCGACAATATATTCCAGACGGCACAAACGTTCCTTCAGACGCATCATGCCATCGCAATTCTCAAATTCATGCTAATGTGAACTCACTAGCTCGTCAATCTCATCAACCAGAGCCAGTGGTTCACAGACCGTGGGGGCAAACATATGGCCGCCCACGGTGAGCTTGTGGAACCATAAGCGGCAAAACCGTGACCCAGCAAGAAAGCAGCAATTACTAACCAGAGGGGACTGTTGCAATACAGGTAAGAGCATCAACAAACGTTGTGAGGCTCTCGGGTTTCTATTACAAAGCTGGACTGAATGGGACGCAACGATCTGCGGTAGATGTCTCAGGAAGGCTGCATGGCGCTAGAGAGTGGTGCTATGAGGGAAGCTTTAGGGAGCCGGTGGCGACGTTGATGATGTCAACCAGGGGGCCGGGGTAGATGCCGACAATCACGACCAGAAACACCAGGACGGCTAGGGTACTGGCAACCAGGCCGGGGATCACCAAACGCTGTTCAACTGCCGGCGCGGGCACGTACATGGTCCGAATAACTTTGAGGTAATAGTAGAGAGAGATCAAGCTGTTGACCACGGCAAGCGAGACAAGCCAGAGATACCCCTGCGCAGCAACGGCCGTGAACAGATAAAACTTTGTGGTGAAACCCGCAAAGAGCGGCAGACCGGCCAGCGAGAAAAGCGCCACGGTCAGGCCCAGCGCCATGAACGGGGCTCGCTGAGCCAGCCCTGCGTACTGCTCTATCTCCTCCTCCTGCGTCATATTTTGATACACAATAACGCACAGGAATGCCGCCAGGTTGGTGACCCCGTACCCGACGACATGGAACATAACTGCGTTGGCTGAGAACTGGCTCAACGCGGCAAGCCCCATGAGCAGATACCCAACCTGCGCGATGCTTGAGTACGCCAGCAGTCGTTTGATATTCCGCTGCTGGATAGCCACAAGGTTTCCTAAGGTCATGGTAGCAGCAGCGATCAACGCCAACAGTGGCTCCCAGCTTGCCGCCACAGGCAGCAGCGCCGCGCCAAGAAGCCGAAGCAGCAGCGCAAAACCCGCCGCCTTTGACGCCACGGCGATGAGCGCAGTGACCGGCGTTGGTGCGCCCTCGTATACGTCCGGGGTCCACATGTGAAACGGCACCGCCGCCACTTTGAACCCCAGACCGGCGGTGATGAGCACCAGGCCGATAAGCAGGCCAGGCTGTATACCGCCGCCCATGTGGACGAGCGCGTTTGCTATGGCATCGTACGATGTTGTGCCGGTGATGCCGTACAAGAAGGTGATGCCGTAAAGCAAGAACGCTGAAGCGACACCGCTCAAAATAATGTATTTGACTCCTGCCTCATTTGATCTGAAATCATCTTTTGCGTAGGCGGTCAGCACGTACAAACAGAAGTTGAGAAGCTCCAGAGACACATAAGCCGTGATCAGTTCTCCAGCGCCTGCCATGAGCATCATGGCAAGGGTCGCCATAAGCAAAAGGCCGTAGTACTCTCCTATGTACCGCAGCCGGCCACGGGCGTAGTCCAGAGAAATCAGCGCCACAAAGAACATGATCAAGGGAAAGAACAACCTGAAAAAATGCGTGTACGTATCCACTCGGTACAGTCCGCCGTAGAGTGAACCCACGCTTTCCAGTGTGCCCTCAAGGACGGCGATGCACATAAGACAAATGGCGGTCACTGGCCCCAACAGGTGCTTTTGTTCTTTGGGCAGGAAGAGATCGGCCCCAAACACCGCGAAGATCATGGCAGTGAGCACAAGCTCTGGGATGACGAGTGTCAGGTCCATAGCAATCAGCCGGCTCTCAGCACAGTAGTCATCAGAGGGGCAACACCGCTGTTGATGGCGGCCATCAGCAACTGTGGATAGACTCCCACGCAGACGAGCATGAAGACCAGCACCACCATTGCCAGGGTCTCTGTGGGATTGGGATTACGCAATTCCGCCCAGCGTTCTTCCAGCGGACCAAAAAAGACACGGGCCACCAGACGGAGAATATAGACCGCAGTGATGGCTGCGCCGAACACCGCCAGCACGCCGAACACCGGGTACTGCTGGAAAAGTCCGACAAAGATGAGGAATTCGGCAATGAATCCGCTCAACCCAGGCAGTCCTAGCGAAGCGAAACCGGCAACGGCAAAAAACGCTGCCAAGACTCCGGCTCGTTTTGCTAGGCCGCTGAAGGCGGCTATCTCCCGCGTATGGGCTTGGTCATATACGGAGCCTACCATTGAGAAGAAGAGGGCAGTCATGATGCCATGTGAAAACATTTGCAGCACGGCGCCGCTGACCCCCACAGCGGAGAGGGTCGCGAATCCCATGAGCACGTAACCCATGTGGCTCACGCTGGAGTACCCGATGACAGATTTAAGGTCACTCGGTCCCATGGCTGATACAGCTCCGTAGAGCACGTTCACGGTTGCCAGCACCAATAAAAGCGGCATCCAGACCTGCGCCCCTTCAGGGAAAAGCGGCATTCCCACACGGATGATGCCAAAAGCGCCAAGCTTCATCAGCACACCGGCATGCAGCATGCTGACCGCGGTGGGCGCGGCGACGTGCCCGTCAGGCGACCAGGTGTGAAACGGCCACAAACCGGCCAACACGCCAAACCCGATCATATACATGGGATAAAAGATGATCTGGAACTCTCTACTAAACACGCGCGCTTGCAGGTCAAGCAAATCAAAGCTGGTCATGCCGCCATACACGAACGTCGCGATGAGCGCAATCCAAACGGGGACGCTTCCCGCCACCAGCATGAGCATCAGCTTCATTGCCCCATACTCTTTCGTTCGGAGAAATGTGCCAAAGTCGCTGCTGCTGCCCCATACGGATATGAGGAGGTACATAGGCAAGACAGCGACTTCATAGAAGAAGAAAAAGAAGAAGAGGTCCAGCGACATGAAGACGCCGTAAACCCCCCCAACCAGGACGAACAGCAGGAGGAAGAAGTCCTTAGTGCGGTTCGTCAGTTTGAGGGATACCAGCACGCCACAGAAGATAACGATCCCTGTGAGCAACACCATGGGTGCTGATATGCCATCGATGGCGAGGTGAAAGGTGATGCCGAGGCTGGGCAGCCAGGCATAGCGTTCCACCATCTGGTAACCGCCAGCTACATGGTCATAGCTGGAAAATGCCAGAACGGAAAAGATAAGGAGGAAAGTGCCGATGAGAGAGGAAAAAACCCTTATCGCAGTCCGCTGCTGATCCGGTATAAAAAGCAGCGCAATCACTGCGACAAAGGGGATAAAGAGGAGAACCGAAAGGATTGGCAAGCTCCGCCTGCAGACTCCTTTAAGATGCCATATTAGATTGTGTCTTCTCTCTTCGTAACCTCAAGGTGACGAAAACCAGCGATACCGTAGCACAAGTTCATTCTTGCGTCAATCCGGCTTAGGCAAGCAAAGGTAGTGTCAAGAGTTTGGTGTAAATTCAGGGAGAGGCTTCTCCTTCCAAGCCGTATTCAAGTGACAGATGACCCCGTAGACGATACGATCCACACTGGCCCCATTCTGGAAGCAACTCATGGGGCGGGTACGCCGGCGTACTTCGCGGAAAGCCCGTTCGATGGCGTTGGTCGTTCGGATTTTCCGCCAATGGGCCTTGGGACAGGCCAAGAAGCTTACCAGTTCGTCCAAGTCCTCCGCCACGCAGGTCACCGCCCGGGGTGCCCGCTCCCGCCACTGGGCCGCCCAGGCCCGAAACTGGGCCCGCGCCTCCCGCTCGGTCTCCGCCAGGTAGACCGGCCGCAGCCCGCGGAGGCATCCTTCCTGCCACTTCCGGGGCAGTTTGGCGGCCACATTCCGCAGCTTGTGGACCCAGCACCGCTGAACGGGCACGTAGGGGTACACGGTCAGCAGCGCCTTACGGAGGCCCGGACTGCCGTCGATGGTGATGAGCTGGAGCGCACTCCCTTCCAGCCCCCGCTGGTAGAGGTCGCGCAAGAAGGCCTCCCACTGCGCTTCGCTCTCCGCCGTCGCGTGCCGAAAGGCGAGGAGTTCCCGGGTGCCGCCCACGGTGATGCCGTAGGCGCACAGCAGCAGCTTCTTCTTCACCCCGCTCGCGCCCTTTACCTTCAGCGTCACCCCATCGAAGAGGAGGTACTGGTAGGCGTCCACCAGGGGACGGCGGTGAAAGCGCTGTACTTCGGCGTCCAGCGCACGAGTCATCCGGGAGACTGTCTGGGCGCTGAGGCCTGTTCCCAGCAAGGGTGCTACCACGGTCTCCACTTGGCGAGTGCTCACCCCCCGCAAAAACATCTCCCGCACGGTGGCTTCCACCTGAGGCTGGTACCGCTGATACCGGTCCACGACCCGCGACTGGAAGGCGCCTTCCCGGTCCCGAGGCACGCGCAGGTTCTCCAGGAGTCCCCACTGGGTCACCAGGTCCCGCAGGCGATACCCATTGCGGTACCCCCGCCGCTGGGGGCTGCGCTGGTACCAGGTGGCCTGCAAGTGCTCCACCAGTTCGGCCTCCGCCAGTTCCTCAATCATGCGCCGCACAAAGCGCCGTTGCTCCTGGGTAATCTCCTCCCACGGGTTCTCCTTGACCGCTTTCCAGAGGTCGGCTACGGTGAGTTGCGTCAGGTCTTTGACCTGTACCATGGGGCGTGTCCTCCTTCCAGGTTGTTGGTTCCTTCCTGGAAGGATACGCCCCTCCTTTTTACACACAAGACTTTACGCTACCTAGTAGCGGGGGAGACCGCAGCCTGTGTTGTTGTTCCATAATAATGACAAAGGACCGCTGTACCTTCTATTACAG
>JACQTX010000250.1 GCA_016210585.1 Chloroflexota bacterium
ACTTGAAGTGGCGGGCAGGTTGGGAAACCTGCCCTACGATGGCCAGTCGCTGATTTTGGGTTGACCTCCCCGCAGGTTTAATGGTATCATCCCGCTTGACGCCATTCTCTTGGAGCATGTCAAAATCTATCGCAAGGAGCGAGGAGGTAGCAGCAGTGAAGGTCGAAGGCCGGCTCTCAAAGATTGACCACATCGGCATCCTGGTAAAGGACCTGGACAAGGCGGTCAAGCTATTCAGTGATTTGTTTGACATGAAGTTCCAGTCGCCCTATGCCACACCGGAAGCGGATACCTGGGAGACCATCGAGGCTTCTGGTATCAACCTGATAGCACCACTGGCACCGGAAAAGAGCAAGAACCCGGGCACACTAGCCAAACAGCTTGAGCGCCGGGGTGAGGGTGTCATCATGCTCGCTTTTAAGGTGCCCAATGTGGAAGAGGCGGTCGCTGAAGCACAGGCCAAAGGTGTCCGGTGCATCTCTAAATTCGAGCATGAGGGCACCAAGATAGCCCTCTTTCATCCCAAGGATACCTTTGGCATCACCGTCGAGGTGTGCGAATATGATGAGAAGCACCCCTTGACCTGTGCGGCAAAATAGCTTTCAGCATTCAGCCGTCAGCTTTACTAGGAAGTCTCATATTAGTGTAACGTCACCAACGCCTTGTTAGCTTACACATTTACCATTACTTCGAAAATAGCGACCGAACTGTCATTCTGGAGTCCTTCCTGTAGGACGAGGAATCTGGTGGTGGGGGTTAGTACCCTGCCCAGCCAGATGCTTCGCCTCCCTCCAGCATGTAGCATAACCATACCGACTTTCGTCGGTATCCAGTCGGACCTCCAGCTTGCATTCCAGCGAAAGCTGGAATGCAAAGCGTTATTTTCGAAGTAATTACCTATGGTGCGTTGCACCACCCGCAAACCATGAAAATAACGCTTCCCTGTCATTCTGGCGACAGGCCAGGGGCCAGAATCCAGGCTGGCCTATCCCGCCCCTCTGGATTCTAGTTGGAGTTTATCCTGAGTGAAACCGAAGGGCTGGAATGACGAAGGGGCTATTTTCGAGGTAAGCTGCTATGTAAGATACATCAGGGAGCCGAGCGGGTTGCTCGGCTCTCGATAACCATTGCACTATCTGGCCAATTGTTTCATTATAATAGTGGTGTCCTTGAGAGAAGGGCGTGGCAGACAGCGGGACAATATGAAGCTGGTTGTAAAACTGGACTCTGTTACCAAGTTATACGGAAATTTCACGGCTGTCAATAAGGTTGACCTGCAAGTTGGGGAAGGAGAAATCCTGGGCCTCATCGGCCCCAATGGCGCCGGCAAGACCACCACCCTCAAAATGATGGTGGGGCTGGTGGCACCCACCGCCGGCACTGTTCAGGTGATGGGGCAGGACATGTCTGGGGACAGCACTCGTCTGCGGCAAAGCATCGGCTACCTTCCGGAAGAAAGCCCCCTTTATGAGAATATGACCGTCAGGCAGTACCTCGCCTTCTTTGCTGAGCTATACGGACTGGGCCGTTCGGTGGCCGCGCCACGCATCGAGTCCCTGCTACAATCGCTAAAGCTGGCGGAAAGGAACAAATATACCGGTGAGCTTTCCAAGGGTATGAAGCGCAAGGTGGCTATTGCCCGCACCCTTCTTCACGACCCTTCTCTCCTCGTTCTAGATGAGCCGAGCTCCGGCCTCGACCCGCTGACCTCCTTCTTTGTTATTGACTATCTGAAGAAGCTAAATGCTCAGGGTAAGACGATTGTGCTCAGTGCCCATAACCTGTTTCACGTGGAGTATATCTGCCACCGCGTGGCCATCATCAAGAACGGGACACTGGTCATCTGTGATACTATGGCGGCCATTCGCGAGAAGCTGGGCACGCGGGAGTACGAGGTAGTATTCCGGGCAAATGCTGATTTGCCTTACGAAAAGCATAGCGGGGGCTATGTCTTCCGGACAGGAGATGTCAGTGAGATAGCCGAGCTCTTGCAGGACATCGCCACGCAGGACTGGACACTTCTTGACCTCGCGGTCAGGCAGTCCGCCCTTGAGGATATGTACGTCAAATTGATGGGCGAGACCGAGTAAGTTGCGTCCAATCACGTAAGATGGTGGCTTACGCAGACACCCGGCTGCTATTATCTGGCCGGTCTCATCTTGGCTTGGTCAGCCCAGGGACTCCAGCCTCTTGAGCACCTCTTCTATTGCGTGCTCCGGCGTGGACGCGCCGGAGGTCACGCCGATGCGCTTGCTGTCCCCGAACCATTCCGGCCGGATTTCTCTCGCGTTTTCCACAAGATGCGTCTCCGTAACTGTGCTGCATAGCTGTGCCAGGTGGTTGCTGTTGGCACTGCCATGCCCGCCCACAACCAGCATCAGGTCAACACGGCTGGCCAGGGCAGAGGCTGCCGCCTGCCGCGCCCGTATGTCATGGCAAATGGTATCAATAACCCGCAGCTCGGAGTCTTTGCCGAAGGCGGCATCAATCAGTTTCTTGACGAAGCCGGCGAAATAGGCGGGCATCTGGGTAGTCTGGGAGAGCACACCCAGGCGCCGCGGTGTTGGCTTGACCGTGGCCAGCCAGCCTTCGTCCAGCGTAGCGATGCCCTGCCCGTTAGTCCAGCCGAGGATGCCCTTGACCTCAGGATGGTCGGCTTCGCCGTAGATGACCACATAAAATCCGGCTTCCGACAGCCGGCGGGCTGCCACCTGCGCCCGGTGCACAAAAGGGCATGTGGTATCAATGACATTCGCAAACCCCGCCTTCACCTGTGCCTGGACAGCACGAGTGACGCCATGCGCCCCGATGGCAACAGTGCTCCCTTTGAGACTATCTATGTCTTCGGCCACCGTCACGCCGGCGGCAGCCAGCCTTTGTAGCACGGCCCTGTTATGCACGGGAGCGCCCAGCGTCGCCACGCTGCCCCGCTCACGGGCTACCTTTTCCAGTATTTCTATGGCCCGCCTGACACCATAGCAGAAACCGATGCCTTTGGCCTTTTCAATTCTCACGGCTGCCCATCTTCCCCTTCACCGTAGCTGCCCCGGTATTCCTGCGGCAGCAGTCGGGCGATATTCTGCATTATCAAATGAGTGTGCGCTTCCCGCGCTATTCTACTAGGCCCATCCGGGGCAGGTAGATGGAATGGTTCGCCGATATGGACAGTCAACCTGGGCCGCCGCAGCCACCATGACCGTCCCCTCAGCTTCTCTGTGCCTGTAATGCCCACGGGCAGGACGGGCACGCCATTATGTAATGCAATCAGGGCTGATCCCGGGAAAGCCGAGCGCAACTGGCCGCTCCGGCTCCTCATCCCTTCCGGAAACATGATAAGTGCCTGCCCGCTGACCAGGATACTGCGGGCCTGGCGCAATGCCTCACGATCAGCCTGTCCCCGCCGCACCGGAAAAGCACCGAACTCACGTATAAAATAGCCGGCCAGCCTGCTACGGAAGAGCTCCTCCTTGGCCATGAAGACGACACGGCGCCCGAAGGAAACGCCGAGGACGGCCGGGTCAGCCAGGTGGAGATGATTGCAGACAATCAGCACGCCGCCCTGCCGGGGGATATTCTCTTTGCCCCTCACCTCGTAGCGTACCAGCAGGAAAAGGGCCGCTTTCGTCAATGCTCGGCCAACATAATAGAACCAGGACACATTGCTACCAGTATGAAACACGTTCTTACCAGATTATAGCCTATAGCTGGGGACTAAGACAAAGGCAAAGCGTTATGAGCCATTAGCCTGTTAGCCCCAGTAGGGCAGGTTCTCCAACTGCCGCCACTTCAGGTCGGGTTTCCTACCCCGACCTATCGGCAGAATAGCTGATTTGGGTGTACAAAGCTTACTTGCCATAACCCCTGCATTGCGGTAAAATCTGAGAACCAATGGACTCATGGCAGTCCGCCACCGTTATTTCCGCAAGACGCGGAGAAGGAGGTCACCTTTGCCACTCAAAGACCAGTGGACAATCGTGCTTGGGGAGACAGCTTGCCTGACCATAGACCTGCAGGCGGCCTATCTTGAGCCGGGGTCACCGCGGGAATGCCCGGAAGGCAGGAAACTTGTCCCGATGGTGAACGAGCTGACCGACCTGTGCCGGAGGCTGCAGATACCCGTAGTCCACCTCCGGAACTACTTCCGCCCGGACCTGTCCGATATGGGGCTTTTGTCCGAACTCAGAGAGCAGACCGATTCAGAATTGGAGGCCACGGCCGGGAAAAGAGGCACCGAGTTCTACCAGGACTTGAACATCTTGCCCACAGACTATATTGTCAACAAAGTCCGCAATAGTGCCTTCATCGCCGGGGCGTCAAGTCTGGAACCATTGCTCCGTGGCCTGGGAGTGAAAACCCTGATTGCCTGCGGCGTAATGACTGACGTCTGCGTATTTACCACGGTGGCCAATGCCATGATGCTGGGGTTCCGGGTGTGGCTTGTCGGTGACCTTACGGCCACCTTGGGCCAGCAGCGGCAAAAAGCGGCCCTTGAGGCGCTGGACAGCCTTTTTGCGAAGGTGGTCACCTTTGCGCAGGTAAGGGATGAGTTAAAGACTTTAATTGCTTGACTAATACGGACGTGTTTGTAATGTCGCTTCGTTCTTGGCGTAGTTATGAAAATAGATTTCCAATCCCGAAAATGTCATTTTCATACTTCTCACCCGAACTCGTGAGATTGCCACGTCGCCCTTCTACGAAGGGCTCCTCGCGATGACAGTCATACTGCATTGGTTAGTCCGTTTGTATTAAAGGCGCACCAAAAGGCAGAAGGAGAAAGCGATGGGCAAAGACCTGAGGCAATTTCTGGAGACAGCCAAGGCAGCCGGCCCGGAGTTCTACCTGGAAGTCAAAAAGCCCCTGGCCATAGATTATGAGATTAACGTCCTCCAGCAGAAGCTGGCGCAGCAGGGGCGCAATCCGGTAATCTATGTGCCTGAAATGAAGGGTGGCCGGATGCCCTATGTGACCAATCTCTTTGGCAGCCGTGAGCTGCTCGGCCTGGCCATGGGCATTCCGCCGGCGACTCTCAAGCAGTGGGGCAGGGAGGAAGTCCTGAAGGAATTCCGCAAACGGGTCAGTCAGCCCATGCCCGTCAAATGGGTCCCGGCTGCTGAGGCGCCGGTCAAGCAGGTCATCTTTAAGGGTGAAGACATTGACCTGGGCATCTTCCCCATCCCCAAACACTACCCTCTTGATTCCGGGAAATACATCGTCATCGGCGGGTGTATCAGCAAAGAACCCGATGGCGGCATATCCAATGTGGGTGTGTACCGCCACGAGGTGAAGGGCAAGGCCAAGCTCGGCTGCTATATCGTGCCCACCAATCACGGTGCCTATGTCGCCCGCCGGCGTGCTGAGCTGGGCCTGCCGATGGAGGTCGTTATCAGCATCGGGCACCACCCGGCGGTGGTCATGGGCTATTGCCACACCGGCGCTCTGGAGATGAATGAGCTGGAGATAGCGGGCTGCCTGCTCGGCGAGCCTTTGCGGGTCACCAGGGCGGAGACGGTGGACATACCGGTACCCGCCGATGCCGAGATAACCATCGAGGGCATCATTGACCCGAAACAGCAAAGCACCGATGGCCCATTCGGTGAGTTCACCGGCTACTACGGGCTATCCACAAAGGACTGCTACATCATTGATGTCACCTGCATCACGATGCGCAAAGAGCCCATCTATCACGGCCTTGACCCGCACCATGCCGAGCACCGGCTGGCCGGCATACTCAACCTGGAGTCCGGGCTGTGGGATGTCATCCACCGCCGGATTCCCACGCTGAAAGCGGTGCATTACCCTGTCAGCGGGCGCATGTTCACGTCCTATGTCTCCATCCACAAACGGGCTGAAGGGGAAGGCATGCTGGCCGGCTTGCTGGCCATTGGTGCTGACCGCAACGGCAGTCTGACCATTGTGGTAGATGATGACGTGGACATCTTCAATGAAGAGGACGTGCTCTGGGCTTTGGCGACAAGGGTGTCATTTGATAAAGACGTGGCTGTAGTGCCCGATATGGCGGCCGGTGTCCTCAATCCCCGCTCACACAGCGAGAGCGCTGATGAGAAGGGCGTGAGCCGCGGCGGCGTTATGGCCAAGACCATCATAGATGCCACCAGGCCGGTCAACTTGCCCTATCCCACCCGGATAACCCCGCCCCCCGACCTCTGGCAGTCCATGAAGCTGGAAGACTACTTCTGAGCTATGGACTGGCCCTCAGTCCAAATTGACCCCTGATTGGGCTTATGCTAATATGAAATCGTTTTAGCCGCATAGCTATGGCTTTCATATCGTTGACATATCTGCCTCCTCTGGCGCAGACCTTTGATTATCACCTGTGAATAAAGAGACATATGTCTGTTGAGCAAGAGATGGCGCGAGTGGCGCCAAAAAAGGATATGCTTCTCACCATCGGGGTGTTTGATGGCGTCCACCTCGGTCATAAGCACCTGCTGGCGCAGCTAAGAGTGCTAGCTCGCCAGCAAGACCTGCTGAGCGGGGTAGTGACCTTCCGGCGGCACCCGCAGGAGATGCTGCTGCCGGAGACCAGACTGCCCTACCTGACCAATCTTGCCCAGCGCGTCAACCTACTCAGAGCGGAAGGTGTGGACCATGTGGTTGTGCTGACCTTCGACCGCGCTCTGGCGCAGCTGAGTGCCCGGGAGTTCGTCGGGCTGCTGCGAAAGTATCTGAGGATGAGGGGGTTGGTCGTCGGCCCGGACTTCGCCCTGGGTAAGGACCGGGAAGGCAGTATCGCCAACCTGCGGAAGCTGGGAGGGGAGCTGGACTTCAGCGTGACCGTTGTCCCGCCCATAACCATGAATGGTGACGTAGTCAGCAGCACGGCTATCAGGAAAGCACTCACCACAGGGGATATGGAGCGAGTACAGGCGCTGAGCGGACGTGCCTTTAGCCTGCGCGGCATCGTGGTTGCCGGCACGAGTCAGGGAGTGAAGCTCGGCTTCCCCACCGCCAATATCGAGGTCGAGCCGGACCAGGCCCTCCCCGCTGATGGCGTCTATGCTACCATGGCCTACGTTGGTGACAGGACATACCCCTCGGTGACCAATATCGGCCTGCGGCCCACTTTTAATGGCAAGCAGCGCACCGTGGAAGTCTATATCATGGATTACAGCGGCAATCTCTACGGACAGGAGCTACGCATTGACGTCATTGAGCGTCTGCGGGGAGAAAAGCGTTTCGCCGATGTTGAGGCGCTGAAAAAGCAGATAGGCGAGGATGTAAAGCAGGGGCGGGCGATACTGGGTGCTTCATAAGCTATCAGCGCTCAGCAGGCAGCTTTCAGCTAATGGCTGATTTCTGGATGCTGATGGCTATTATTTGCTTTCAACCTGTCATGTTAAGCACTGAGAGTGATGAAGACTAATGACTAAGCAAGATATTGACTACATATTAAGACGGGGCGTTGCTGAGATAATCGTCAAGGAAGAGCTGGAAGCGGGGCTACGCGCTGGCAAGAAGCTGCGCCTGAAAGAGGGCTTCGACCCCAGCTTCCCCGATATCCACCTGGGGCATATGGTGACCCTGAGAAAACTGCGCCAGTTCCAGGAACTGGGCCATCAGATTGTGCTTATTGTGGCGGACTGGACGGCACAAATCGGCGACCCCAGCGGTGTCTCCGTCACCCGCCCTATGCTGACCATGGCGCAGGTGCAGGCCAATGCCCACACCTACATGGAGCAGTTCTTCAAGGTGGTGGATAGGGAGCGCACCGAGGTCAGGTGGCAGAGCGAATGGTTTGGCAAATTCGACCTCGGCGATATCATCCGGCTGACCGCCCGGTTCACCGTTGCCCAGCTACTGGCACGGGAAGATTTCAGCAAGCGGTATAATGCCGGGCAGTCCATTTCGCTGACCGAGCTGCTTTACCCCCTCTTGCAGGCCTATGACTCAGTAGCGGTGCAGTCAGATGTGGAGTTCGGCGGCACCGACCAGAAGTTCAATCTACTCATGGGCCGGGAGCTGCAGAGCATGGTCGGGCAGCGCCCGCAGCAATGTTTCATGGTCTCCCTGCTCGTCGGCACCGATGGTGTCAAGAAGATGAGCAAGAGCCTGGGCAACTACATCGGCGTGGCCGAGCCGCCGGAGCAAATCTACGGCAAAATCATGTCCGTCCCGGACAGCCTTCTCCTGAACTACTTCGAGCTTTTGACAGACGTGCCCGATGCCGAGCTAGCCGGGTTTCGTGAAGCATTGAAAGGCCAGAGCGTGAACCCTATGGAACTGAAGAAACGTCTGGCGAGAGAGCTTATCACCCAGCTTTACAGTGAGAAGGAAGCCGCCGCGGCAGACGAGCACTTTACAAAGGTGTTTCAGAAGCGGGAGATGCCTTCTGATATGGTCCCAGTACCTACGCATAGTAGTCACATTGACCTTAGACATGAGCTTGTGTCCAGCGGTCTCGTAGGTAGCACGAGTGAAGCCGTGCGTCTAATTAGACAAGGGGCTGTGAAGGTAAGCGGAAAACCGGTCACCACTTTCTATGCTGATGTTGAGGACGGCACACCTATTCAGGTGGGTAAACTCCGCTGGGGGAGAGTCCAGTTCATTCCCCCAGTAATACCGGGGACTTAGCAACGTAGGACTGTCATTGCGAGACCATCCGCCGAAGGCGGAGGCGAAGCAATCTCATCCGAACTCATGAGATTGCCACATCGCCCGCCACAGACGGGCTCCTCGCAGTGACACGTATTTTTCAGGGTGGCATTCATGCTCTTGGTGTGTCTGCACTAGACAGCGGAGTTGGAAAACCCGTTTTGCCAGGGTAATCAGTCAAGACTGAGGAGAAGACCAATGAGCTACCTGGTGCTGGCTTTGCTGACCATGGTGTTCCTGGGGCTGCACTATTTTCTGGCCAAGGTCATCTCGCCGCATATCTCCGGCCCGGTTATTGCCTTTGCCGGTGCGCTGGTCTATTTGCCGGGGCTGTATCTCTATATCTATTTTACCAAGCTCCCTATCATCCCCGCACAGCCTATCTACTGGTGGTATGCCATCCTCATCGCGGTGCCCATGACGGTGGGCGCCATCACCCTTTACATGGCCATCCAGAAAGGCCCGCTATCAATAGTAATGCCCATCTATGCCCTTAACGCTATGGTGGTGGCCCTCTTGGGCATACTCATCCTGCACGAGCCGGTATCTGTCCCCAAGGTGATCGGCCTGGTGCTGGCTTTTGCCGCTATCATATTGTTAAGTCGCTAGACATACTGCTAAAATATTGGTAAATCGTCTGTAAGGAGGCCGAATGGAAAATCTGCGTATCCCGGGGCCCACCCCATTGCCAAAGGAAGTCCTCGATGCCATCTCCAGGCAAATGATAAACCACCGTGGCCCGGAGTTCCGCCAGATACTGGCGGACATCACCCAGAAGCTGAAGCTCCTGTTCCAGACCAGGAATGACCTGCTGCTGCTGACATGCTCGGGCACTGGCGGCATGGAGGCCGGTATCGTCAACTTCCTTTCACCGGGTGATAAGGTCCTCTCCGTATCCATCGGCGTCTTCGGCGACCGCTTTGCCAATATCGCCAAGCAGTATGGTGCAGAGGTCGTCCCGCTGCGCTTCGAGTTTGGCCAGGCCGCCGACCCTGATACGGTGCGCAAGTCCCTTGAGGCCAACCCGCAGGTCAAGGCGGTGCTCGTTACGCATAATGAGACCTCCACCGGTGTGACCAATGACCTGGCCACTATCAGCAAGATAGTGAAGAGCTTCGACAAGCTGCTGCTGGTGGACGGTATCAGCAGCCTGGGCTGCATTGACCTGCCCGTTGATGCCTGGAATATAGACGTGGCCATCACCGGCTCGCAGAAGGGGTTCATGGTGCCGCCGGGGCTGGCCATGGTCAGTATCAGCCCGGCCGCCTGGCAGGCCAACGCCAAAGCCAAAATGTCCCGCTTCTACTTCGACCTGGCTAAGGCTAAAAGCTCTCTGGACAAGGGAGAGACGCCATTCACCCCCGCGGTATCCATTGCCTTTGGCCTGTCCGTTTCGCTCGATATGATGCTGAAGGAAGGCCTGCCGAACATTGTCGCCCGGCACGTGCGCATCGGTAAGGCCGCACGGGCAGGCGTCAAGTCCCTGGGGCTTTCGCTCCTGGCGGCTGATGAGCGCTACGCCTCCAATACTGTGACGGCTGTTGTCGCTTCCAAGGGCCTCGACCCCAAGAAATCGAATAAAATCATGCGCGAGGAGTTCAAGATTGTGCTCGCCGGCGGTCAGCAGACCCTGGAGGGCAAGATCTTCCGCATTGGCCACCTGGGCTGGGTGGCGGAGGAAGATATTAAGAAGGTAATTGACACCCTCAAGGTGGTGCTGCCACGGGCTGGCTTCGGGAGTGCTTAGATATGAAAGTCCTGGTCGCTGATCCCATCTCGGAAGAAGGACTGGCCCTGCTGCGTGACCATGCCCAGGTGGATGTCAAGGTGGGCATCAAGCCGGCTGACCTGGTGGCGGCTATTGGTGACTATGAGGCCCTGCTGGTGCGCAGCCAGACGCAGGTCACCGCCGATGTCATCCGGGCCGGCAAGAAGCTGCAGGTCATCGGGCGGGCGGGAGTCGGGGTGGATAACATTGACGTCGAAGAGGCTACCCGACAGGGTATCATCGTCGTCAACGCCCCACACGGCAACACCATCTCCGCCGCCGAGCATACTATTGCCCTGATGCTGGCACTGGCCCGCCACATCCCGCGGGCAAACACCGTGCTTAAGTCCGGCGTATGGAAGCGCACCGAGTTTACGGGCACCGAGGTGCGCGGCAAGACCCTGGGCGTTGTCGGCCTGGGCAATGTCGGCTCGGCCGTCGCCCGGCGTGCCCGCGCCCTCGAGATGAGGCTTGTCGGCTTTGACCCCTTTGTCTCGATGGACTACGCCCACAACCTGCAGATAGAGATGGTCACCTTCGAGCAGCTAGTCAAGGACTCGGACTTTATCACGCTGCACATACCATTGACCAATGCCACCAAGGGGCTTATCGGCCCGAAAGAGCTGGCCATGGTCAAGCCAGGCGTTCGCATAATTAACACCGCCCGCGGCGGGCTGATTGATGAGGAAGCCCTGGTCAAGGCGGTGCGGGAAAAGCGGGTAGCCGGTGCTGCTATTGACGTCTTCCCTGTCGAGCCGACCACGAAGAGCGTGCTTTTCGAAGAGGATAATATCATCGTTACCCCTCACCTGGGTGCTTCCACTGCGGAAGCCCAGGTCACGGCGGCAAAGGACGTCGCCGAGCAGATAGTGGACGTCTTTGAGGGTTGCCCGCCCCGCTACGCCGTAAACGCGCCGCTAATCCTGCCGGAGACCCTGTCCGTGCTGGCGCCCTTCATCAGGGTGGCCAGTCTTGTGGGCAAGCTGGCCCGGCAGCTGGCGGAAGGGCAGATGAACGCTATCCAGATTAGCTATGACGGTGAGATCTCCGCCTATGATAGCCATGCTCTCAAAGCTGCCGTCCTGGGCGGCCTGCTGGAAGGCATCAGCGAGGAGCGGGTCAATCTGGTCAATGCGGATATTGTGGCTGCTCAGCGCGGGCTTTCCATTGTGGAGCAAAAAAGGACAACCTGTGAGAACTACGTCAGCCTCGTAACCGCCGAGGTAGCGACGAACCGCGGCACGACTATCGTGGCGGGGACAGTTATGCGTGGGGAGCCGCATATTGTCCGCGTTGATAGCTATTGGTTCGATATTGTGCCCACCGGCGGCTACTATCTCTTCAGTGACCATCGCGACCGCCCCGGGCTTATCGGCGCGGTAGGCAAGATAACCGGTGACGCCGATATAAATATCAGCTACATGCACCTGAGCCGCCTCAAGCCGAGAGGCCAGGCGCTGATGATTCTGGCGCTGGATGAAGCCCTGCCGGAGGCACAGCGTCAGCAAATACTGGCCCTGCCTGGCGTTTCTACCGCTAAGCTGGTCAGGCTGTAGGGATATATATGTAACAGGAATCAGGCGGCATCATTTTGATGCCGCCTGATTCTATCTATAAATGACATAAATAGTTGCGCATGGTGTGAAGCTAAATTCGCAATCCGAATCATGCCCTGAGTTTAACGAAGGAATCGAAACACGAAGCAAATTCGAATTTCGTGCTTCGGATTTATCATAGTGCATAAGCAATTACCCAAGACGCTAATATATTATCGGTTGGCTGGCATAGGAGAAGAAAGCGTATGAGGAAAATGCTGTTCATTGATGCCGATAAGTGCACCGGTTGTCGCATGTGCACCATGGCCTGCTCCCTCAGCAAGACGGAAACTTTCAATCCCGCCCGCTCTCGTATTAGCATACTCAGGTGGGAAGAAGAGGGAATAATGCAGCCCATCGTCTGTCACCACTGTGAAAACCCACCGTGCATAAAGGCCTGCCCCGTGGATGCTATCAGCAAGAACAAGGAGACGGGCCTGGTGGCCATTGACCAGCCACTCTGCATCGGCTGCAAGGTATGTATCATGGAATGTCCCTTCGGCGGCTTTTCCCTGGACCCGGTGGAGAACATCGTTACCAACTGCGACCTGTGCGGCGGCAATCCCGAGTGTGTGGCTATCTGTCCTACCGGGGCACTGACCTATGTTACCGCCGACCGGACGGCCCTGATGAGACGCCGTGGCGCAATGGAGAAACTGGGCAAGTCCCTGGGGGCACTGGTACCGAATGAGGCATATTCGGACAATCTGGTTGAGGCGGAGGCAAACAAATGAGCACTTCTTATGGTTGGGGCGGCAAGGTCTTGGACATAGACCTTGCCAGTGGCAGGATAAAACGGGAGACCCTGTCCCGTGACCTGGCTATCAAACATATTGGCGGGGCCTCCCTGATGGCAAAAATGCTCTATGATGAAGTTGACCCCGCTGTTGAGCCGCTCAGCCCGGAGAATGTCATTCTCATCGGGCAAGGGGCGCTGGTGGGCACCCTGGCACCATCAGGTGGCCGCTATGAGATAGCGACAAAGTCTCCTCTGACTGGCATCTACGGCCGCAGCAACGGCGGCGGCAACTTCGGCCCGGAGATGAAGTGGGCCGGGTATGACATCATCAAAATCAGGGGTAAAGCGCCGAAGCCGGTCTATATCAATATCCAGGATGACAGGGTGGAGATAAGGGACGCGGCCCACCTGTGGGGGAAGACCATCTCCGTGTCCCGGCGCATGCTCTGCGATGAGCTGGGCGACCCGGAGACCGCCACACTGCTTATTGGACCGGCGGGGGAGCACCTGTGTCTGCAGTCCGCCGTCATCAGCGACTTGAGCCGGGCTGCCGGTAAGAACAGCATCGGTGCCGTTTTCGGCTCCAAGAACCTCAAGGGTGTAGCCATAAGAGGCACGCAGGGCGTCCGCGTCGCCCGTCCGGCGGAGTTCCTCAAGCTTTGCAAGACGTTGCTCCAGAGGATCAAGCAGGACCCGCTCTACGAGACCCACAGCAAATACGGGACGCTATCCTGGGTGGGGACGGCCTACAGCAGCTCGCCGGTGGGTAAAGCCCTGACGGGCGGCCTCGGCGGTGCCGAGATTGAGGACAAAGCCTTTGACCCGCTGATTGAGAAGAACCTGGCCTGCTTTGGCTGCCCGTTGCACTGCAGCCACTTCCTCCGTGTCAAAGAGGGCAAATACAAGGGTGCCCACGGTGAAGGACTGGAAGGCAATGTGCAAATCTGGGGCTTCGGAATGCGGATACTCAGCGCCCCTTTCCTTGTCCATTACAACAGCCTGTGCAACGAGCTAGGACTGAATGCGGACTCGCCGGGCACGGCTATCAACTGGGCGATGCACCTTTGGCAGAACGGCGTCATTAGCAAAGAGGACACGGGCGGGCTTGACCTCAGCTGGGGCAATGAGGAGTCGGCCCTCGAGCTGACCCGGCAAATAGCCTATAAAGAAGGCTTCGGTGCCGTGCTGGACGGTTACCCGCTCCGGGCCGCCCAACAAATCGGGCATGGGTCAGAGAAGTGGGCTTCCCATGGCAAGGGCTCCTATACCTACAACGTGGGGCCGGGGACCGGCACCACGCTCCACTATACGCTGGCGCTCAATATGTCTAACCGTGGCTATGACCACCTCAGCGGCGGGCCCAGCATCTACACTCACGACTTCCGGCAACGGTGGGGCCTGACTAACGAGCTTCTGACCGGAATCGCCCGGGAAAGATACGGGGACCCGAATGCCTTCGAGCCGTGGACGCCCAGCCTGTCAAAGGCGCTCGTTGTCTATGACTTCGAAAATAACTGTGCTACGGCGGATACGGCGGGACTGTGTAAGTTTGCCATGTGGTTCTGTCTGTGCGTCCATGGTATCAACATGACCGATGTCAGCCATCTGCTCACCGAGGTTACCGGAGAGACCTTTACTCCGGAGGACGTCAAGAAAGCCGCCGAACGGCAGTATGTTGTGGAGCGGGCCTTTAACGCCCGCCAGGGGATGCGCCGCGTTGATGACTACCCCTTTGTCTTCAGATGGCTTATCGAAAAGGGAGAGCCAAATCCGGTTTTCGACTATGACAAGCTGCCCATCAAGCTGGAAACCTACGATAAGGTGATGGACGAATACTACCGCTTACGTGGCTGTGACCCGAAGACAGCTATCCCCACCCGCGCCAAGCTGAACGAGTTGGGACTGCAGGATATTGCCGCCGACCTGGCAAAACGAGGCCTTCTCCCGATGGATTAGCGCTTAGCTCCAAGAATAGCCAGACGTATTTCCTCGCCCCTTGAGAGCCTTGCCCCAAAAGTCCCACGCTCATGTCATTCTGGGCAAAGCCCCTCGAGGGAGAAGGGACTGTAATTGTGTATGTACTTATGCAACCAAGTAGTAGTCTAACCTCGTTATTAGAGTTATGCTTTGAGAATAAAGTGTAAATTCTTAAATCATAAATCTCGAAACTGACCTACGTCTTGGCATACAGGCTGGGCAGCCAGGTGCTGATTATCGGAAAGATTATGAGGATAATAGTGCTGACAAGGTCCAGTGCCGCCCATACCATGGCCCCTTTGAAAACATCTTCCAGGCTCATGTCCGGCACCAGGGACTTGGCCACATAGACATTCAGGGCCACCGGCGGAGTCAGACCGGCCAGCATGAACATCTTGACCAGGATAACGCCCAGCCAGATACCATCGAAACCGGCACTCGTGAGAACGGTGTGCGCAATCGGAGCGATAAGCAGCAGGGCAGCCGTGGCGCTCAGTATCATACCAAATATTATGGATACTAATATGATGACGGCCACAATCACCCATGGGGAAAGCCCGCCCTCTATGAAGTCGGTCAAGACATCAACGGTGCCGGCTACCGTCAGGAAACGTGTCAGGACGACCGAGGTCACCAGGATAAAGAATATCATGGCGCCGGACATCATGGCTTCGGCGGCACCTTTTCTTATCTCGCGAAAGCTGTCCCCCTTCCTGTCAATGACCAGCATTATCATCGACGCGAAGGCGCCGATGGCGCCCGCCTCGGTGGGCGTAAAAACACCGCTATAGAGTCCCCCCATTACCACCCCGAACAGGACCGTCACACCCCACACGCCCGGCAACGCCCTGAACCGCTCTCTCCAGGTGAACTTCACCGCCTTCTGCCCTAGCTCTGGCCTGAGCCTCACCAGAATGGTAATACCAATCATATATACAACGATGGTGAGGATGCCGGGCATAATGCCGGCGATGAGCAGTTCGCCTATGGACTCCTGGGTAGCGATGCCGTAGATAACGAAGGGAATGCTGGGCGGAATAAGCACGCCGAGCGTGCCGGCACAGGCAATACAGCCTACGGACAGCTTCCGGTCGTAGTGATAGCGCTCCATTTCGGGCAAGATGCTTTTGCCTACGGCCACCGTCCCGGTGAAAGTCGAGCCGGTAGCTGCCGCCAGCAGGCCGCAGGCCCCGATAGTCACCAAGTAGAGCCCGGCCGGAAAGTTGCCCAGCCATTTGAAGGCGAAGTCGAAGGCGCCGCGGCTAACCGCAGAGGCCCCGGCAAAGAAACCCATAATAATGAAAAGAGGCAATACTGTCAGAGAGTAGTCACTGGAAGTATGAAAGAAGATATTTGCCGCCTGCAGCACCGCTGCCTGCATGTTGGTGGTGAGCACCAGCCCGATGAAACCGACGGCGCCGTTGGCAATGGCAACATGGACTCCGGCGAATATGAGCACCAGCATGACGATTACGCCGATTACGCCCAGCAGCTCTGTGCTCATACAATCTCTACTCTCTTCTGGCTCTCCAGCTGTTGCCGTGGGTGGCGCAGGTAATAGACTATTTCCACCAGGAACTGCATGCATAGCGAGAGGAGCCCCAGGGCCAGGGCAATACGCCCGGGCCACATGGGGAAGGGGATAAGCCCAAGCTCACGCTCGTGAGCTATCGTGCCCCGATAAGCAGCAACAATGCCGCCATAGGTGAAAAAGGCGGTAATGACCAGAGCGAAGACTAGCTCGACTAGCTCTGCCGTCCACCGGGGCTTTGGTGACAGCTTGCTGAGGACCATCTCCGTCCGGACGTGCTGCTTGAAGTACTGGGCGTAGCCCAGCGCCAGGAAGGCGACGAACACGAGCAGGTTCTTGTTCAGCTCGGTCATGCCCACTATGGGGTGATTGGCGAATTTCCGGGCGATGACGTCAGCGGTGGTGGTGAGCATCATGAGGATGATGCTCACCACCCCGATACCGTCCAGGACCTGGAGCACCCGCGTTATGAGCTTGCCCATTGACAGTCTGCAGGTAGAGCGTGCTTACTTCTTGGCGAACTCTTTCTGGTAAAGCTCGTCAAAGTTGATAAGCTTGGTCTGCGCTTGTGCCTGGTTGTTCAGCTCAATCCAGCGGGACACCATTTTCTCAAGGCGGTCACGGGCAATACCGGTCGCTTTTGCGGTATCGTCTATCCATTTCGCGTGCACCTTGGTCATGCTGGCATCTTTCATCTGCTTGAGCACGTCATCTGACAGGGCGTAGAACTCGTTGCCAGCCACCGCGGCGGCTTTGCCCAGGGCCTCGCGGAGAATGCCCATGGCCACCGTTGCCCATAGCTCATTGGTCGCTCGCAAGGCCTCTTCATCGAGGATCTTCTGCACCTCGGGCTGGAGCTTGTTGTAGCTGTTCTGGTTCATGACGATGTAGAGACTGAAGGTGTTGCCCGTCTTCGGCTGGATGTAGTATTTGCCCACCTCGTGCAGGCCGACAGGCGGATAAGACCAGATGGGCATGCTGAAGGAGCCGTCTATCGTCCCCTTGGAGAGGGCATCATAGATATCGGCATAGACCAAACCTACAGGCGTGCCACCCCAGGCTTCCATCAAGGCCGCATCATTGCCGGCGGTGCGGATTTTCAAGCCTTTGAAGTCCGCCATGTTCTGTATCTTCTTCGACTTCATGACGATAATGGGGTCAGCACTCTGGCCGGGAATCAGGAGCTTGACGCCCTTGCCGGAGAACTCCTTCTCTATTTCGGGGAACTCCTTGATAATCTGCAGGAACTGCCTGGCCTTGATGTCACCGAACTGCCCGGTATAGGGCAGGACGGCGACCCCGGTCAAGGGGAACTCACCGGGATAGTAACCCTCGCCGAAGATGGCGATGTCCGCGGTGCCGTCCCGTGCCAGCGGCAGCACCTCTTTGGCACCGCCAAGCTGCCCGCCGACATGCACCTTAAAGGTCACCGCCCCATTGGTGCGGGTGGTAATTCTCTTGCCCATCTCCTCAAACAGGAGGGTGGTGAACTCCTTGGCGGAAGCGTAGGTGGTCATCTTCAGCTCAATCGGTTTGAAGGCGGGAGTGGCTGTTGCCGTTACGGTCGGCCCTGGTGCTGTCACGGTTACTGTAGGCGCAGGTTTAGGTGCTGGTGTGGGTTTGGCACAGGCGATTGCCAGGGTCAGGGCTACCAGGGTCAGACAGGCTACAAGTATGACGAGTGTTCTTCTTCTCATAGCTCACCTCCTTTGACAGTTTGCCATTATCTCGTCCGTGTCCGGCTGTGAATTACAGGATTGATATATTATACCACGCCTGTCAAGACGCAGCAGCGGGCCTGAAAACCATATGACAAACAGCTTTGCCCGCAATCCGTGGATTCGCGAATAACAAGTCGAATCTGTCATTGATTATATGAAAACGCTGCGGTTACCTCATAAAATAGTAGTACGACAAAAAATAAAGAAGGAGGTACCGCAGCATGAAATATTATACCGGATGTGACGCCCATAAGAAATA
>JACQTX010000249.1 GCA_016210585.1 Chloroflexota bacterium
AGGGGGAGCACGATCAAATTATTATGAAACGATTAGTATCTACTCTCGCGGCTACCGGGAAAAGAGCCATTACTGCCTTTCCATCGCCTTAAGGACACTATTTATTGAAGAAGGCAAGCTCGAGGCCCAAGCGGGGCGAGATTTTCTCAACGCTATGAATCTTCCTGAGGCCGCCGATTACGAAGCCGAATTTTCTATGGACGGGGCAAAAGCAGTAGTTGCCTCCGCAGAGAGATTCATAGAAGAAGCAGCGGCAATCCTAAGCATTAAATAAAAATATTCTGCTTTTTGCAGGTCCCTGCCCCTCAACTCTTTCGCCTTTTCTTCGTAGTATTTAGCCTTATATTTTTCTTTAGCTTCATGGCTTTCTTAAGGTGACTGTCCGTGTCCAACAAATCTGAGATACTATCTCTTTGCGGTATTGTCTCAAATGGCTGAAAAGTCTGGCCAGCACCAATCGCATCCAGACTCTCGATTATTCTACGCAACTCTGCCCCCGATATGGCTCGCGAAATCAAAACATACCATCTCGATCTGGCTTCAGGACTCAACAAGGCATTACCTCTTTGATTGTAGTCTTTATTGCTGACTATGAGCACAGGCCTTGTGCCCTTTTGCTCTGTTCCTATCGCAGGGTCAACATTCACCTGTATCACTGCCCACTGTAGAGCTGTCATTAGTCCGCACTCCCTATAGTGTCAGCATTGGGATAGCGGAAATCCGGGGAAGTCATGTTTATGACAAGAGGGGTTACCCCAGCCTTGTCAAACCGGGGGGACTGTGTTATAGTCTGGCCAAATCTGAAGGAGGCAGGTATGAGCACTGTTCTCGTCACCGGCGGCACGGGGGTAATCGGTTCCTGGGTAACTCGAAGGCTGCTCGAGACGGGGGCAAAAGTGGTAACCTTTAGCCGTCATCCCGATATTACCCTCATCAGAAATGTCGTCCCGGATGTCGCTATCGCCACCGGGGATATGCTCGACCTGCCCAGCATTGTCAGCACCATGAAGGCCCACAACGTGGGGCGCGTCATCCACATGGCGACAACCCTTATTGACCCTCTTGAAGCGAACCCTTTCATGGGATACCGGGGCAATGTAGAGGGTGCCATGACCATATTCGAGGCCTGCCGTTTCATGGAAGTGAAGAGACTGGTCTTCATCAGCACCAAGGGCGTTTATGCCCCTGCCCAGGGCGAATACGGCAATCCTATTTGTAAGCCCATTGATGAGGACTATGCCAAGGCGCCGATGACGGTCTATGGCGCCACCAAGCTCTTCGCCGAGAACATGGCCTTGAGCTATAACCGGATTTACGGGCTGGATGTGGTGGTGCTCAGGTTTTCTTCGACATACGGGCCGGGAAAGGGCGCCCGGCACGGCTACACCGCCCTGTACAGTGCCATTATCGAAGGTGCCCTCTCCGGCCAGCCTTTTCGCATCGCCGAGGACATTGACCTGAAGGATGATATGGTCTATGTAAAAGACATCGCCGCGGCCGTCGTCAAGGCCTGTTTTGCTGAGGGCCTGCAACATCGCATCTTCCATATCGGTAGCGGCCGGGTCGAGACTGCCCGGCGTCTGATTGACGTCCTTATACTGGTCCTGGGTAGCGTGCCAATCGAGGTTGTGCCCAGGTCGGTGGGGGCCAAAACGCTTAACCGGCTCATCTATGACATCAGCCGGGCACGGCAAGAGCTGGGGTATGAGCCGGAATACCATCTGGAAAAGGCCGTGGACGACTATATCCAGACCTTGCGCCAGGTCAAGAACACCGTGTAAGCCGCAATCCGTGGGTTTGTATTCAAATCAGCTACCTCGTGGGTTCTAACGAAAAGTCAACGGACTTAGAAAAACATCATTGCGAGATCCTTCCCGGCAAAGCGCGAAGGACGAAGTCCTTCGGCGGAAGGACGATTCGCACCCGCTGAGATATCCTTCCTGGAAGGGCTTCGGCTCCTTCCCTTTGGGAAGGAAGCGCTCGCAATGACATTTTTGAGAATTTACCAGGAAATCCTCAGATTACGGTTCTGCCATTCTCTATTGCAGTTCTCATAGAGTTGTGCTATATTCACAGTATTTCAAAGAAAGGAGAGGAACGGTGGAAGAATGGCGAGGTTTTTTGCTGGTGGTCCATCTGCTATCCACATTGCTGATGGCCGCCCCCTTTTACATGCTGGTCATCGTCAATGAGCGGGCCCTTTTCGGCGCGCCCCTCGGCTACTACACTGACCGCTACATGGAAAACATCATCCGCCACAACGCTGTGCGGTGCTTTGTTTTCCAGGGCACCATGGCGGCAAGTGGCCTGGCCCTGACCTACGTGGCCGGCTACGGTTTTGCCAGCCTGGTCACGATGCCGGCGCTGGTAGTAAAGTGGGTAGCCCTAGTGGCTTTGACAAGCTTGCTCTCCGTGATTCACTTCTCTGTGCAACCGCGCATCGAGGCACTCCTAAGCCAGGTGAAACCGGACAGCCCGGTGCCGGCGGACCTCCCGCCGAGGGTGGGCAAACTGCGGCGCCTGCGTAAGCGGCTTTCCGCGGTCTGCCTTTTCCTGGTGCTGACAGCCCTCATCATGGGGCTGCGCGTCACTTTCCAGTATAATATGTATCTGGCTATTGGCCTCGTTGCCGTCTCCGCCCTGTATGCCTGGAGAGTATACCGAAAGCCGGTGCGTCTGGGGTGGGTATAGACTCACCGAAATCCGGGGGTTTTTGCAGGCGAAAAAGCTGATAGACAAAGGACTCTCGTCAAAGCTATAATCAGGGCGGCGGTAACATGGGGGATTATGTGTGGACGAGAGACTGACGGTGAAATCCGCGGGACTAGGCCTGCGCACGGCTTGCCTGGCTACCATAGCCGGCGTCATAGCACCGGTCCTGCTACTTCTGACCGCCTTTCTTCTTGAGCCGTTTCAGCCCAGGTTCGACCCTATTCGCCGGACAATCAGTACCCTGGTATGGGGGACCTACGGCTGGCTGGTCACGCTGAGCTTCATCCTGTTTGGCCTTCTCTTCGTGGTCTTCACATTGACGCTTTATCTAGCCATGGACAGGGGCAAGGCGAGAACGGTGGCGTTTGTCTGCCTGCTGCTGATTGGGGTGGGCTTCCTGGTCCTCGGTATATTGCCAACCCAGCCGCCAGGGACACCGGCGACGACGACCGCTGTCATCCACCGGGTAGCCTCGCTGGTTATGTCATTCATTTTTCCGGTAGTCTGCTGTCTTCTTGCGGCCAGTTTCCGGGCCAGCATGGCGTGGCGGCGGTTTGCTACCTATACCCTGGTGACCGGCGTCCTGACCGCTGTCCTGAGTATCATCGCTATTCTGGTCTTCACCAGGGTTATCCCGCCGGAGCGTTTCTGGCACGGTCTGCACGAGCGCACACTTCTCATCATCGGGCTAGCCTGGGTCGAGACCATTGCCATCCATCTCCTGCGCTCTTGCCTGCGTGACCGGCGAAAACTGCAGGGAAAATGCGAACTGTTGTCGGCTGTTTGAGGGGGGCTTTGGTTTACAGGCCCTTGGCGCGCTGGTCTGTCCAGCGCTTGGCCTTGAACTCGAAGCGCGGCAGCGGTGCGGCAGATTCGCTAACAAGGAAACCAATACCGGTTTTGGCGCGTAGCTCGGACTGGACCCGGCCAAGCATTGTCTGCCTTGTCTCCGCCGGCACCGTTCCCTTGAACTCTATCGCTATCGCGGCGGTCTCTTTGCCGTCCTCCGAGATATACAGCTTGCCCTGGTATTCGGCGATTTCATCTTTGGCCAGGACCACCTCCTCCACGTTCTCCGGCCAGATGTTGACGCCCTTGATTTTCATCATGCTGTCATACCGGCTGATGGTGCCCGCTTCCATGAGCGGGAAGGGACGCTCGCAGTCACAGGCCTCGGGCGGGAAATACCTCACCTTGTCCCTGGTGCGGAACCGCAGGAAGGGCGAAGCTTCCCGGCTGAGCGGTGTCACAATGACCTCGCCGAATTCGCCTGGTGCCACCGGCTGAAGGGTGTCCGGGTTGACGACCTCATGAAGACAAACATGGTCCATCAGGTGGTAATGGCCGCGTTGCTCGCCGACTACGGCGCCCTTTTCACAGGTGCCGCCGCCGGCGCCCTGTGACGTGCCGTACATATCGAATACCTGAGCGTGCCACTTGAGCTTCATCTTCTGGACAAAGGCTACCGGGTAGGCCTGGATGGTCACCACAATGCGCCGCACGTCAAGGTCACGATTAGGGACAAGGCCCATCTCATCAGCTGTGGCGGACAGGGTGGCCAGGTAGCCCGCATTGGATATGATGCCGCGCATGCGGAACCGCTTCATCCACTGGAGCTTGGCCTTAGTATCATACATGCCGAGGTTGAACACCTGGCAGCCCAAATGTTGCAGTGGCGTGGTATGCGTGGGGACCGCCGCCGTCATGCTCATCGGGAAGGGGAACATCACCCGGTCGCCCCTGTCCCAACCGACCCAGGTGTGCATCATGGCGAAGCGGCCAATCCGCTGCTCGAAGTCCTTCCGGGAGTCAGCAAAGACCTCCTGTCCTTTCCCTGATGTGCCGCTGGTAACGAAGGTGGTGAAGATTTCGCTCTCAGGAACGGCCAGGCGCGTCCCATAAGGGGGTGAAAGCTCCTGGTCAGCCACCATGTCTTCTTTGGTCGTAAGGGGCACCATGTTGAAGAAGTGTGCCCAGGTCTTGATATCGTCGGGCGTTATGCCGGCTGCCCCGAACTGGCGCTGGCACAGTCCACTCTTGGCATAGGTATACTCAATCTGCTTTTTCAGCAGCGCCCATTGATAGTCCCGCAGTTCTTTCTGGGACATGGTCTCAATTTCACGATTGTAGTATCTTTTTTGCATTTGACCAACCTCTCGACAGTCCTGCATCGAGTAAGATGTGTATGTCATTCTGAGAGCTTATGAAGAATCTCGGCATGGCACGGGGCTACTTCAGCCCCGCCACCAGATTCTTCAGTCGCTTCGCTCCTTCAGAATCCCCCATGCTGGCTTGCCGCCAGCATCACGAAAGATGAAAACAATGTAACCATACCGACCCTGTATCGGAGTACGGGGTAAACTCCAGTCGGTATCCAGACAGACCTCCGGCGTGGATTCC
>JACQTX010000251.1 GCA_016210585.1 Chloroflexota bacterium
AACTAACGGGCGATGTACTCAGGAAATACATTCAATATCAAAAACGTGAAGACAGACCAATCCAGGCGAAAATGTTCGAGCGGAAGGGGAGGGGCTAGATGCCCCCCAGCATGCTGGGGGGTAGGTCACTCTGAGGAGTCTGCCAGAGGCGGATGACGAAGAATCTCATGGCTTCAAATAGACAATAGGGAGTCAAAGAGATTCTTCGTCGCTTCGCTCCTCAGAATGACAAGGATTGCTAAGTCCCCCTGTTATGAAAGGAATCCTGACATGGCCGAGAAACTGCCCCGCAAGACGGAGAAACCCTGGGGGTATGAGCTGCTGTTTGCCCACACCCCGAAATATGCCGGCAAGCTGATTTTCGTCCGCAAGGGGCATCGCCTAAGCCTGCAATACCACGAGCAAAAGGACGAGACCATGTATATCTACGCGGGCAAAGCCCTGTTTGAAATCGAGGAGAGTGGCAATTTGACCACAACCGCGATGGAAGCTGGCCAGTGTATTCGGATGGCACCGCTCACAAAGCACCGCATCCAGGCCATTGAAGATACCACCATATTTGAGGTCTCCACGGCGGAACTGGGTGACGTGGTGCGGCTGGCTGACGACTATGGACGGTCTGGGACGAAGCATGGCTAGCGCGAACGTCTTAAGTAATTAACATATAGTTGTCATGGCGAGACCATCCGCCGAAGGCGGAGGCGAAGCAATCTCGTCCGCCTGCAGGGATCCTCGCAATGACAGATGATGTGTCAGCACTTATTGCGTCTGTGTTAGGCGTCGCTTCCCTTCTCCGTGGTGTCTGCCTTTTCCTGCTCGTAGTTGATGGCCCTGATGGGGAAGGGTATGACAATGCCCTCTGCCTGGTAGCGTGCGTGCAACCGCTTGATGAACTCGTGCTTGATGAGGTACTGGTCAACGAACTCCCTGGCTCTCATAATCACGGTAAAACCAATGCTGGAGTCGCCGAAATTGTTATACCTGATGAATGGTTCGAAACCGGGGACACCCCCTGTCACCTCTTTCATTACCTCCCGTGCCACTTCAACAGTGACTCGTTCCACACTGGTAAGGTCGCTCTTATAGTGGACACCCAGGTTGACCAGAACGGCGAGTTCTTTATCCGGCAGGTAGTAGTTCGTGACAATCGCTCTCGCCAGCTTTTCGTTAGGGACCAGGATGATGTTGTTGGGCAGGGCTTTGATTTTGATGGTGCGCCAGTGAATATCGGTGACATAGCCCTCTTCCCCAGAGTCCAGCTTGATATAGTCGCCGATTTGTATCTGTCTGGCCATGCTGATGTAAACCCCGGCAAAGAAATTGGAGAGGGTCTCCTGTAATGCCAGGGCGACGGCCAGACCGCCGACGCCGAGGGTAGCCAGTATGGGCGAAATATCGAGGTTAAAGATGCCCTTTATGATAATGAGGACACCGAGCGCGAAGACCACCACGCGGGCAACATTTGTCGTGATGGATGTAGTCGGAAGCGCCCCTTCCACTTTAGCCGCATAAACCTTGATAGTGCGTGCCGCTAGATTGCCCAGAAACAGGGTCGCCGAAAGAATGCCGAGGACGAGTAGAACCTTACCGGAAATATCAATGGCGTTAAGGGGCAAGTCGGAGAACCTTATGGCGAGGTATATGCCCAGAATGAGTAACCAGATAATAGACGGTCCCCGCAAAGAAGAGATAATGATGTCATCGAGCTGCGTCTTGCTCTTCTGTGTCCAGCGGGAGAGGCGGCTTAACAGCAGCTTGCGCAGGCCGAAGCCAATCAGGAAAGTAACTACGAAGATAGACAGTGGCTTTACCACTAGGACCCAACTGTCCGAAAGAAAAGATAGGAACGCGGTCATGTAGTTACCTCAGTAGAGAAACACTCTAACTTGTCAGTATAGCAAATTCTGGCATGGTTTTTCAGCGGCCGGTCGGAGGAGTATGTCGTTGCGAGACCATCCGCCGAAGGCGGAGGCGTGGCAATCTCTACAGTCCGAATTGTCTGAATGTTTGTGGTATTCTCCCGGTCTTACGGTCGGGTGAGATTGCCACAGCCTGCCCCGTATCCCGTATCAAGTACGGGACAGGCTTGATACGGGGTCGCCCGCCTGTGGCGGGCTCCTCGCAATGACGTTTCGAGTTAATAAACACCCTCGCTCATCCGATTTCTCACTGTGAAAGCGTCGGCCAATAGCTAAGGCGCCGCCACAGGCAGCTATAGGGCGAAGGGCACTCTACCACTCCCCGTCCGGCGGCGTCTGGCCGAGCTGTAGCAGCTCAAGGATGAGGCCGAAGGTCTCTTTGGGGTGAATCCAGGCTTGGTACTGGTCTTTGTGGGCCGGGTCCTCAGTCGGTATCTTATCGCTGACGGTGATGCCCTTCCGCCGCAGATTGGCAATGGCCTCATCAATATCATCCACCTGTAGCCCGAACACCTGGTAGGCCGGGGCATAGCGCTTGTGCTGCTTGCCAGAAGGGAGGGTGTCATCGGTTGACTCGCTTATCTCCAGGCGGAAGGAGCCTAGCCAGGCGCCGCGGGCACGCATTCCGAACTTACGCCGCCAGGTCATCTCCGGGCCAATTTTAGCCCCTAGCGCGTCCCGGAAGAACTGGGTAGTATCATCCATGGTGCCGGGCACGCACATAGCATTGATGCCGGAGACCCGCCGCACCTTGATGATGCCGCCCTCTTTGGGGCCGGTGACCTGCGCCGGCACCCCCTCCTTGGGCGTTCCCTGTAATAGCTCAACAATGAAGCCGCTGGTGCTTTTCGGATGGATCATGCATTCCCAAAGCTCGGCAAAGCTGCTGTCGTCTATCTTCATCTTGTCGCTGACGCGCACGCCCTTGGCCCGCAGCTCAGCTATACAGGCGTCAATATCATCAACATCGAGGCCCAGCATGGAGAAGCTCGGTGCCACCCGCTTTACCTGCCGGCCGATCGGCAGGTTTTCATCCACAGCCTCCGCCAGTTCGACCTCGAAAAGCTCGTCTGTGCCGACGTAGGCGCAGCGGGCCCGGTGCCCGTACTGGAGCAGCCAGGGCATCTCCGGGCCGATGCCGGCCCCCAGGACGTCCCGGAAGAAGGCTACCGCGGCGTCAAGCTTGCCAGCCTCCACACAACCCATGATGCCGGGGACCGCCTTGATTTTCATAAAATGACCCTCCTTGAAATCAGCCTTCAACAATCAGCACTAACTACACAGCACGCTGTTACCTTGGCGGGCAAAGGAGCCCTTCTGAGGGTGCTTCCCAGCCAGACGTTGGGTTTCCGCCAGAAGCGGACGAGGCCATCCGCCCCACCCCCTGAATCAATATGCTGTTTGACAGCCCTTTCCTCACACTGAGAGTACTCGGCACAGGATAGTATCAGGAAAGGCTCTTGAATTGAAGAATAGCACAGTGCAAAAGCCAAAGCAAATACGTAAGGTAGCTTGCCGCGAAACGCGCCAGGCAGGTCAGAATAACGACTTTCACCATGCACCAGGATCATCGCTCTCACCCCCCTTCTTTACTATTCTTCCCCTTCCCCTGGTGTACTAGTTAGGGGAAGGGGATACGGGGATAGGGTCAGACGTATGAAATCACTGTGGCCCTACAGGGCATGAAGTGAATGCTATTTTTCTTTAAGCGAAATGCGTATCATGAGACTGTTTGGCGGGATACCCGCCGGGGTTGTTGACAAGCAGGCCAAAAAAGGGCAACATTTAGTATCATCTATTGCGAGGAGGGCTGTTATGAGAGTTGTTGTCATTGGTGGTGGCGTAGGAGGGTTCAGCGCTGCGATGGTGGCCCGCAAGGCTGGGGCGGAAGTAACCCTTATCGAAAGGACGGACTTGCTGGGTGGGCTGGGACAGGTGGCCGGCATTGGCTTGCTGGGTGACTATGATGTCGTGGTGGGCCAGGAGAGAGCGCTGGGTGGTGCTGACTTCGTTGACGTTATCGAGACCATTCCGGCCCATCGGAGCATGGACCCGCCTGGCTACCAGAACGTCCTGACCTATAACGTGACAAAGCTGGACTCACGCCTGCAGAAAGCCTGCCGGGAGAAGGGCATTGACGTCAGGCTTCACAGCCGGGTGAACGATGTGGAGATGTCCGGTAATAGCGTCAAGGCAGTCATGGCAGCCAACGGCAACTGGATCAGTGGTGATGTTTTTGTTGATGCCACGGGCACCAGCGCCGGTATCCCCGCCTGTGAGAGATGGGGATTCGGCTGTGTGGAGTGTATCCTGCGCTGCCCCACTTTTGGCAATCCCGGCGGCATCATCGAGAAAAAGATGCCGACCTTCAACCGTAAGGGCGTTGATGGCAAGACAGGCATTATCGGCACCTCGGTCATGCTGCCTATCTCCAGCCTGGCAGACAACGTGCAGGCCGAGCTTCATGAGAAGGGCTACTACGCTATCCCAGTCCCGGAAGGGGTGGAACCAGACCTGGTGCGGTATGGGCGTGCCGGGGCGAGCACTACGGCCTTAATGGACCAGGAAATCACCAAAAAGAACCTTCTCCTCATGGACATCGGCGGCTTCGTCAAGGTGACGGCGACTGGCTCGCCGCTGTATGCCCGTTCCTTCCGGAAATTCCCAGGCATGGAGGACTGTCTCATCATGCAGCCCACAGCCGGAGCCAGGGGACACCTTATTATCGGCATCGCCCTGGCGCTGCGGGATAATACCCTGAAGGCGGACGGGTTTGATAATGTCTTCTGTGCCGGCTCCAAGGGCGGTCACTCCATGTGCCTGATGGACGCCATGGTTACCGGCGACCTGGCAGGACATAACGCCGTGAGAAAAGGCGTGGGGCAGAGACCGCTGGAGCTACCGAGGACGCTGGCCGCCGGCGCCTACGTTGACCTTGTCGGCAATGCCGTCAGGGCAGGTAAAGAGACGGGACGGCACTACGGTGTTATCGAAGCAGGCTTTCTCAAGGAGATGAACGTGTTCCGTGAGGGTGCAGAAATAGCTAAAGAGGTGGAAAGGGCTGGCCTCACCGGAGTTTACCGGACCAAACTTTGCTGAGTCTGTTGGAAAGGAAGTAATTATGGAAGTCATTGTTGTGGGGGGTGGGGTAGCTGGTTTTAGTGCTGCCACAGTAGCCAAGAAGGCTGGTGCCACGGTGACGCTTATAGAGCGGACGGACATGCTGGGCGGGCTCGGCCTGCATGCCGGCATGGGGCTGCCCGGCTTCTGGGAGACGCCGGTCAGGCAGGAACAGGCCCTGGGCGGGGCGGACATTATTGCTGTGTTTGAGTCCATTGCCACTCACAAGGAAATCAATACGCCGGGCTATAAGAAGCTTCTGCTTTACAATGTCACCAAGCTGGACGCTACTATGCAGCGGGCCTTGCGAGAACATGGCGTCCGCCTTATTTTGGGCAAAAGAGTAGCTGACATTGATATGACGGATGAGAGCATCAATGCCGTCATACTGGCAGATAGCACCAGGGTCAGTGGCGATGTTTTTGTGGACGCTACGGGGACAGTGGCCGGTATAGCGGCCTGCGAGAGATTGGGCTTTGGCTGTGTCGAGTGTATGTACCGCTGTCCTACTTTTGGCAATCCGGGCGGCCTGACAGAGAAGAACAAGCGGGCAAAGACCTATAACCGCATTGCCAGTGACGGCAAGCCGGGCACCATCGGCACATCCGTGATGGTGCCTATAGCCAGCCTTTCGGACAAAATCCAGCAGGAGCTGAGAGAGAAGGGCTATGTCTCTATCCCGGTGCCACCCGGCGTGGCGCCTGACCTGGTCCGTTATGGTCGTGCCGGGGCCAGCACTACCGCGCTGATGGACCAGGACATAACCAAGCTGAACATTCTGCTCCTGGACATCGGCGGCTTCGTCAAGGTGACCGCCACCGGGTCGCCGCTATACGCCCGCTCGTTGCGGAGTTTCCCCGGGCTGGAGAATAGCGTCATCATGCAGCCGACGGCCGGTGCCCGCGGTCACCTGATTCACGGCTTGAACATGGTGGTGCGTGATAATTGCCTGAAAGTTGATGGTTTTGCCAACCTTTTCGCTGGCGGGGCCAAGAGCGGTCCATCCATGTGTCTCATAGACTGCATGGTAACCGGTGACCTGGCCGGGCATAACGCAGTGCGAAAGGGTCTGGGACAGGCTTGCCTGGAGCTACCAACCAATCTGGCCGCCGGGGCTTTCATTGACCACGTGGGCAAAGCCAGGCAGGAGGTCAAACGCGGCCACCAGGGGATTATCCAGAAGGAGTTCCTGCAAGGGCTGCACGTCTATCGCGAGGGCGATGACATCGGGAAAGAAGTCGAGAAAGCTGGACTGAAGGGGGTTTATCAGACCAGGCTGTGCTGAACAGCGCCATTGGTAAGGTCAAAGCCGGGTGTGGGTAGCCGTCAGTCGCTGACAATATCTTTCGTTAGCAGCTCGATAGGTTCCACCTGCCTCTTTTCCTGGTAGCCAAGCCTTCGGGCACGCCGGATATTGCTCGTCAGACCGGCTGCGGAGAAAACCACGGCGGCTATAGTGAGTGGCACACCCACGTCGGGAAATACCATGAAGAGTACCGCCGATATCCCCGCGATGACGAGAGCGCCCATCTCCAGAAGACTGAGTTTTGTCAACCCAAACCTGTTAAGGGATACCGTGAGGACCATAAGCAGGACAATGGCATTGACAAACTGCGTGATTACCTGGATGGCCGAGAGGTTACCGAACTGGAGCATAAGGGCCGGACTATAAATCATCATGAAGGGAAACACAAACATTATCGAGGTCGCTATAAGGGCCTCTTTTCCTGTTTTCCAGTAGTTGCCTCCAGCCAGCTTCGATGCTACGAGCAGTCCGGCGCCGATAGGCGGTGTGACCTGTGCATAGCACGAATAGACGAAAATAAAGAAGTGCACGAGCAATGGAGGCACACCGAGCTGCTGGATAGGGACGGAGAGCACTGTAGCCGTGATGATGTAAGCCGCCACAGTAGGCAGACCGGTGCCCAGGATAAGGCAGACCACCGCAGCCGATAGCAGCAGCAGGAACAGATTGCCCGCAAAGGCCTTGGCCAGATAGCCACCAAGCACAATGCCCAGTCCGGACATCTCGATAATGGCTGCTATCCCGCCTAATAGCGCCGCAACAATGGTCACCTCTGACGCCGAAACAGCGCCGCTGACAAGCGAGTCCCTGGCCCCACGCCAGTTAATCCGGGCATCTTGCCTCAGACTGTGGCTGATAAGACCGGTCACTATGATAGTGGCGATAGCCCAGAAGCCCGCCAGTGGCAAGGACATACCGCGCAGCATAAGGAAGGTGAGCACTAGAAGTGGCAGGACAAACAGCGGGGCATCTTTGACCAGAGCCCCTATATTCACCCCCGCCTGCATACGGCCCAAGTGCTGCTTTCTGGCCTGGATTTCCACATACATAGCCAGGCAGAAATAATAAAAAAGGGCGGGTATAACCGCGTAGAGGATCAGCCTGGAATAGGGCATGCCAATGTAGTTGGCCAGAAGAAAAGCGGCTATGCCCATTATCGGCGGCATAATCTGACCGCCGTTTGAAGAGGCGAGCTCAATGGCCCCGGCTTGCTCTCTGGTATATCCTGCCTTTTTCATCATTGGTATGGTATAGGCGCCACTCATGGTAATGTTAGCCACAGTGCTTCCGGTCACTGTCCCTTCCAGTGAGCTGCTGACAACGGAGAGCATAGCTGAGCCGCTGGCCATCCTGCCACTGATAAGGGTGCCAAAGGATTGGATAAAGCGGGAGGCGCCGGAAACCTGGAGAAAGGTACCGAAGATGATGAAAAGCCAGACGTAGTTAGCCAGAAGGCTCAGTATTTCACCGTATACCCCGCTGTCATTGAGCAGGTCACCGCCTATCCAGGTAATGAGGCGCATGACTGAGACGGGGGGCGGTTGGATACCCTCGGGTAGAAAATAGCCGCCCAGGAATACATAGACCAGAGTGATCATGAAGAACACCGTGAAAATCGCCCCAAACCTGATCCAGCTCAATACCGCACACATGATGGTCACTATCACCGTGCCCACCGTCACCTGGATAGGCGGCAGGACCAAGGAACCTCTTACGGTCGGATAGATCGTGACCAGCTGGACCGTAATACTGATTGAAATGAAGACGAAAACTGTAGCTATGATGAATACGGCGGTATGCCTGGTCCTGGCCGCAATGGCCAGCAGCACTACCGAAAGGGCGAAACCGAGGTGGACGATGCGGTGGACATGAGGGTCTATAAAAAAATAGAAATAGATAAGCTGGTAAATAATGAAAACAAAGGTGAGCAGGAAGAGGATATTGTTGGTATTTATTAGCTTGCCTTGCCGCATGGCAGTCCTCGCTAGAGCGACAACGGCTTGCTGGCACTATCATTTTGGAAGCTGCCAGCAAGCCGTGGCATCGCATCTGTCCCGGTCCGATTCTAGAGTTTGGGCACCTTTAGGTCACGGTAGAACTTCAATGCTCCCGGATGGTACCATTTCTCGACTTCCCCAGTCACCACCCAGTCACCATACGGGGCCAGCTCTGGCACTATAAACGAACCTGCCCCGTGGTAGTTGGCGAAGTCCTTCTTCTTGGCGTGCTCGTAGGCTATCTTGGTGATCTCATAGACCACATCATCAGGGAGCTCCTTTCCGGCACCCCACCAGTAGCTGAAGGCAACCACGTTTATCGGCTTCTCCTGGGTCTTGCTAAATCCGCCAGCAGGGACCTCTACGGCCAGCGGCGGCAGGCCGAGCTGGGCGGACACTTTGTTAATCTGGTCACGGCCCAGGTCAACCATGTACAGGGGGCCTTTCACGCCCATCATTTCCTGGTATGATTCGGGTGCGATGGTGGGATAGACATTCGAGTAGAGAGTGAATGCCACCTGGGCTTGACCATCCATCATGACCTGGGCATTGGCGGTAAGGCTGCCATGCACCACCTTGACTTTGTCCAGGACGCCATATTCGGCCAGGATGCCTTTGAAGAGGTCCCAGTAAGGATAGATCTCCCGGGGGACCGTGATAGTCTTGCCGGCGAAATCAGCCGGCGTCTTGATAGTCTTATCATAGGTGACCCATAGCTGCAGCGGCCGCTGATACCTCATAATAAAAAGGGGATAAAAGCCGGTCTGTTTCAAGGAATAGTCGGCCATGATTTCAGAACCCTGCCCCAGCGAATTATTTCTGAGGCCCTTATCTTCGGTAATGACCTTGGCCGTATCAGCATGACCACCCGTGGTGATGACGGAAGCCTTGATCTTCTCCGAGTCTTCGTTAATGAAGTTCGCCCAGGCGTAGGAAAGCACTGTAGAGCTTTCCGCGGGACGCCCGGCATATATCACCAGTTTGAGTTTCTCAGGTTTGGCGGCTGGTGTGGCGGTTGCGGTTACTGTTGCCGTGGTCGTAGCCGTCGCGGTTGTTGTGGCTGTTGCAGTTGTTGTCGCTGTTGCCGTAGCGGTTGTCGTCGCTGTCGTGGTCACGGTAGGTATAGGCGCTGGTGACGGCTTGGCGCAGGCCGCCAGGGCTAACACCGCCAGCACCAGTAAGGTCAAACATACTATTCTGAATGGTCTTGATAACGCTTTTGCTTTCATTCCGACTCCTTTTGTCTATTTGTTTACCTGCCCCTCAACTCGCATTGATACCAAGACGGGAAGGATACTAAGGTTTATCACAATAATTTGTGTGTTGTCAAGTTGCCGAGTGCCACCCGAAATCAGCGATTCATTCTGTAGGTCGGGTTTCCTAAGCCGACTTGAAGTGGCGGGCAGGTTGGGAAACCTGCCCCACGGTGGCCAATCGCTGATTTTGGAGTGCCACTGCTCCGGTTAGGGCGCTGCCTGTAGCTTAAGCGAAAACTAGCTTGACAGGTGGCCAACTGCTATAATTCTCCTGACATTAGGAATTCGTCTAAGTCCCTGGGCGGCGGCCAAAGTTGCCGAGACATAAATTGTCGAAAGGTGGCTGATAGTGGCGGGAATAGTCTCTGCCGGTGCGTATATTCCTCTATGGCGGCTTGACCTCGGTGCTCTGGGGAGCGGGGGGCGTGGCGAACGGGCCATCGCCAACTTTGACGAGGACAGCCTCACCATGGGGGTAGCCGCAGGCATAAACTGCCTGGGCAATATAGACCGGCGCACGCTTGACGGCCTGTTCTTTGCCACCAGCACCTCTCCCTACAAAGAGAAGCAGATTTCGGTCATTGCCGCCAAAGCCCTCGCTCTCCGCGACAATATTCTGACAGCTGACTTTGCTAACTCGCTGCGGGCCGGCACAACGGCCCTGAAGCTGGCGGCTGATGCCGTGGACGCCGGCTCCGCCCGGCAAATAATGGTCATTGCCGCTGACAGCCGCCTGCCCATGCCTGGCTCGGACTTTGACAGCCTTTTCGGCGATGGTGCCGCTGCCGTTATCGTTGGCAGGGAAAACGTCTGCCTGAATATCAAAGACAGCGTGAGCATCGCCGATGAGATTCTCGACCTGTGGCGGACGGACCAGGACAAGTATGTGCGGAGCTGGGAAGGGCGTTTTACCCTGGATGAGGGCTACTTCCGCGTCCTGCCCGCCGCCGTCTCCAAACTGCTAGAAAGGAGCAACCTGACCGCAAAAGATTTCAGCAAGGCAGTCTTCTACGGCCCGGATGACCGCCGACACCGAGATATGGCGCGCCGGCTCGGCCTTGAACCGGCACAGGTCCAGGCCCCGCTGTTTGGCGCCGTAGGTGATACCGGGACAGCCTTCGCCCTAATGCTGCTGGCGGCTGCCGCGGAGGAAGTTAAACCCGGCGACCGCGTGCTCCTTGCCAACTACGGCAGCGGTGCCGACGCCTTGTTGCTCGAAGGCGTGGGCAAGTTTGAGACCAACCACAGTATCAAGGCGCTGGTTGATTCCAAACGCGTATTGAAGGACTACGTGACCTATCTGCGCTGGCGTGGCCTGGTGGAGATGGTGACGGGACGGCGGCGCCCGCCTACCCTGTCACCGTCCGCATCCAGTCTCTGGCGGGAGCGCGATAAGAACCTCGCCCTGTGTGGCGTCAGGTGTCTAGAGTGCGGCACTCCGCAGTGGCCGCCCCAGCACGTCTGCTGCAACTGCCACGCCACGGAAAAGTTTGAACCCTACCGCTTTTCCGATAAGAAAGCCAGGCTCTACACCTACAGCATTGACGAGATGACGCCGACCCTTGACCCGCCCTATGTTATTGCCGTCGTTGATTTCGAGGGCGGCGGGCGCATCTGGCTCAATATGACAGACAAGGACGAGAAGGAGCTAAGGCTGGAGATGCCGGTGGCGCTGACTTTTCGCAAGCTCTTTACGCAAGATGGGATACACGACTATTTCTGGAAGTGCATGCCGGAGCGGACTGTGAAGGGAGGGTAGCGATGCAGAGCATCAAAGACAGGGTGGCGATTATCGGGATGGGCTGTGCCAAGTTTGGCGAACGGTGGGATGCCGGCCGGGAGGAGCTGGTAATGGAGGCCTGCACCGAGGCCTTTGCCGATGCCCGCATCAAGGCGGAGGAGATTCAGGCGGCCTGGCTGGGCAGCTTTGTGACCAGCCAGGGGGGACAGGCCCTGGCACCCACGCTGAAGAGAAGGATTCCCGTTACTAGGGTAGAGAACGCCTGCTCGAGTGGGACAGACGCCTTCCGCAACGCTGCCTACGCGGTGGCCAGCGGCGTCTATGACCTGGTTATCGCCGTCGGCGTGGAGAAGCTGAAAGACTTCGGCTTCTCCGGACTGCCGCCCACGGACCCGCGCCCCACCAGTGTCGTTGACCCGGAGCAGCCACCGCCGACCTATTTTGCCATGATGATAAATCGGTATATGCGCGCCTACGGGATAGACTATGACCGTGCCAAGCGGGCGCTGGCGCTGGTGGCGGTGAGCAGTCATCATAATGGCTCACTGAACCCCAAAGCCCATTTCCAGCGCGAGGTCAGCCTGGAAACGGTGCTCAATGCCCCCATGATATGTAAGCCGCTGGGCCTCTACGATTGCTGTGGCGTCAGTGACGGCTGCGCCGCGGCCATTCTCACCCGGCCGGAAATCGCCCGCCGCTATCGGGACGACTATGTGCTCGTCAAGGGAATGGGCATCTGCAGTGGCGATGCCTACGCCCAGCTCCGCTCGGACTGGGACTTCATTCACTTCGAGGAGAACCTCGTCGCTGCCAAACAGGCTTTCGCCGAAGCTGGGATTGCCAATCCTCGTGAAGAGATAGACATGGCGGAGATCCATGACTGCTTCACGGTGAACCACCTTATCACTATGGAAGACCTGGGCATCAGCCCGCGCGGCAAGTCCATAGAGGATATCGAGGCCGGGTTCTTCAAGCTGGACGGCGGTTTCCCGGTCAATACCGATGGCGGCCTGAAATGCTTCGGGCACCCCATCGGTGCCAGCGGCCTGCGTATGATTTACGAGGTTTATAAGCAGCTACAGGGCAGGGCAGGGCCGCGCCAGCTCAAGAAAATCAGGCGAGGCCTGACGCACAATGTCGGTGGCGGCTTGGGCGTTTCCACTGCCGCCATCGCTATCTTCGGGCGGGAAGAGTGATACAGTAAAGATTTATGACGAGCCAGACAGTCTTACGAGCTTACGGGCATCGGCTCGGAAGATGTGGATATTGTTGAGCTACATGATAACTTCAGCATCAGCGAGCTGGAGCATATCGTTGACCTCGGCTTCTGCGGAGAAGAGGAGGTCGGCCCGCTCATGGAAAGAGGGCATTTTGGCCTCAATGGGCCTTTGCCGGTGAGCATGAGCGGGGGCTTGCTTGGTAAGGGACATCCTACCTCAGCTACTGGTGTGGCCCAGATAGGTGAGCTGGTCTGGCAGATGCGCGGTCAGGCCGGTCATCGGCAGGTTGCCGGGCAATCCGAAAGTTGGCGTTTCTCACTGCTGTGGTGGCGATGAAGGCATGGCCACTTGCGTCAATATCGTCAAGAAGTAAGAAACCGGGGCCCATGGCTTTGGCACCACGCGGCTCATAGCCATACTCCAATGGATATTTAGTCCTTTCTGACAAGCGAGCAACGCCTTTTTTGGCAGCCACAAACAGGTTCACCAGATGTCTGGAAACGCTATTTCCCTATTTCAGCGGCTAATCGCCGGGCTGGACTAATACCGTTCTCACATCACAGTATCTCTGGTGTATTGGCTTCTGACATCTTTTCCTGTGCTGCCTCATGCAAACGTCGCAAGAGGAGCCACAGGCTGACACCCCCGACAATTACAAGGCCGATAAGGTCGAAGAGAAACACACCGGCACCGGTCAGTATGCTGATGCTGCCAAAGATATTCCACAGGGCGTGGAGCAACACCGCCAGAGCGAAGGCCCAGACAATCGCCCAGTTTAGTATGACGTGTCCTCGCTGCTTGCGTTCCCGCCAGAGGACGGCGCAGACGAGTCCTGTCCAGGCCGCATGGCCCGCCGGGGAAAGCAGGCCGCGGATGAAGAGCGTCTGGTGTAAGGTGCTGACGTCTCCCCGCGTCTGCAGGAGCACGGTGAACCCGTAGCCCATCGTCTCCAGCGCGGCAAAACCCATACCGGCCGCCACACCGAAAACCAGCCCATCAGACTCGGAGCGGAACCGCCCGCGCAGGAAAATGATGACCGGTAGAATCAGCTTGGCGCTCTCTTCAATGAGACCAATGCCGACCATGGGCAGGACACCCAGCTGCCGCGCCGTCTGGTACTCGAGCACGCCAGCCACAACCAGGCCCAGTGTCCCGCCCCACAGGGAAGCAATGACCAGGGATGGTACCGGGATCTCTCTGGCCGGCAGCCGCTCATAGATATAGACGACAAAGGTTACGGGGACCACGGTAGCGCCGACAAGGATGACAGTAGGCAGATACCGCGGGTTGGCGGTCATGTTTAGCGCCCAGTCCGTGGCAAAAAAGAGCGCCAGACCGCTCAGAAGCACCCAGAGCCAGGTCATGCGCAAGACCTTTAGCCTGCCCATTTGACGTCCTCCCTTTCATTGTCATTCTGAGTCCGCTACAGAGTTGTGAATCTATTGGGTTTTTCGGTCTTCTTAGCCAGATTTCGAAGCTGGTAACTGGCCTGAAAAGCCTCCGATTCTAATTTGTTCACAACCCCGCCGGCGGACTCAGGACAAGCACCGAGCCTGGCGAAGTGGGAGTGCAGCAGCGAAATTATCCGGCAAGCCAACTATGACGGCGGAATAGGGTATTGCCACCAGGATGATAGCGGGGTCAGCACGATGAGTATCCCCACATGCCCCAGCAAGAAGAGGACGAGGAAAGCATAGATAGGCCATTGGTAGCGTCGCTTGAGCCTCTGTGTTACGGACAGAAGCTGGCTGAAGCCCAGGCTTACCCCCAGGATGATGGCGCCTACCGTGGGATAAATATAGAACATGTAGCTGATGCGGTCGGTCAGGACATTGAGAGGCAGCCAGAGCAGATAGGTGCTGGCGAACCACAGGCCGCCAAAGAGGGCGGCATTGCTGCCCTTGATTACCCGGAAGACCATGTAGAGCACGCTGGGAATAATCAATGCCCATATGGTGAAGCTAACTGCCCCCACCCAGTGTGGCACATACCAGTAAGGCATTATAAGGGGCTTCAGCACCCACTCCCAGGGCCGGGAAGCGAAGGGATGGGTGGTATTAGCAAAGGTCAGGCTGCCACTCAGGCTCAACATGCTCCAGGTATTCTTTATCGGGTCAACGAACTTGTGGTACTCGACGAAGTTGAAGGCTATCTGGAAGACCCAGAAGGAAGCATAGGCAGCGAGGAGAAAGACGGCAAAGTGCAGGGCCTTGCCCCTCCTGGTAATCAGCCAGTGCAAGATTATGACCAGTATGGCCAGTATCCCGATAAGCTTGACCAGCATGCCCAGGGCGATGGCGATACCGGAGAGAGCGTAGTAGCCCTTCAGGTATAGCCAGAAGGCGAGGAGCATAAAGGTCACCATGAAGACATCCAGCATGGCGATGCTCCCCTGGACAAAGCTCATGTTGTCCGTGGCGAGCAAAAAGGCGGCAAATAGTGCCGCCCAGCGGGACAGCTCCAGGCGGCGGCAGATGAGGTAGAAAAGGAATACTCCGGCGGCACCGAAAAGGATGGGGAAGAAGCGCCAGCCCAGCGGATTATCCCCGAAGGACAGTATGCCGAGCACCACAAAGAGCTTACCCAGCGGCGGGTGCTCCGGGCGGCCGGTGTCCTGCCCTTGCAGGATGGTGCGGGCGTCCTCAACGTAGTGCTTTTCATCAAAGACCGGGTCTATGGGCTGGAAAATAATAGCGAAGTGCACTCCCATGATGACGAGCAAAAGCAGAATAATCCCGGTATATTCCCACTGCCCTGCTCGTTTCAGCAGTGTCTTTACTTTTGCCATGTCCACCACGAGTTCATGGAGAAGTTCCACAGCATTGCCAGGGCGATCCCGACCAGGTTAAACAGCAGGTAATAGTGGTCACCCAGGAAGTGCGTTAATAGCCAGGTTGTTGCGGTGTTAATCCCCCAGCCCGGGACACTGACCAGATTGAATTTCCCCATACGGCCGAAAAATGGCCTGATTCCCGGTGACCGGCGGTCACGGAAAGTGAAGAAATCATTGAGCACATAGTTGGAGATAATAGAGACCTCTATGCCCATGGCATTCGATAGGACCAGGGGCAGCCCAACAAGCTCCTTGAAGATCCAGAAAAAACCTTCGTTAACGCCTACACCGCTCCCGCCCACCAGGCAGAACTTGAGAAACCTGGTCAGCTCTCCCTTTCTTTTCATCAAGGAGTAAGTGTGCCGCAGGAAGTCCACATACTGGCGGGCGTTGAGCTTGCTTTCCCCGCGGCTCCTGGCCCGGAAAATATAGGGCACCTCAGCCACGGTATTGTGCCGGCCTTCGTAGAGAATCTCAAGGATAATCTTATAGCCGGTCGGACGCAGGTTGGCATTGGCTACCACCTGCCGCCCAAAGGCAAAAAAACCGGACATCGGGTCTTTAATCCCCCTGGTGGCCGGCAGCAGCAGGTGGGTCAGGAAGATGGCCCCCTTTGATACGATTTTGCGGACGGCACTCCAGCCCTCGCAGCCACCGCCCTTCACATAGCGGCTGGCAATCGCTATTCCAGTGCTATCCTGGACAGCTGCCACCAGGCTGGGGATGACCTCCGGAGGGTGCTGCAAATCAGCATCCATCACCACAATAGTGTCCCCGGAAACATGTTTAATACCCTCCACGACAGCTGAGGCCAGCCCCCGCTCGTTCTGGCGCACCACGACCCTTACCGGGTATTTCCCGGCCAGGCTCCTGATAAGCTCGGCCGTGCCGTCTTTGCTATCGTCATCTACAAAGACGGCCTCATAGCTGAAGCCGGACAGGGCACGGTCCAGCTGCTCAACCAGCGGCGTGATGTTTTCCCTTTCGTTGTATGTTGGAATTACTACGGATACTTTTGCTGACACCGCTCCAAATCCCTCGAAAGCTATACCTCTTTCCGAATCCTATATTAGCATAACAGGCCAGCGCGTTGCTTAAAAAGCCGCTCTATTTTCGCACTTCACCCCCGCCGCGCGCAAAAGTGCCTTGGGCAGTCAATACCGCCTGCCCATCGTGTGCCATTTCGAACAGAGGATGGTCTCGTTGCTTTAGCTTCACCACGAAATATCGGACTACCTCGGGTTCCACTAAAAAACATAGTTCAGCCATATGCTATAATTGACCTCAGCCTCACCTGCCCGGAAGGCGTGACCGTATCAACATGCGGAGGACTGGGACCAATTCATGAAGAAGTGGGTAGAAAAGAGCAAATATCTGATTCTGATTGCCGTTGTCTCATCTCTGGTAGCCTCTACCGTGGCGTTCCTGTGGGGTGCGGTGAAGACGGTGAAAGTCCTGGTGGGCATTGTAACCGCCTTCGGGGCCGACCCTACGGCTACCGTAGCCCTCGTCGAGCTGATGGATACTTTTCTTATCGCCACTGTTCTCTTCATCTTTGGCATAGGCATGTATGAGCTATTCATTGGCCGTATCTCCCTTCCGGAGTGGCTCATCATAAGAAATCTTCACGACCTTAAGGTCAAGCTGAGCAGTGTCATAATCCTGGTTATGGGTATTGTCTTTCTGGAGCATCTGGTAGAGTGGAGTAACCCGCAGGGGACCCTTTTCTTCGGCATTGCCATGGCGATTGTTTCGGCTGCTCTTATTGCATTCGGCTACTTTGGCGGCAAGAGTGACTGACCGCCCCTGTCGTTGTTATACCGCCAAATGCCAAAAGCTGGATTAGCCCCTGCCACTTCAAGTATAATGTCTTGTAGGTGGAAATGGGCAGCGTATCAGCAATTCTGCTGGCCGCGGGCGAAGCGAAGCGAATGGGCCGTCTTAAGCAGCTTATGCCCTTCGGTGAGATGACGCTGGTTGAGAAGGCGGTAGATAGCCTGCTGCGTTCGGCGGCAAGCGAGGTTATCGTGGTCCTGGGGGCAGGGGTGGATGAGGTGATGGCAAAGATAGAGGACCGTCCCGTCAGAATTGCCTACAGTCCCCTCTATCGGCGCGGCATGAGCTACTCGATTAAAGCTGGTCTGGCAATGGTGGATAGCCAGGCCCAGGCTTTCTTAGTGGCTCTGGCAGACCAGCCGCTGGTGGACAGCCCGACTATAGACAGGCTTATCGAGGCGTTCCACACGGTTGACAAAGGCATTATCATTCCGACTTACCAGGGCAGGCGCGGCCACCCGGTCATCTTTGCCCGGAAATACGGGGCGGACTTCCGCCGGCTTGAGGGTGACGTCGGTGGCCGGCAAATAGTCAGCGAGCACCCGGAGGACGTCCTGGAGGTAAATGTGGACTGCCCCGGTGTTTGCCTTGATTTGGATACGGAAGAGGACTACCGCGCGCTGGTATGAGAACATACCTTGATTGGTCGCTTTAGCGCAGAATGATGCCGGATATCTACACCGAGCTTGATTCACTGGACAAGAGAAATCCTAAATCCGAATATTGAAATACGAAACAAATTCAAATTACAGAAGCATTAAGGTTCAAAACATTAATGGCCCACTCTGAACGAGGCCGAAGG
>JACQTX010000253.1 GCA_016210585.1 Chloroflexota bacterium
AGGCTATGAATCTCACCGTTGTCTTCTGGATTCTGGCCCCTGGCCTGTCGCCAGGACAGGCTTCGCCAGAATGACAAAGGGGGAACTATTTTCATCTTTCGTGGTGCTGGCCGACAAGCCAGAATGCAAAATTCTCACTAACATACCCATCGAATTGTCATTCTGAGAAGCACATTCGCTTCGCTCAGTTTATCCTGAATAACATGGATGACTAAGAATGACATTAGCGTAGGACTTTTGGCAAAGCCTTTTCGCTGGACTAAATGGGGTGTGACACTTTCTTCTTCTCTGGGCGGGGAAATGGCCATTTCCCCGCCCAGAGGTTGAAACTTCTACGCCTTTAGCACCTGCCCTCTGACTAAGGGCAACGTAAGCCCGTATTCTATTTAGCGCGGAGCTCCTTCAACGCGGCCTTGACCCCATCCACGCCTTCCTTGCCTACGTTCTTCACTACAACTGTATCCAGCAGCTCCTCGGGTTTGAGCAGGTCAAAGAAGGCCTGCCGTTCCGCGGCCGTCAGGCTAACTATGGTAACACCCTTGGCTTTCATGTCCGGGATAGCCATGAAATCGTTATTCCAATGGTAGAGGTTAGCACCAATGTAGTCAGCCATTTTCGCGGCCTTTACAATCGCATCCTGAATATCCTTGGGCAGCTTGTTGAAGTATTCCACGTTCATGACTACATTGGTCACGTCATAGGCGAAGTTGATATCGCTGTAGTTCTTGGCCTGCTCGAACCACTTCTGGCTCCAGCCATAGAACCCTCCGGCGATACATCCATCGAGCAGACCTGTCTGCAGACCGGGATAGACTTCCGCATATGGTATTGGTGCCGCTACCGCCCCGAGCCGCTTGAGGCCTTCCACCAGTCCTTCTACGCCGGTGCTCCTTATCTTCATGCCTTTCAAATCGGCCGGTGTCCGCACAGGCTTCTTGGTGAAGACACCGAAAAAGTCAGAGCCGAGCGTAAACAGGTCCTTGAGGCCAATAGCCGCCCACTGTTTTTCCATCCACTTGTCCATGTAACCGCCATTATAGAGCATGGCTAACGCCTCGTTCCGATCGCGGAACAGCCCAGGGGCCTCGACAAGCTCAAATTTGGGATTGAGGAAGCCGTAGGGATAGACGTAAGCGAACTCAAGCTGCTGTTTCTGGACCAGCTCGGTTACCTGCGGCATGGCGCCGTGGGCCCCCGCCGGCACGACCTCTACCTTGGCCTTGCCGCCGCTATAGTAGTCCACCATCTCGGCAAAGACCAGCATCAGGTCGTCAATCGGGTTGCCCCGCGGCATCATGTGGGACAGCTTCCAGTTGTATTCCGTCTTGACGGGAGCGGTTGACGTCACGGTCACGGTTGGCGCGGGCGCGGCCGGTGCCGTCACAGTCACCGTTGGCGCGGGTGCACCCGGTGACGCCGGTGCTGTCACCGTAACTGTGGTTGTCGGGCCTGCTGCCGGTGCTTTGGCACAGGCGGTCAGGACCACCACAGCGATAAGTAGCAGTGCCACTGCTAGGGAAATTACCTTGGTTCTCTTTCTCATTTAGTTACCTTTCTACTCCATTTCTATTTCGAATTGACCTCTCTTAGCTATCAGTCTTGCAGACTCACATAACCGACCTCCTGTTGCACCTACATGGACCTATATGTCAGGAGATGTTCTCCGGCATTCTACACCCCTTTCCGGGTAAAACTCCTCCTAGTTTTCCTTCTGGTGGGCACACCTTATTACGGGTCACCGGCCAGCAGACTCGCCTTTCAACCTGTGACACATCTAACGAGGCAACAACGGGACATATAAGCCATTTTTGTGGATAGTATACCGCAAGGTAAGGTCACCTGGCAACTCAAAAGTGATGGCTGTGCATGCATCATTTATACACTCTGACGGTGAAAGCAGCCTCTGCTGTCATCGTTATGGGACAGGTATGGTCAAAGTCTATTTCGGTTAGTGTTGCGGTATTGGGACCTTTGCCTCTAGCTAGCGGCTGTCCCCTGGCCCACTTACCCGTACCGTAGGATGTGGCAATACATTGAGGATGAATCCCTTCTATCACATGGACATGGCCCGTCGTCTTATGACCGTGCTTGTTCTCAATGCATATGGTATCGCCGTCTTTTATTCCCTTTTCCTGCGCCGTTTTTGCGTTCATGAGGATGGTATAGAGATAGCCGGTAGTGTCACTTACCTCAGCCAGCCAAGGCAGACCATGTGTCCAGGTGCCGCAGTGCAGTGAATCCGTAAAAGTAACGCAGTACAAATCGTAAGTAGCATCTTTTTCTTTCTGTATGACCGGCGGGAACCAGCTGATTAGCGGCGTGTACTGGTCCCAGTCCAGTTTAATGCCTCTCGGATCACACACCTCCCGTGCCTTTTCCTTTGTATCAAGTAGCCACTCAGCGTAGAGGTGTGCCCGGCCTTTGCGAAAAGCCCTCCAGTAAGCCTCCTCCATTGTCTTGGGCCACTTGATGAACCCGTTTTGCTTGAACCACTCCAGGTCATGTTCCGGACCGAAGAGCATCTTCAGGAAACGATTGCCCACCTCCGGCCATGAATCTTTGTCATCCGGGGCAAAGATAGGGGCGTGGCCGCAGTAGTCACAAAGACGCTGGTTAAGCTGCTGGTTCCATTGTTTGGTCAAACCCAGCCGGTGGACCAGCTCCGTGCAGACCTCCCCAACATCCCGTCTCTCGTACATAGGCGCCACCACTGGCTGCCTCAAATGGTAGGCATTGTCCATCAGGCCATAGGGGCCTATGCCGATGCGATGAGTATGAATGGCAAAGTCCAGCGTCTCCAGTCCACAACCCATGGGCAGGACCATATCAGCAAACCCCTCGGTGGTCTCATTGTGGTAGATTTCCATGCACATCGTAAAAGGAATTTCCTTCAGGATAGCCTCTACCGGCCCTTCCTGGCCGAAGTTCTTCAGCAGATTGCAGCCCAACAACCACAAAGCTTCTATTTGGGGGTCAATGCCTAGCTTGCGGTACAGCTCTGTCCCGCCTTTCATAAAATTGAATGGATGGATGGGCAATGCCATGTTGGGAAAAAGCTCCTTCATAAGGAATGTCTTCGGTTGTGATGGTAAGTGCGGTGGCCACTCCCTGACACCAGGGTAAATGGCGACGCTTGCAAACCCATCTTTTGATACCACTGGCTCGTATCTGGGGTAGCCAGTCTCAGGGTAACCGTGGCCCACGCTTGGACCGAGTCCGACCAAGCCGCCAGGTACATCGATTGCCCCCACGAGCTGGCAGAGAAGGTCAACAGCCCACTGCTGGTGGAAGGCATTAGTGTGTGCTGAACCGGGGCGGAACTGCGTGGCCGATACAGGTCGATAGGGCAACTTTACCCCCCGAATCTCAATGGTGCTGCCGATGCGGGCTTCCTGTCCAAATTCGCTCGCAATACGCCGAATGGTCTCTGCCGGCACGGTGCTAACCTCGGAGGCATACTCCGCAGTGTACTGTTTCAAGTGGTCTCTCAGGATTTCAAAAACCGGGCGACACTTGACGCCATTTACCTCATAGTTGCCTTCCAGGGCCGCATCACCGATGTCCTGCTGCCAGTTTTTGGCCGAGTTACTGGCCAGGTCCCAAAGCATCGCTTCCCCGTTTTCATCGCGCAGATAATGGCCATCGGCCTGCACCAGGTAAGGAGCGTCCGTGTTCGCTTTAAGGTGCTCTTTATCGTAGATGCCCATCTCATTGACCAACAGATTGGACATGGACAGAGCTACAATGCAGTCAGTTCCTGGCAGGATGGGTATCCACTCCTTGGCTGTCATACCCACATTGTGACAAAGCGGGTCGAAAGCCACAATCTTCATGCCCCGGCCTACGGCATCCGCCCTGAGCCTGGCCAGCATGTTAAGCTCGTCGCCGCCTACCCCCTTTTGGTCGCCAAATAAAATGGTGTAGTTGCCATAGAAGAAATCGGGGCAAATGTGCCAGGAGGCGTGGTTCATCGCAGCCAGGAGGTGTGTCGCCATGCCGCAGTAAAGCGCCGCCCCGTGTGAAACATAGTTCGCGCCCATGGCCGGTACAAGCATCGTCGCCAGGGCGAGCTGATGGTCGCCTAGGGCATGGCGGATGCCGGAAGCAATGCCCAGCCGGCCCGGATTCTCGCGGAGGATTTTGCCAAACCGCTCCACTATCTCGCTCATGGCTTCGTCCCAAGAGATTCGCTGCCACTTCGGGTCCACGCCGATACCCTTTTGAGGATTGCCCCTTTTCACTGGATAGTTGATGCGATTTGGGTCGTATAGTATCTGGACCTGGGCGGCTCCTTTGCCACACAGACCTCCCCGCGAGCCCCAGCTTGATTCCGGTATCCCTTCCGCACCCACAGCCACACCGTCAACGACGCGTATCTTCACTCCGCAAGCGTATAGACAGGTACCGCAGATTGTTGGTACCCATTTGTCTTCCTTGATGCCTAGCTTGCTCTTGTTGTATGACATCGCCCCTCCCTTTATAGCAGTCCTGCGTAATCGCCTGTGACGTCAAGTGGTCAGCATGTGGCCTGCACCACAAACCCCAGAGACAGGGCACTGGCGTTTGACGGCGTCGTTACCAATCGTTGCCAGAGTTTCAGGTGCTAATATTATAGCACACCTGTCAACGCGGTTGGATTTTCAAAGTTCGCCCCAAAATCAGCGATTGGCCACCGTAGGGCAGGTTGATGGCAATCAAGGCTGCTCAGGCATACGCTCCAGCGCTGCCCAGGGTAGAGTGGCAAAGACCTCGGCTAAAGGGAGTCCCTGTCTGTCCCCCTGCCGGGCTCCTCTGACAAGCTCCCCGGTGAAGATGTTCCGGTGGGTCTCTCGAGTGGCCTTCCGTCCCAGGACGACAAACGTATCGTCCCACGTGCCTGCACCCACCGGAGGGACTGTCCCCTTCCGCGTCAGCACCACAAAGAATCGGGGCACGATCACGATAAGTTCCTCCCGCCCCCTGCGCCAGGCGAAGGCGCAGATGTGTTGCTGCCCGGTGCCAACGACCTTCAGGGGGGTGTAAGTCCCCTCCCGGAAAAGGGCCGCCCTGTCCCGCCGGCAGCGAAGTGACTGCCAGGTGAGATACAGCTTGATGCGGCCATCTTGACCTGTTGCCAGCAGCTTTTTTACCAGGCCGGCATGGCCCGCGGTATTGTCCATCCGCTCTTCCAAATCAGCCAGCAGCCTCATGCGGCGGGCAAAGTCCACAGGCCGGCGGTTGTCCGGGTCCGTCAGGTTGTAGGCCCACAGCTCATTACCCTGGTAGATATCCGGCACCCCAGGGGAAAATAGCTTCAAGACTACCTGCGAAAGCGAATTATACATGCCACAGGTGGCTACCACCCGGTTCAGCTTCTGGAAATCAGCCAGGAAACGGTTGTCCGGCGATTCCTCGAGGATATTGGACACGAAATCCGCCATGCCCTTTTCATAGGCGTTGTCAGGGTCAGTCCAGCTCGTGTTTATCTTGGCCTCTCTCAGCGCTTTGAGCATATACTGTTGCACTCGCTGGCGGTAGGTAATAGCCTCATCCGGACTTGCCCACTGCAATGGGCAGGTGCCCAGGAGGGTCTGGTAGAGCAGGTACTCTTCGTTTCCATCGGGGATAGGCCTGCCGCCAACCATTAGCTTCCTGTTCCGATTGAGCTTTTGCCAGCGCTTCAGAGCAGACTGCCAGTCATCGGGGATTTCCGGTAACACATTGATGCGGGCGCGCACGTCTTCGCCGCGCTTCGAATCATGTGTGGATGTGCAGATAAGGGAATAGGGCATTTGCCGGCGGCGCGCCCGGTTTTGCCGGTGGAACTCGCCGATGGTGATGGCCATACGCCCGGGGTTGCCGCCCACGTCATTGAGAGACGTTAGGGGATTGTAGATGTAAAAAGCGGTGTCCTCCATCCCCTTGGCCATCACCGGGCCGGTGACCTGCTGGAAACGCATGACGAATTGCCGCTGCTCACAGCGGCCTTCCTCACTCATGTCAGGGGAGTACTGCAACAGCAAGACGTTCCGCAGAAAATCAAACAGCTCAGCTTCCAGCGCCGGGTTACGCCTGCGGGCCTCAGCAATAGCCCTATCAATAACAGCCCGGTCACGCTCGTCAACAGCGTCGCCGGAAGCGCTGAGGTAGGTGCGGTAGACCGGGAAACAGGCAATCACCTCCCTGACGCCCTTTCTGAGGCTGCGGAAGGTGAAGTCACGGTACATCCAGCTCGCCTCGGCGAGGTGCGCCAGTTGACGCGCCAGGGCGTCCACCTCAGCCCGTAGGCTGGTCTCCATGACGTGGTTTTTGCACTGATAGACCGTATCGGGAAAATCTGGCGAGTTGCCGGTGAACTGGCGGTAGGTATCGAGAAGGGCCCGCCGGTGGCGGCTGTCTATGAAAAGCTGGTTCAGGGCCGCCATGAACTCGTAGCCGGTAGTCCCATAGACCGGCCAGTCCTCCCGCAGGGTCTCAGACTGGCCCAGGATCTTCTCCAGAACAACATACAGGGGCCGTAGTGACGGCGCGTCCGAAGTGGTGCGGCGCTCCCGCTCAAACCGTTCTGAGAGGTAGCCTTCCAGTGTTTCCCGGCCCAGGTGTGCCAACTGAGGATGCTTCGGTGCTTCTTGAAGGCACCGGTCCACCCAATGTGCCTTCTGCAGACGCCACAGGTACTCTGTTGGGTCAAAAAGCCCGTCCACGTGGTCAATCCTCAGGCCATTCAGGTCGCCTTTACAGAGAAGCTCACGGACCAGGCGGTGCGTCTCGGCAAATACTGTAGGGTCTTCCATCCTGATACCGACAAGCTCGTTTATGTCAAAGAAGCGCCGGTAGTTGATTTCTTCCGCCGCCACGCGCCAGTAGCTCAAACGGTAGGCCTGCTTCTCCAGCAGTTTATGAAGTTTGCCCCGGCCTGAGCCATCACCGGCGCGATAGGCCACAATCTTCTCTTCTATAGCTGCTCTAACAGTTCCGCTCCGCTGGTAAAGCTGCCACAGGCGACTTTTTAGGCTCTCTTTGCCACGCTGCCTTCTTGCCACTTTGTCAGAGCGTGTTTCCTCTCGACCGGGCAGTTTCCGACAGGCCGTGACAATGCTCTGCAGTTCGAGGACGTCTGGGTGCCCTGTTCCCAGCATCTGCTCAAGCCGCTCAAGACATGGCTCCAACACCATGCTGGCGGTCGCAGGATCAACGGGGAAACGGTTATCTTCGTATGCTATGCAAAAGGCACCGTGGTCAAAGACGAGAGAAAAAAGCCCTGCCTCAAGCACCTTGCCATACCTTTCGGCCAGGACCGGCAGCAGGACTTTGTGTTGCAGCTCAGGACTTGCCGGCGTCCAGTCAATATCAAAGAAACGGGCGTAAGGCGAAGCCGGTCCGTTCTCCAGCACATCCTGCCATTTAGGGTTATCAAATAGCCCCACGTGGTTCGGCACGAAGTCAAGAATCTGCCCCATACCATATTTGTGCAGCCCCTGCACGAATCCAGCCAAATCCTGGGGTGTGCCGATTTCCGGGCCCAGCATATTATGGTCGGTGACGTCATAGCCGTGCCGGCTGCCGGGACGCGCCTTGAGGTATGGTGAAGCATACACATGGGTAATGCCAAGCTTATGAAGGTATGGCACCAGGGAAGCGGCATCACGGAATGTGAATTCACGGTTGAACTGGAGGCGGTAGACAGCAACAGGCTTAGCCTGGGCGACCACCCGGCTTGCGACTTCGCCTATGGCGGAGGCATAATCTTCATTCAGCATGGTATGCGCACTCGTTGTCATTCCTCGTCAGCCTTCACTTTTGTGAAGGCTGACGAGGAATCTGGCGAGGTTGGTGGACCACTCTCATCTGCCGAGATTCCTCTCCTTCACGGCGTTCAGGGCCAGAATGACAGAGCCCAGTCAATTTCATTGCGCTGTCCTTCAAGGAGGTTTCCTGGTTAATTGTATCTTGTATCTTGGTTATTGGTGGCTACGTCACGCGTACCGTCAGCTTCTCTCCAAGGAGGGCGAACCGGGCCAGCCAGTCTTTCTCGGCCTGGCTCTGCTTCTCCGCCTTGCCCTTTAGCTCGGCATATCTGGTCTTGAGCAGGCAGTAGTAGGCGTTCTGCACTTGCCGCGTGTTCACCGGAAAGGGCAGGGACTGGGCCAGGGTGACCAGGCCCAGCACCGCGTTCAGGTTAGCCACGTCTTCAGATTTAGCGGCGAATTCAGCCATCTTCTTCTCCAGCGTCTTCCGGAAGGCGAACTCGAGGCCGCCGCGGTCAACCTGGATACTCCATATGCGGGCATCATCCAGCAGCTTGCCGACTAGCTCCGGGTTAGGGGTATCTGCGGTGAGCGCCCGGCTGAGGTCGGTATTCAGGATGAACTCGGCAGCGGACCGCAGGGCCCCGGGTAAGGGATAGACGGTATCGGTGAGGAAGCGCATCAGCGGGTAATGGGACAGATAGACTTGGCGGTAGGCGGCCTCGACCTCGGCGAGAGCGGACTGGAGGATATTGTCCAGCACCTTGATCTGCTCGTCACGAAACAGTGATTTGAGGGAGTAGGTGGATGTGCCGAAATGCTTGTCCAGGAGCCGCACGGCCCCGAGGAAATCGGCTGTTATGCAGGTCTGGACTAGTTCCTCAAACATCTGTTTATAGGCTTCGTCCCCACGGAATTGGCGGACGCCCGCGTTCACGTTATGGTCACCGAAATGGAGGACACCGAAGCTTAGGGTCTGCGATTCAAGGGTAATGTCCGAGGCAAATCTAGCCCGCCCGATAGCCACCCTTGTCTTGCCGCAGTCACGGAACTGGAAGTCCTCATTCGCCACACTGTAGCAGTAGAGCTTCGCCTGGGCCGGATACTCCTCGAAAAGCGAGCTCACCGCCCAGTGCGCGGCGACCTTGGTGAGGTCTACAATAGCCGGACGGACGAACTTGTCATAGATGCGGCAGCCGTCACCATGCTCCGCGATGTTGCTTTTGGCCTTTTCCAGCAGCGTTGCAAAAGGCTCCTCGATATTCTCCTCGAATAGCTCCCGGGCAAGCTGCACCACCCGCCCCGCATACTGGATGACCTGGACCGTCTCAATGCCGGAAAGCTCGTCAAAGAACCAGCCGCAGCTGGTATACATGAGCATGGCGTGGCGTTGCAGTTCCAGCAGCTTGAGGGTCGCTATCCTCTCTGGCTCAGTAAGCTCACGTGTGGCGTGCCGAGCCAGGAACCCCGCCACACTCTCCGGAGAGCGGTCAAGCACTACCCCGATGTAGTCGTTGCGGGCGGCCCAGGGGTCTTTCAGGAACTGGCGCGCCTTCCCTTCATACTTGGGGACCACGTTATCCCGTAGCCAGTCAATAGCCTGCCGCAGGGGTGCCCGCCAGGCCTGCGTCCAGCCCGGGTGGCCGCCGCTGTTGCACCCGCAGTTGTTGTGCCACCGCTCAATGCCGTGGACACAGCTCCAGGACGTGTTCTCCACCACCTCAACCTCGTGGGTCGGCGGATGTTTGGCCAGGAACTCGCCGTAGTTGGTGATGCGTGCCAGTTCCTTGGTCTCAATGTAGTGTAGGGCATAAGCCAGTGCCATGTCGCCGAGGGCATGGTGGTGGCCATAGCTTTCACCATCGGTGGCGATGTGGACAAGCTGGGGCCAATCACGCTTTTCTGAGAAGGCGCTCGCCAGGCGGTTGGCCAGGTTCTCGCCATTGCTGAGCAGGCCTTCAAAGGCCACCGCCCGTGCTATGGTGTCATCATAGAAAAAGAGGGCAAGCTTGCGTCCGGAGGGCAGATGCACCTCGTAGGCCCTGGTCAGGTCAATGTGCCCATCACCGCTTTCGTCCCACTCCTCGGCGCCAAGCGGCCGCATCCGCTTCGCCTGGTGTGGCGCCAGGATGGTGAACTTCATACCCAGCTCGGCCAGTATGTCCAGCGATTCCAGGTCAACAGCCGTCTCCGGGAGCCACATCCCCTCCGGCTGCCGCCCGAAGCGACTCTCGAAGTCGCGCAGCCCCCACAGCACCTGGGTATATTTGTCCCGTCGGTTGGCCAAGGGCATGATGATATGGTTATAGACCTGGGCCTGGGCTGAACCGTGCCCGGAAAAGGACGCCTGGCTCTCCTTGTCTGCTGCCAGGACGGCTTCATAGACATCACGGGCGTTGCTCTGCAGCCAGGCGAGCAGGGTCGGCCCGAAGTTGAAGCTCATTCTATCATAGTTGTTCACGATGCCAACGATGCGGTCCTCGCCGTCCTGGATGCGGGCGGTGGCATTGGCCGCATAGCATTCGGAGGTAATCCGCTCATTCCAATCGTGGTAAGGATAGGCCGAGTGCTGCCGTTCGATAGCCTCCAGCCAGGGGTTCTCACGCGGTGGCTGATAGAAATGGCCGTGGATACAGATATAGCGTTCCATCTAAGCCTCCTCCGTGCGAATCAAAAGCTGCACACTTTGTGGCTCCAATTCCAGGTCTGTCTCACCATCGCAGCTTAGCTCCTCCGGCAAGCGGCTCCCCCCGCCCAGCCACCACTTATCTGTGGAGTCAAGCCGTTTCTGCCAGCGTCCTTCCGGGACAGGCAGGGTGACTGATACCATGGCGCCACTAAAAGCATAAACGATGACGGCCTCGCTGTCCTCCGTCCAACGCCTGAGGTAGAGGACTTTCGCTTTCTCGTAGGACAGCACCTCAAGGGTCTCCTTGCTCAATGCGGACAGGGCCGGAGTTTCACGGCGCAGGCGGATTAGCTCTCTATAAAACTCACTCAGGATTTTGTGGTGACTGGTTTCACGCAGAGCGTGGTTGATTTTGCAGCGCAGAAAAGTCGCCTCGTCCTGCGGGTCCGGCGGCTCACCCTGCCACCGGAAGGCGGTAAACTCCTCGCGGCGGCCTCGCCGCACCGCCTCAATGAGCGCCGGGTCACTATGGCTAGTGAAGTACTGGAAGGGGGCCGTCTCACCGAACTCTTCCCCCATGAAGATAAGAGGAACAAATGGCGACAATAGCACGACAGCCGCCGCCAGCTTCAGCCCTTCAAAGGAGACAAGCTGACCCAAACGCTCACCCAGCATGCGGTTGCCCACCTGGTCATGATTTTGGGCAAAGACGACAAAGCGCTCCGCCGGAATGTCCCTTGAGGAACTGCCGTGACGCTTTCTCCGGTAGGCGGAATATTGGCCGGAATAGACGAAACCCTCGCGGAAGGCCTTGGCCAGATGGTGGACACGGCCAAAGTCCCGGTAGTAGCCGGCATCCTCATGCGTGAGCAGGGTGTGCAGGCAATGGTGGAAGTCATCATTCCACTGGGCATCGAGGCCATAGCCGCCGCTTTCAGGTGACGCGATGAGCCGCCGGTCATCAGCATCGCTCTCACCGATGAGGTAGAAACGCCGTCCCAATCGCTCACGCCACTCGCCTACCGAAGCGGCCAACTCCTGGAGAAAGGGCCGTGGCGAGGTGTCCAGAATGGCATGCAGGGCGTCAAGGCGCAGAGCATCAATATGGAAATCGGTGGACCAGTAGAGCGCGTTCTCGATGAAGAAACGGCGCACCTCATCACTATAAGGGCCGTCGAAGTTTAGCGCAGGCCCCCAGGGTGTCCGGTAGCGGTCAGTGAAATATGGCCCGTACTGCCCGAGGTAGTTGCCCTCTGGCCCCAGGTGGTTATACACCACATCGAGGACAACCGCCATCCCCCGGGCGTGACAGGCATTGACGAGCCGTTTCAGCCCTGCCGGGCCGCCGTAGGAGGCCTGCACCGCAAAGGGATAGACGCCGTCATAGCCCCAGTTCCGCGCTCCCGGGAACTGGGCTACCGGCATAAGCTCTACGGCACTGATGCCCAGCCCTTTAAGCTCATCCAGATATGGGATGACCCCATCGAACGTGCCCTCTGGCGCGTAGGTCCCCACATGCAGCTCATAGATGATGTAGTCCCGCAACGGTATGCCGGTCCAGCAAGTATCGGTCCAGGCAAAGTCATTGCTGATGACCTGAGACGGGCCATGGACCCCTTCTGGCTGGCTCCGGGAAGCCGGGTCGGGGAGCTCCCTGCCGTTTTCTAGACGGTAAGAATACAGGCTGCCGGGCGTCACGTTCTCCAGGATTGCGTAATGGTAGCCTTTATCATCCTTCTGGAGAGGCTGGCGCTGCTCCCGTGGCGATTTGATATGGACTGCCACATCCTTAGAGAATGGCGCCCAGACAAGAAAGCGGCAACGGTTGTCGCCCAAATATGAAGCGCCCAGTGTAACGGCCATTCTGCCAACCATTCGTGCTCCGGTGAGAACTACAGGCTCATTGATAAAAGGGGCTTAGTCGGTATGGTCAAGTAAGTTGGAAAAGGGATGTACCATTGCACCGTTGTTAGGCAGCTAATTAAAGGTGACAGGCCGGTCTTATCCCTGTCCGCTCATCTACTCAAGCTGTATAATATCACCCTGGTGTTCGAGGGCCACGAGCAGAAGAATGTAGTCCCGTAGCTGGCGGACGATCAGGAAATTATGGCGCACATGCTCCCGTCCATTTTCCGCCAGGCGGCGGGCATACTCGGGGTTAGTGAGTAGCTGTTTCAAGGCGCTGGCCGTCTCCTCTGTATCGTGAGTGAGCAGGCCGGTGAACTTGTTCTTTATCTGCAAGGGCAGGCCCCGTGTCGCTACTGCCACCACTGGCCTGGCCTTCCATAGGGCTTCGCTGGCTACCAGCCCGAACCCTTCACTGAGCGCTTCCTGGACGATGACAGCGGAGGCCCGTTGCAAAGCGTTTATCTCGTGGTCGCGGCCAGCAGGCACCAGCAGAATATGGACATCAGGGTTACTGCTGGCTCGTTCTCTCAGTGCGGCAATGACCGGCTCAACGCTGGCCTTGCTCGTGGCCGTGCCGGCCATAACCAGGCGGCACTCAGAGCCTTTGCGCACCACCTCAAAGGCCTGAAGCAATGCGGCAGGTCCCTTCAACTGGTCAAATCGTGAGACCTGCAGCAAGATTGGCTTATCTCGGGGTATGTTGTATTTGGCCAGGACGGCGTCAATAGCAGGCTGCGCCAGGCCCCGGTTGCGCTCACTCAATGGGTCAATGGCCGGGGGTATCAAGAAGCTACGCCGGGAGAGCGCCCGCGCAAAGGATGGGGCCAGGAAAGTCACGGCATCATACTGCTCGATAAAGGGAGCAAGCTGCTGCCATGCCTCCGGGCTGGCTTGCGAGAGGTCAAGGCAGCACCCCCATATCCACTTCTTACCTTGGACTGTCTTTTGCCCGGCCAGAGGCAGGAGCCGGGGCTCGTGCACCATGATGACGTCAGCGCTTATCTCCAGGCGCAGTGCCAGGTCCTGCGTCATTTCCAGGAGAAGCGCCATATCCTGGCCGGTGAATTCCGCTCCGCCCTGCAAGGCAGCCTGCAGTTTCAGGCCTAGCTGCAGGAATGCCTCGTTTGCCTCGACGAACTCGCAGCGCACATCCAGGCCAAGCTCCTGGAGCAACGGCACCATGTGCTCAATGCCTTCCCGCACCTCCACGTCAAGGAAGGGGCTGGCGATGACGCGGGCCGTCTTACCGGCAACCTTGCTCGCCAGCAGCCGTAGCTCGTCTATCGTGCTCTTGCCGACGATGGGTTCGTACTCGGTAAGTCTTACTTTAGGCGCTTCTCGATAAGTCCGATCAGTAGCGATCTCAGTCCCTCCAGAGTATAAGCATGCGGGTCAAGCTGGGCGATTTCCTGGGCCAGTTCGTTATCGCCCAGGCTCTCCTGCAGCCACTGTGAAAAATCATTGGTTTGGCGGCCCATTCTCAGCCTCGATTCGAAGATGTGGAAGTAAAGGCAGTCCAGGCTTACCTTGTAGAGTGCCTCGGCGAACTCTCGCAGGTCATGAGCGGTGTAGGGAGTGGGCAGTATGATGCTCACCGACTTCATGAAGTGGAACTCTTCTCTGGCCAGCGTCTCTCTTAAGGATGGTTTGCTGGAGAGATGGTCTTCGATAGTGCTGACCAGGGTATCCCGCAGCGTGGCGATATTGGCCAGCTCGAAGGTGCTGACACTGGCCAATCTTTCCGCCAGGACCTCTTCGCCCAGGGCATTGTTCACCCAGTTGGCAAAGTCATTTGACGGCTCCGGTGTGATGTAGCGGTGCTCCTCGAAAAGACGGTGGGTATGGTAGTGGACCACGGCATCCGAGGCTGTTTTCAGCATGGTAGCAAGCTCCGGTAAGCTCTTCGCCTTGAGCCCGGTCAGCTCAGTCAAGTGAAGCCGGCTGACAAAACGGAATGGCTCCTTCGCTTTCTGTATCGGACGGCCAAAGTTGGTGAATTTGTGATGGATGAGCCGGTCATTGGGCAAAACGATGAGGCTCCCATCCGGAGCCTTAATATGGGTGTTCCGCCACGTTAGCCTGGTGACGTGGCCCTCTTCTCCGGTCTCCACTTTGATATAATCACCCACCCTTATGACCTCTGTGGAGGTGATCTGAAACCAGGCCAGGAGATTGGGGAAAGCGTCCCTCAAAGCCACTACGGCGACGAGCACCAGGATCCCGACGATGAGCAAGAACACCGTTGTCGGGACACCCCATATATCCAAGACCAATAGCAGGGCGATAAAGAGGATGGCAATTCGTGAGGCATTCAGGACCAGAGCGGTTGTCCGTATGGGCAAGCGCAGCTTGGGCCGGTAGAAGCGTATCAGGCTGGCGACAATGTTTAGAACGGAAAGAGTTACGGAGAGGACGAACACTGTCCACAGGCTCCGCCCGGCCAGGCTTTTCCATAGCGCCGGCAGGGAAGACACGAAGATGCCCAGGTGAATAGAGACAATCAAACACCATATGAAGGTAGGCAAGCGGAATGGCTGGAGCAGCACCCTGTCAATAGGCCACTTGACCCTGGCCAGCCATTTCCCGAGCAGGGAGTAGGCCCTGCCCCGCAGCCACAGGAGTCCAACAAGGCTGAACAAAAAGACGGCGAGCGGAATAACAACAGCCAGCCATTTTTCGGCTATCCAGTCAATCATGAGACCCTATCAGACCTCTGACGGTGATGTTCTCCCCTGACCACCCCCAGCCCAGTGCTATCCCCTATCTTACCTTTGCTACCCATGCCCTTGTCAAGAAGCGCTTGCGCGCTTCCGATGCTCGCGGCAAGAGCGCCGTAACTTGACGTTCCGAGAGCATTACCTGTAATATGAATCTGGATGACAAGAGAAATTGAGGTAACTTAAGTCTTCTTCATCAAGCCATGAGGGTTATTGCCGGCTCAGCCAAAGGCCATCATCTCAAAGTCCCCACCGGCACCAGGGTGCGTCCCGCTACGGACCTGGTGCGAGGGGCTATTTTTTCTATTCTGGAGGGCATGGCTGTCAACTGGTCACGGGTGCTCGATTTATACTCCGGTAGCGGTGCCCTGGGCATCGAGGCACTCAGCCGCGGTGCCGGCTGGGTGGACTTCGTTGACCGCGAGACACGTTGTTGTGCTATAATAAAACAAAATCTGGCCAAGACAAACCTGGAGGACAGGTCTCACGTTTACTGTTGCAGTGTCAGCAAAGCGATTTCCTTCCTGGACAAGGAGTATGATATCATTCTGATGGACCCGCCTTACTCCAACGCGGCCATCGGTGGCATTATCACCCAGCTGGCTGATTCGAGGCTGGTCGGCGCCAGCACTATCGTCTTGGTGACCCACTCGCCCCACCTTACCCTTGAGCCGGCCTATAGCGCGCTCAAAATGCTCCGCGAGCGGCGTCACGGTGATAGCTGTATCGCAATATATCAAAAGGAGGGGGAGCTTTGCCCATCGCCATCTATCCCGGTAGCTTTGACCCCATAACTAACGGGCATCTCGATATCGCCCAGAGAGCGGCCAGGCTTTTTGACAGGCTGGTTATCGGCGTCTATGATATCCCGGCCAAGCGCCTTCTCTTTACTACAGAGGAAAGGGTGGCCCTGTCAAAGCAGGCAGTAAAGGAGCGGCAACTGGGCAATGTCGAGGTGAGGGCTTTTACCGGTCTCACCGTTGATTTCGCCAAGAGAATAGGCGCTACTGTGGAGGTGCGTGGCCTGCGCATGAGTGCCGATTTCGAGCGTGAGTTCGAGATGGCACTAATGAACAAGAACCTGGCCCCTGACCTGGAGTTGGTCTGTCTGATGGCCAGTCTGAACTACCAGTTCCTCAGCTCCAGCCTGCTCAAAGAGGTGGCCAGTCTCGGCGGCAATATTGACGACCTTGTCCCCAAACATATCGCCAAAGCCCTGGTTCAGAAATATAGGCAGGGCAAGCTACAGGCGAACTACCCGGAAAAAGAAACACCAGTGTAAATCAAGAAGAGGAGGTAAGAGATATGGCGTATAAGATTCTCGAGGAATGCATCAGCTGTGGTGCGTGTGAACCGGAATGCCCGAATACGGCGATTAGCGAGGGCGAGACCATCTATATCATTGACCCCAGCAAGTGCACGGAGTGTGTCGGCTCATACGCATCATCGCGGTGTGCTGAGGTCTGCCCAGTAGATGCTTGCGTCCCGGATCCGGCGCATAAGGAGACACGCGAGATTCTTTTGGCCCGGTGGGGGACCCTCCACCCGGGGGAGACCCCCAAGGCCTAAAGCCGTCCCTCGCAATTGGTCTTACACAAGAACCCTTCATCCGCTTGCGGCGGATGAAGGGTATTCTTTGTTTCCGGCTACCGGAAGAAAGAGCGTATCGCATCAAACTCCCTGGGCAGCAGGCCTAGCACCAGGGGGAATTTGTCCAGCAGCAGAGCGGCGAGGACTGATTCCGTGATAGTCCGGTTGGGGCCGAAGTACTGTGCCCACAGGGCCAGAATAGCGCCCATCACTATGGCGCCCAGCAGCACGCCGAAAATGGCCCCACCCAGCCTGTTGACCCAGCCCAGCGTTATAGCCGAGACGGCCCATTTCAGAAACCTGGCCAGCACGGCTGCCACTACCATAACGATAATAAAGATGATGGCAAAGGCGATAACCTTGGCCCATGCCAGCGAGACAAACGTCAGGCGCTCCGCCAGGGGCATATAGAGCCGGCTTGCCAGCACGATACCGACGACGAGTCCGGCCAGGGATAGCACCACCTTGATCAGTCCCGCCCGCACCCCGAAAAACAGGCCCACGACAAGAACAACGGTGAGCAAAATATCAAGCCAGTTCATCTTGTTTCACCTCCTGCGTACATAAAATGCCACCCTCTGCATCGCCCCCTGGTGTGTCATTGCGGATTTCTGCCCAACTCGCTTGCCTCAGAGCTTGTGAACTTATTACAAGGCACCGAATTTGGTTTCCTCTCCCCTCGTGGGAGAGGATTAAGGTGAGGGGGTATGACTAAGGTATCACCCTCACCTAGCC
>JACQTX010000252.1 GCA_016210585.1 Chloroflexota bacterium
AGTATTTCTTATGGGCGTCACATCCGGTATAATATTTCATGCTGCGGTACCTCCTTCTTTATTTTTTGTCGTACTACTATTTTATGAGGTAACCGCAGCGTTTTCATATAATCAATGACACTTGATTCGTCACACCGTGGTGGTTAACGCGTCCCTATTAGAAATGCTGGCGAAAGGTTAGGAGCCAGCACTGAGCGAGGTTGACACACCCTCCAAGCAACCTTTAGAATAGTCACTGTTGGTGCCGAGGTAGCTCAGTTGGTAGAGCAGCGGACTGAAAATCCGCGTGTCCCCAGTCCGATTCTGGGCCTCGGCACCATTTCTACATTCCCAGCAGCCTGCCGCACCCTCATGATGGCTTCTTAATAATGGTAAGGGTGATGCCTCCACCCAGAAACAAAAGCAGCATTATGATGAAAACCGGCGTATAGCTGCCCGTCCTGTCAAAGATGACTGCCGCCACATATGGAGCAAACGCCGAAGCAATCTGAGCAACGGCGGTAGTAATACCAAGAAGCTCTCCCAGGGTATCCTTCCCGTAGAACTGTTCCAGTATGCCGACCTGGGAAGGCAACCGGAAACCATGAAATGTCCCATAGAAAAAGACGAAGGCATAAAGCATCCACATTTCGCCCAGAAACACTATCCACAGGACGGACAAGGCCATGCCGAAGAAGGCAATGGTGAGGACTTTATGCCAGCCTATCCTGTCAGCCAGGAAACCCGATGCCAGGCGACCGGGCACGGAAAACCCGCCGATGAGACCATAAGCTACGGCGGAAGCTGTCGGCGACATACCGGTGTCAATGGAGTGCGGCACGAGGTGAACGGACAGGGTCTGGAAAGCCGTTACCGCAGAAGCAATGACCAGCGTCACGGCAATGAAAGAGGGTGTGGTGAGCACACGGAGGGTCGTCCAGCGCGGCTTGACACCTGGCGCCACAGTATCTTTTCCCCGCGCTACCTCTACCGCAGCGGGCTTCGGCCTGATCACCAGTGCCGAGAGGGCCGTCACCACAAAGAATATGACGCCGATGGTCACAAAAGCGGTCCGCCAACCGAAGCTAAGCACCAGGTAGTTAATGAGCGGTGCAAAAATCACGGCGCCGAAACCGGCGCCGGCAACCGTGATGCCGAGCGCCGCGCCCGCTTTTGGCCTTCCGTAGAACCAGTGCACAGTGGCCGAGGCGGGCACCAGCCAGCCGGCGCCGGCACCCAGACCGCTCATAAAGTAGAAAAAGCGCAGCTGGTTAATCTCTTGGACCAAAGAAGCCATCCCGATCGCAGTACTGGCTATCACCGCCGAAATCAGCAGAATGGGGCGGGGATTGTAGCGGTCAGTGAGCCTACCACTGACCAGCGAGGAAATAGCGAAGCCGAAAAGGAAGACAGTGTAGGCCGAGGAGATAACGGAGCGGCTCCAGCCAAACTCGTTTTCCAGGGGCTTGACGAAAATCCCGAAAGACCAGAAGGCCTCCCCCATGGTGAGCATCACCATGAAGCAAGCGGCAACGACATACCAGCCGTAAAATACCTTCGGTCTTTTCAAATCTCTCTAACGAGGCCTTGCGCTCCGCACTTTGGCGTCCAGACAAGAGCGAGAGGACAGAAGCCCTGCCGACCGGGGTGAAACACCGGAGAAAAGGCTGTCCCACGAGGCAGATTCCGCTCGTCTCCTTTTCCTGTGGAAGATTATCACGTTGGCCGGCTAAATGCAACAGACAGGTCTGGAAAGCGAAGCTCAAAATAACCCATGCCCTCCGAAGAAGGACACCACACAGCTTGAAAATCATCATACACTGTCCTTCTGAGCACAGCGAAGATTCTCGGGGCGGTAAGGGTAAATTGCCCTTCCCCACCAGATTCTTCGTCCCTTCAAGGAGTAAAGGAGAGAAGGACTCCTCAGAATGACATTTCGGTTGCTATTTTCGGGGTAATCCCCCATGCTGGCTTGCCGCCAGTACCACGAAAGATGAAAATAGTTCCCCCCTTGTCATTCTGGCGAAGCCTGTCCTGGCGACAGGCCAGGGGCCAGAATCCAGAAGACAACGGTGAGATTCATAGCCTGGATTCCAGCCGGAGTTTATCCTGAGTGAAACCGAAGGGCTGGAATGACGGATTGTGTCCTATTTTCGAGGTAATAACAAATCAGGTAACGGCACGGAAAGGCTTAGCCCTGATTGCCGGGCGGTGCGCCTATAGTGGCGCTCAGGAAACGGCTGATCTTGCGGCGGATATAAGGATAGGCGCACCATATGCTGGCGTGGGTGGCCGGCAGCCAGATTATGGGCGGCTCGCCCGAGGCCCGCCAGAGGTCCACAGTGCCCTGCCGGGGAATAGCCTCGTCCCAGCGGGCATTAATCATGAGCACGGGCCGCCGGCGCAGATAGCGGGCAAAGGTCATGGGATCCGTCAAGTAGCCCCGTTGGGGCGGGATGATGTGATCAAAGCCTTTTTCGGCGACTTCACTAAGATAGCGGGCGTACTGCTTCCGGGCGGCAGCAAAATCGAGCGGCTGGTGGTCCAGTCGCCGGTACCACGCCGGCAGGGTGTAGTTGCCACCGCTCACCAGGAAGACACCGGCCTTCACGCGCGCCTCAACCCCCATCGTTATTACACTGAAAATCCCGCCCAGGCTAATGCCGACCAGTGCTATCTTCTCTCGGTCAATCCTCTCGTGGCTGGTAGCCCAGTCCACAATCGAACGTATGTCAGTCACCGAAATACGATAGATTTCAAACCATTCGTCATCGGTCAGGCGGGACAGGCGGTCTTTTACGAACGCAGGAATACGGACGGTGTGGAACACTAGGTAAAGGACAAAGCAGGCGAAGCCCTGCTTGACCAGGGACCGCGCCAGGAATCTGCAGGGAATCAGGCTGCGGTCGCCCCAGCCATGGACCAGTATGGCCAGCGAGCCGTTATGCCCCTGGCGGGGCACGAAATATTCGCCATAGGCCTGGCTATCACCGAAGTAACGCGAGGGGAAGGCAGTAGGAAAAGCTACCGCATAGCGGCGCCATCGCCTCGTCTCCTCCTTGAGACGCAGGTCAAAAGGACAACCGCCGGAGTAGCTATAGGGATTGACCTCCTCGAAGTTACTTTCAGGCATTGGCCCAACGCGGGAGACGGCCCACAGACCTCCTATATTTGATTGTAGGCGACTGCTACACCCTTTGCAAGGGGGCGAGTGCAGCCCCACAAGCTGGGGGTTCCCCGGTCATATCCAAAGGTTACGGCCACACTGACCTCCCAAAATCAGCGATTGGCCACCGTAGGGCAGGTTTCCCAACCTGCCCGCCACTTCAAGTCGGATTAGGAAACCCGACCTACAGAATGAATCGCTGATTTCGGGTGACCAGAGCCAAGTTGACAAAGCCGTTATGTCTATGTTATATATAGCAAACAACCTGTCGCAGAACAGTTGATTGGCAAACTTTGGCAGCGGGCTTGAGTCCTTGAGGAGGTGCGCAATGATGTGAGTATGGCTAAATCCCAGGAATGCTTGAACGAAAATATAGAAGGAGGCCTCGATGGCGAAGAGCAAAGTATTCCTATTGGTAAACATCTGTCTGGTCCTGGTCCTTGCCCTATCTCTGTCCCTGGCATGCAAGGCGCCAGCAACAACCGCGCCAGCCCCTACAGTGACAGTTACCGCTAAGCCAGCGCCCGCGCCAACAGTCACGGTAACCCCGGCGACCGCGCCGACAGTGACGGTGGCACCGGCACCCGCCCCCACAGTGACAGTAGCACCGGCACCCGCCCCCACAGTTACCGTTACCGCGCCCGCTCCCTCACCGACACCCTCTCCGGCACCGTCACCCACGCCCACAGCCACAGCCGCGCCCATAACCTGGAAGGTGCTGCGGCCATGGCCTCTGGAGTCCAATGACGTTATCGGCTACCGCGAGTTCCTGAAGCGGGTCAACGAGAGGTCAGGCGGACGGCTGGTGCTGAAGGACATCGGTGGTAGTGAAGTCTATCCGACCAACCAGCAGTTTGAGCCCCTGCAGCTGGGCACGGTTGACCTGCTCTTCACCTCAAGCGGCTATATTGCAGACAAGCTCCCTGAGTTAGTGGCGCTGATGTACCAGTTCGGCGCCAGTCTCAGCGAAATACGGTCCGCGGCCCTGGTCTCCAAGCTTGATGAGTATTCACGGGCTGTTGGGGTAACCCTCCTCGGTGTGCCCATATACTACACGGCCCATGTCTATACCACCAGGCCGATTACCAAACTGGCAGACCTGAAGACTTTCAAGCTGCGGAGTCACCCGAGCTATGACCCGCTGGTGAAGGCACTGGGCATTCCCGTGGCGCAGATAGGCTTTGCTGATATCTTCACTGCCCTGGACAGGCGCACGATTGATGGCGTTGTCTATGTCCCGTGGGATATTATCACCTATGGCTGGGAGAAAGCCATCAAATACCGCGTCGACCCGCCCTTCTGGCGCGCTGGTTGGGGGCCTTTCCTGGCTAATCTCAAGAGCTGGAACGCGCTTGGCCCCGCCCTGCAGAAGCTCATGACAGATACCATGCTGGGACTGGAAAATGACCTGCCGCAGATAGAAGCTCAACCAATGCTGGACGAATGGGCCAAGCTAAAGGCCCTTGGCGTCCAGCGCATCGTGTTGTCTGACGAAGAATGGTTCCAGACACAGACGGCCGGCTGGCAGGGCTTGCAGGACCAGATGACGAAGCTGACGCCAACCCGTGCCCAGGAGATAATCCGTCTGCTATCCCAGTTCTACCCACCCAAAGCCCCTTACAAGACCTTAGTCCCGCTTGACTAGGTAACCTGTTTTTGTCCCGCTTATGCGTGAGAAGTGGGCGACGCATGTGTCGCCCACTTCCAGGTATAGCGCGTAGTGAAGGAGTGGCTGTGTTTGACCGCGTGTTCAACCGTGTGCTAGTGGCTGGCGCCATTCTGACAGGAGCCATTACCGCTTATGTCATGCTCAGTGTGGACCTTGAAGTGGTCTTGAGGTATGGCTTTACCCGTCCTACTAGCTGGGTGCTTGACTTTACGGAGTATGCCCTGGTCTATATCACCTTCCTGACATCCGCCTGGCTGCTGTCAAAAGATGGCCATGTCAAGATTGACGTGATTCTGGAGCGCCTGCCGGCGAAGGCCCAACGTGCCTTGAACATCACCACTTCTATCATTGCGACTATCGCTTGCCTTCTCTTCTTCGTGTTCAGCGCCTGGATGACCCTGGAGGCGGCACAGAGATCCGAATTTCTGGTGCACGGCACGATTGTGCCCAAGTGGTCTATATGGATAGCTATGCCTCTGGGGAGCCTGCTGCTGACCATTCAGTATGTAAGGAGGACCATGGACTTCATCAAGGGACGCCAGATAATTGCTGCTGCAGAGCTAAAGGAAGCCTAGACCTTACTTTTCTGTGACCGAGGTGCTTATGGACTGGTGGATTGTCCTGATAATTGTCGGTGGCCTGCTCATGGCCTTCTTCTTCTCCGGCATGCCGGTGGCTTTTGGCTTCCTGAGCCTCAATGTCATCGGCATCCTTGTGTGGATGGGGGGCATTGAGCAGCTCCGGCTCCTGGTGCCCAGTGCCTTTGCCAGCGTCGGGGTCTTCACCCTGGTGGTAGTGCCCCTATTTATCCTGATGGGCGAAGTTCTTTTCCAGACTGGCCTAGTGAAGCTCATCATAGATGCCCTGAGCAAATGGGTAGGCAGAGTGCGCGGGAGTCTGAGCCTTATTGCCATAGGTGCCGGGACAATATTTGCCATGATGAGCGGTTCGGCGGTAAGCGGGGTAGCCGTGTTCGGCTCTACCCTGGCACCGGAGATGCGTACCCGTGGCTACAGGAATGAAATGATTTACGCACCGCTCATGGCGGCGGGCTCCCTGGCGACCATGATACCACCCAGTGTCCTGGCTGTCGTGGTCGCCACCCTCTCCCAGCAATCGTTGGGGAAACTGCTCATCGCCGGTGTTATCCCTGGCCTCCTGCTAGCCTTTCTTTATGCTGCCTACATCCTGGGGCGGTGCTATATCCAGCCTCATCTCGCGCCGTCTTTCGCTCCACCGAAGGTCACCTGGGGCGAGAGGCTGAAGGGTTTGCTGGTCATAGCACCGCTGGCCATTATTATTTTCCTGGTCCTCGGCATCATTTTCCTGGGCATAGCCACGCCTACCGAGTCGGCAGCTTTAGGGGCAACCGGGTCACTTATCCTGGCCGCGGCCTACCGCCGGCTCACGTGGCAGACACTCAAGAAGAGCTTTCTGGGCACCGTGTCCGTAACGGCCATGGTATTCTCGATTCTGATTTCGGCCAACGCTTTCAGCCAGCTGCTGGCTTACACTCAGGTGCTGAGTGAGATGTCAGCGCTGGCCACGAGCTTGCCGGTGCCGCCCATTGTTATCGTCATCATCATGCAGCTGATTATGTTCATCATGGGCATGTTCATTGATTCCTTCTCCATGGGTATGATAGCTGTCCCCCTTTTCTTCCCGGTTATCCGTGTCCTGGGGCTTGACCCGTTGTGGTTCGGCCTGCTGATGATGGTCAATATGGAAGCAGGCACCGTTTCGCCCCCCTTCGGCATCGTGCTCTTTACCTTAAAAGGTGTTGTCCCTGACGCGACAATGGGTGATATCTACCGGGCCGGTATCCCTGTCTTTCTCTGTATAGCTGTCCTTCTTATCCTTGTGCTGCTGGTCCCGCCACTCGCCACCTGGCTGCCCAGCTTCATGTAGTCGGCGAAACAGGCCTGGGCCATACGCATGCCCCTTCGCTCCAGCATCGCCAAGGGCAGAAGTAACTTTCTTTTTGTCCTTCTGGGCCATTTATCCTTCTTGGAAGGATTCAGGATGAACTTCGCGGAAGAATCGTTTTGTTGACATCCGAGGGCAGGTTCTTTTCTTTGATAACAATTATAACTTGATTGTATTTTCGAGAAATGACGCCGTCTTCCAACTTTTATAACTGCGACAAAGCAGACGTTGTTTGTTTTGCGCTATTATCTTAGTAGATACATGAAGACGGACTGGCGACAGGGCCTGGTTTATGCCGCCCTGATGGGCATGGTGGCAAGCTGGCTCTTTGTTATCATTGGTCTGCTGGACACACGGGCGGCCGCGGGCCGGCTATCCGTTCCGGCACTCCTCTACTTTTACCCTGTCGCCTTTGCTGTGGCCCAGGGTCTCAAACGCCTGCCCTGGCGCAAGGTCGCCATCTATGCCCTGCTCTGGCTCGTGTGGGCCATCGCTACACTACTAGCTGTGAAGATTCAGCTATTCAATGGTGCGGCACTGCTTGACGAGCAGTGGGTTCTGGCCATACCCAGGGCGCTGGCAAAATTAGGCTATGGCATCAGGCCGGAGCTACTGCTCCCTCTCACTAGCGGCGTTATCTGGTGGCTGGGGGGCCGTTTGGCCTACAGCCATCTCAGCTTCGCCCGCTTTGTGACCGAGTTCCAGTTTGGCCTGGTTATCATGCTCGCAGCCCTCCTTGTCATGGCCGTGCTGGCCATCCCCCTGGCCGGAACGCTGGCGGCGGTGCTCGTCTTCTTCTCCCTGGCCCTGCTGGGAGCCGCCCTGGCCCATGCCAATGAGGGGACAAGCTGGCTTTCCGGGCAACACCGGCGACACTGGTCCGGGCTGCTGCTAACGAGCCTCGGTATTGTCCTTGCCCTGGGTCTGCTGGTCAGTACCGTAGTGACTCCTAGCCTGCTCCAGATATTCCTGGATGGGCTGAAATGGGTATGGGGACTGATAGTGAAGCTGGTAGAGTACCTGGCAAGCCTCATCCCACCGCCGGCGCCCGCCGAGCCGCCACCGGCCATGCCCGGTATGCCGGGCGGCGCCCCCACCGAGGAGTTTAACTTCTTCACTATGCCGGAGTCTGTGCGCAACGCCCTCCGCATCGCCTGGACTGTCCTGGTAATGGGATTCATACTCTTTGCCCTGTGGCGTGTCTCCGCCGGCATTTTCGCTTGGCTCAGGCGCCGGCTGGCGGACATGGCGGGGGCGGAGTATGAGCCACTGCCGGGTGCCTTTCGCGCCGATTTTCTCAGCCTGGTGAAATATCTTGTGGGCAAATTATGTGGGCTGAGGCGACTCTTTTCCCGTACCAGGACAGCAGAGCTGGCCAGTGCCCGCCAGGTCTATCGGCGTCTGCTACGCTGGGCAGCCAGTCATGGCTACCCGCGTCAGGTGGCGCAGACGCCGAGCGAGTTCTTCGACAGGCTGGCACAGCTATTGCCCGATGTCGCCTCAGACCTCAAGCTAATTACGGAGCACTACAGTGCGACACGCTACGGCAACGCGCGGTTGGGCCGATATGAGCTAGCGCAGATGAATGAAAGCTGGCATAAGGTAAGGCGAAGCCAGCTTAAGAAGCGAGGGACGCCAGGAGAGGAGACAAAGATAGATGACCGGAGGAGTTAAGCTGGACCTGAGACGCGTTGCGGAGGCGGCTGATAAGTTTGTGGCCAATGTCAGCAAGGTCATCGTGGGCAAGCAGGAGACCATTAAGTTGGTTATGGTGGCCCTGCTTTGCGAGGGCCACGTTTTGATTGAGGATGTGCCTGGCATTGGCAAGACGATGCTGGCCAAAGCCGTGGCCAGGTCATTGGGCGGCCGTTTCAACCGGATCCAGGCCACGCCTGACCTGCTGCCCTCCGATGTGACGGGCATCCACTATTTCAACCAGAAGACGGGTGAGTTCGAGTTCCGCCCCGGCCCTATCACGGCCAATATTGTGCTGGTGGACGAGATAAACCGGGCGACGCCGCGGACCCAGTCCTGCCTGCTGGAATGTATGCAGGAGCAGCAGGTCACTGTTGACCTGGAGACAGTGCCTCTGCCGCGCCCGTTCTTGGTCATCGCCACGCAGAACCCGGTGGAGCTGGAGGGCACCTTCCCGCTGCCGGAGGCCCAGCTTGACCGCTTTCTATTGAGACTCAGCCTCGGCTATCCTACGGAAGAGGAGGAGAGCGCCATCCTGCTGCGCTTCCAGCAGGAGAACCCTCTCGAAAACCTGTCCAGCGTGCTCGGCGGGGAAGAGCTGCGTGAGATGCAGCGACTCTGCCGGCAGGTGTACGTGGAAGACTCGGTACGGCGCTACGTGGTGGCCATTATCCGTGCCACACGGGAGCACAAGGGCACCAAGCTGGGCGCCAGCCCGCGCGCCTCGCTTGGCCTATACCTGGCAACGCAGGCCCTGGCCGCCATGCGCGGGCGGGGCTATGTCCTCCCGGATGACGTGAAATGCCTGGCTGTGCCAGTGCTGGCGCACCGGCTCATTCCCAGAACAGAAAGCCGGCTGAGAGGGCAGGCCGTTGAGGCCATGGTGGCCGAAGCCCTGGCCAGCGTGCCGGTGCCGGTAGAGTAGGTCAAGGCTATAATTCAAAACTTAAGACTGTGGTAAGGTAGTGTCACTGGTAAGTTCTAAGTTTTACACCGTGATTTTGACTTTTGCGTTTTGAGATTTGTTTGGTGTTTGTGTCTGTCACGAAGACGTACCAATCGTTTCATAATTATTTGGAGGCAAATATCCCCCTTTGACAAAGGGGGAGTAAGGGGGATTTCGATTCAAAATCCCTCTCAATCTCCCTTTACAAAAGGGAGAAGCTATTTTGCGAGTCCATGCTAATATGAAACTATTAGTATCTTCCGGTTTACTGTGCTCCTGCTAGTCCTGCACATGCAATACCTTTAGTCCCGCGCATTCTTCGATGATGTCAAAATCGCTGTCTTTGTGCAGGAAGACAAAATCGTTTTCCAGGCATATAGCGGCGATGATACAATCAATGGTTGACCTGATTGACTTGCCCTTTTTTCGGCATGTGCGGTAAATCCGGGCAGCACTAAGATAAGTAAAGGTGCTTCCTGGTTCATAGGCAGGGAATCCCAGCAGGTAATCTCGCGTTATCCGGAAATTTTCATCTTCCCTTATGCCCTGGAGGATTTCAGCAAAGATTATCCCGGTAACGGCTATCTCTTCCTCATCTTCAATGAGCCTGTGCAGCATCCGGCGCTCAGGGGAATCAGTTCCCCGGAGAAAATCAATCCAGACGCTTGTATCAACGACAATCATACCCTGCTTTTCCTCATCTTACGGAGATTGCCTGTCCACGCCACCTTCCCCTCCAGCTCGAGAATCCCCTTTCTCCTTAGCCTTCGGACAAGTTCCGCAATGGCGTAATTTACGAGCTCCTTCTTGGTCTTCTTCTGGGTGAGCTTCATAGCTTCATTGACAAGCTTTTCGTCAAGTTCGATATTTGTTCTAAGCATGGCAAAACCTCCTCAGTTCATACACATAATATAGCATTTTTTTGTGTATCGAACAAGCAGCATTGATTTCAGAAAGTGGCTTCATGGATATGCTATAATAAAGCCAACTCGCTGGGGGGAATTAGCCATCGCACGCATTGTATCGGGCAAGCCAAACGTCGAGGATACGTCACTCGATACCTCCCTGCGCCCGCGCGCCCTGGGTGACTTCATCGGGCAGGGGAAGCTGAAGGAGAACCTCCAGATTGGTATCGCCGCGGCCAAGGCCAGGGGAGAGGCGCTGGACCACATTCTGCTCTACGGACCGCCCGGCCTGGGCAAGACTACCCTGGCGCATATTATCGCCACCGAAATGGGCGTTAATATCAAGATTACTTCCGGGCCGGCTATCGAGCGTTCGGGCGACCTGGCGGCTATCCTGACCAACCTGCGCCGCTATGACATCCTCTTCATTGATGAGATTCACCGCCTTAACCGGGTGATTGAAGAGGTGCTCTACCCGGCCATGGAGGACTTTGCCCTCGACCTGGTGATTGGGAAGGGGCCAGGCGCCCGCAGCCTGCGCCTGAAATTGCCCCCCTTCACCATGATTGGCGCCACCACACGCTTCGCCCTCCTCAGCCCACCTCTGCGTGACCGCTTTGGCGCCGTCTATCGCCTCGATTTCTACGACCAGGCATCACTGGAAATAATATTGAAACGCTCCGCCCGTATTCTCAACGTCAAAGCCGATGCGGATGGGCTGCGCGAGATTGCCTGCCGAGCGAGAGGCACGCCCCGGGTGGCCAACCGGCTGCTCAAGCGGGTCCGGGACTACGCCCAGGTGGTGACCAAGGGTGCGGTTACCCAGGCCGTAGCTACCGAGGCACTATCCAAGATGGAGGTTGACCAGACGGGGCTGGATGAGATTGACCGCAAGCTACTGCACACCATCATCGAGAAATTTAATGGCGGCCCGGTCGGGTTGGAGACCATTGCCGCCGCCATCAGCGAGGAAGCTGATACCATCATGGACATCTACGAGCCTTTTCTTTTACAGCTCGGCTTTCTGGAGCGCACGCCCCGCGGCCGGCTGGCCACAGCCCGCGCCTATGAGCACCTCGGCATTCCCTACAACAAGCCGAAACCCGCCCAGCCGACCCTGTGGTAGAGAAACAATCCGCTCGTCCCATTCGCTCCGCACAGGGCAAGCTCTGAGCTTGTCGAGGGACGAGAACCGTATTCTTGAGCCGCTCATGGATTCGACAAGCTTACCTTGAGCGGCTTTCGGGTAGCCCAATGAACCGTGTAATAATAGTCGCCAGGTCTTCCATATCCTGCTGATAGACGAACTCGTCCTTGCCGTGGATGTTGCAGCTTGACCGGATGACCCCCAGGCCGAACTCCTTGCCGCCCCATTCGTCCACAACGATATGCGGCAGGTCCCCGGATCCCATCTCGCCGTATTTCCCAGTCTGGCCGGTGACCCCCTTGATGATGGCGGCCAGCTCATCCACAACCGGGTCCTCACAGGGCGGCACCGGCGGAATATCAAAAGTGCGGGCTACCTCCCACCTGACATCGGGCACGGCGGCAAGGGTATCCATGATTTCCTTTTCCGCTGCCTGCAAGTTTTCCTCCGGGATCAGCCGGCGGTCAACGGCGATGACGCACTCGTCAGGGACGATGTTCACCTTCAACCCCCCCGTTATCATATTGATGTTGAGCCGGGCCTCCATACGCTTCAGACCGGTCTCCGGGTGGGTCTCTACACGGGACTTCCTCTGTACCACCCGGCCCTTAAGCTCCAGCAGGGCATTGACGACGCGGTTGGCCTTTTCCACGGCATTCTCACCCAGGTGGGAGAGGGCCGAATGGACGGACTTGCCCTTGACGGTAACATACATTTGGAGGGCACCCAAATTAGTGATGCCCACATAGCCGAAGCTGGCATCCAGGCAGAAGACATAGGCACCAGCCACCGGCTGGAGATATTGGCCCAGATAGCGAAGCTGGTCAGCCTGTCCCACCTCCTCATCAGTCGTTACCATCACCGAGATGTCATACTTGAGTGGCTTATCCTTCAGGTTCTCCAGCGCCAGCAATAGAGCGGGGATGGCCCCCTTCATATCGGCGGCACCGCGCCCGTAGATTTTCCCGTCCTCCCGCCTCGGCTTGAAGGCGTCCCACCCTTGCGCCGGCACCACATCAACGTGGGCATAGAAAATCAGACGCGGCTTGCCCAACTGCCGGCGGTGGCCGACTAGGGCAAATCGGCCATCTCTGCCTTCTGCTTTGTCCTTCGGGATGGCAATCTTCTGTGTCTCGAAACCGACCCCGCGAAACAACGGTTGCAGGTAGTCCATGCAGGCTTCGAAGTTGTGGCCAGGGGGCACACTGCTATCAATGGTCAGAAGCTCCTCGAGGACCTTCACGTAGTCCATGCTCACCTCCGCGTTTTGTTCTAACTGGTAATTGTAGCACAGCCTTTCGCCTGCGGATACTGTTGAAATACGGAGGAGGCTCATATGGACCGCGTCGCCGGGATTTGTGTCTCTCTGCGAGCAATGCTATGATGGAAGTGTGCAGGAAAGATTGAAACAAATACTGGCGCAGCGCCAGAAGCGAGGCATCATTGATGCCAGCCGTTGGCCTGCCGCCGTCCTTTTGCCCCTGTTCTACCAGAAGGATGAGCTGCATCTCCTATTCACCAAACGCACGGATACCGTCAAGAACCACAAGGGCCAGATATCCTTTCCCGGCGGGGCTTACCAATCAGGGGACGAAACGCTGGCCGCTACCGCCCTGCGGGAGTGTACCGAGGAAATTGGCCTGAGAGCGGATGGCATTGAAATCCTGGGTGAGCTCGATGATATTATCACCCGTGGCTCTAACTATGTCATCTCCCCTTTTGTGGCGCTTGTCCCCTGGCCATGCCAGCTTAGACCTGACCCCTTCGAGGTAGAAGAAATCTTCGCTGTGCCGCTCAGCGCTCTCCTGGATGACTCGTGCTGTGAGTCGCAGACCGAAATTATCGAGGGCAAGGCCGTTCCTTCGTGTGCTTACCACTACCAGGGGAGGGTAATATGGGGTGCTACGGCGCGGATTCTAAGCCAGTTCCTGACACTGGTGAGAGAAGCTAACGCTCAGGTAACAGAAGTCCGGTAACCCGAGGGGCAGTGCCCCGCTATCTGCAGCTAAGTTTTGCCTTTCTCGCAGGGGCATGGTATCATATTGCGTGGAAATACGAGGGGAAGAGCATGACTGAAAAAACACTGACCGACCTGAAGAGCTTTATTGAAAGCGTAAATAACAAGAAGAACGAGAAACGCCACGGCAAAAAGATCCGTTTCCACTTCGTGCAGAGAAAGCGCAAATAAGTGCTAGCCTTACTGCCTGTGAGGGAGCCACGTCTATTTGTTGCAGTTAAACGCGCCCAACCGGTCTTGTCCTAACCGGAATTTCTCTCCTCTATTCATATGCCATCTCAATCGGTCGGCGATTTCGGTAATCAGCTATTCTCTATAGCTTGCTTTGCAGCCAGGCTATCCTCTCGGAGACTCTGGCGGCGGCACGGCCGGGCGTGGGGCTTTTCTGCAAGTCATGGGCGAGCTTGTCATCACCGAGCACGTCCTTGACCCAGTTAGCAAAGTCGTTCTTGGTCTCGTTGGCGTGATAGACGTAGGTATCGTCGCTCATTCCACCCAGGGCCGTTTTAAGCTCGGCCAGGTTCTTTATCGTCCGCCCACCATGGACCCAGAAAACCTTGCCTGGTGGCACATCACCCAGCCGCTGTTGGGCCATCTCTCTGGTCACCCTGATTATCGGTCCAGGCATGCTGTACCTCCTCGCCGCTAAACAATAGCGAAGGTCTTCGATTATTTACAAGCCATGTTTTTATTATACTACAGTTTGGGATATCCCTTTAGCCAGTCAGGCCCGGGCCATGTAGCTTAGCAGGTGCGCCCGCCACGGCCCGAGGGCAACATAGAGGCCGGGACTGCTCAACTCGGCGGAGTCACGCACGTAGGTCTCATTGTTTAGCTCGTCATAAAGTATAATGGCCGTCTCACCGGGCAGCGAAAGCCTGATACGCCCCTGCGCTGGGCTGCCAGAGTAGTTAATAATGACTATCCGCCACTGCCGGCCATATTGCCATGACCAGGCGAGGAGATTGCGGTAGCTCTCATTGCCAGGCCAAGCCGGAGCGGCCTCCAGTATTTGCCACGCGCCCTCGTGAAAAGCCGGCTGGTCTGTAATAGCCAGCAAACGACCGTAGAAATCCGTCACACCGGGATCCACCTCTTCCACCGGTGCCCGCACCAGCTGGATGGGCAGGTGGATGCGGCGACCCTCAAGCTGACCGTAGTGGAAGAGGCGCAAGCCGGGAAGGGTAGCCAGGACTGTGGCGGCGGCCAGGGAGCGTTCCCAACCGAAGGCGGTTACCGCCCGTGGCTCATCGTGGTTCTCAATGAAACGGACGGAGCGTTTATGATAAAGCCCGTCTTCCGTGAGATAAACGCTTATCTCATCCGGAGATCTGTGGCGCAGACGGTCGTAGAAGGCCTTATCATAGGTGAAGTCAAAGCCCAGCTGCTGCAATTGGCGCTCGAGCCCCCAGTAGGCCTCGGCCAGGAAGAGGAAATCGGGCCTTTTCTCTCTGACCTGTTGCAGAGCCTCAGCCCAGAACTCTGTCTGTGGACGGGGATAGCCGGCCAGATACTTGCCCCACGTTCTCTCAAATACTGCGTTGAGGACGAGCATGGCCATATCGCAGCGCACGCCATCGGCGACCTCAGCAATCTGCAGCAGCTCCTCGATAAGTGCTTGCCTCAGCTCACTTGAGTACAGGTTTAGCTGCGCCGAGTCCGTCCAAGGCGGGAAGTTGGGGTCTTTGCCGTGGGCGAGGTAAATGCCCTTTTGCGACGCGAAGGACCGGCCGGGCTGGGCACGGGCGTCCGCCTCGCCGCCAGGGACAAACCAATCGGGATGGCTGTTGACCCAGGGGTGGTCAACGGCGACGTGATTGGGCACGAAGTCCAGGATGAGGCCAAGTCCCAGTCTGCTAAGCTTCACCCTTAGCTGCATTAGCTCTTCTGGCTCACCGAGGGCGGGATCAGGGGAATAGTCGTAAATGGCGTAGGGTGAGCCCTGGACATCGGCATCTGTCCAGTCTGGCAAGGCCCGGTCATACTCGCGACGCAGACCCGGGTGCCGCAGGGCTTCCTGGCGGGCCGCCTGGCTGCGCCGCCAGACCCCCATCAGCCACAACAGGTCGAAGCCCTGCTTCCGGAAGGCCTGCCACTCCTCGTCGGGCACTGCCGCCAGAGACAGCCGGCGGTGGTGCTTCTCAGATAGCCGCCGGATAAACAAATGCGTATTGATCTCGAAAAGGTGCGGGTTAGGCCGCCACGTACGTATAATCATCGTTGCTTGAGCCAAGGCTACCTTTGCCAGAGGATCTGCGTAGCCTCTAGCGGCACATTCGCCGCCGGGTGGGCGGGGACGAGGCGCGGTGTAAAGTGCTCGAGGGGACGGTTGGCTGGTGCCTCCCCCCGGTAAACATAGGCGTTCAGTGCCCCGGAGATTCTCTCGCCCTGCACCAGTGGGACGCGGGCCGGCTTCTCCGAATCCATGGTATCAGCGAAAAGCTCCACGCCAACCGACTCCGGAGGAATCTCCCCGAAATACACGGGCACCTCAAAGTGGTACTGGCCGGCATCGGTGCGGGCGGTCACCTCGCCAAACTGGAGATTGAACCAGTACCGCTCCATCTGGGCTTGCCATTCGCAGACCTGTCTGGCCAAACGGCCGTTCTCCGCCTGGCGCTCCCGGTAGCCCTTCGTCGCCGGAATGTAGATACGCTCTACATACTGGCGCAACATCCGGTTGCTGCTGAAACGTGGAGCGAGATTGGCCATGCTCTTGCGCATCCGGGCCACCCAGCGCACCGGGATCCCCTGGATATTACGGTCGTAGAACTCGGGCACAATCTCCGTCTCCAGAAGCTCATAGAGCCGGTTAGCCTCGACTATATCCCACTCAGGCTCGGGATGCTCCTGGCCGTCACCGATGGCCCAGCCCACTTCCGGGGTATACGCTTCGGCCCACCAGCCGTCCAGCTCGGAGCAGTTGAGGCCGCCATTGACCAGAATCTTCATGCCGCTGGTGCCGCAGGCCTCCCAGGGCCGCCTGGGCGTGTTCAGCCACAGGTCCACGCCCTGCACCATCTGCTGGGCAACAGTGATATCATAGTCGTCGAGGAAGACCACCCGCCGCCGTACATCCGCCCGGTTGGTGAAGGCCACGAACTGCTGCAAAAGCTGTTTCCCTTCCAGGTCCTCCGGATGGGCTTTGCCGGCGACAATAAGCTGCACCGGGTGACGGGGATGGTTAATAATCGCCGCCAGGTGCTCCGGGTTCGTCAATAGCAGATTGGGGCGCTTGTAGCCGGTAAAACGCCGGGCGAAACCTATGGTGAGGACATTTGGGTTGAGCACCGTCTGGGCTTCCTTGATGCGCTGCGGTTCCGCGTCCCGCATCCGGAGCTGATGGAGCAGCCGCTGGCGCACGAAGTCAACCAGCTTCTGGCTTTCACTGGTACGGAACTCCCACAGCTCGCCATCGGATAGCTCTTCAATTTCTTCGGCGAGGCTTTCCAGGGAATGAAGCCATCGCTCCTTCTCGCAGGTCTCTGTCCATAGCTTGTCAGCAAACTCGGAGTCCCAGGAAGGCACATGGACGCCATTGGTGATGTGGCTTACCGGCACCTCCTCCTCTGGCCAGCGCGGGTAGAGGACCTGAAAGAGTCGGCGGCTCACCCTGGCGTGCAGCCGGCTCACGGCATTTACCCAGTTGCTGCCGCGCATAGCGAGGTAGGCCATATTGAAAGGCTCCTCATGGTCACCGGGGTTCACACGCCCCAGTGCCAGGACGCGCTCCCGGGAAATGCCCGCCGTTTGCAGGTAGTCCCGCATATAGTGGGCGAACAGGCGCGGGGCGAAGCCGTCAAAGCCAGCGGCGACGGGGGTATGCGTGGTGAAGACATTGCCGGGGCGAGTCGCAACGAGCGCCACGGCAAAGGTCTCGTTAGCCTGCCGCATGAACTGGCGCGCCCGTTCCAGGATCACCAGGGCCGGGTGGCCTTCATTGATGTGGCAAATTTCCGCGTCTATGCCCAGGGCCTGGAGGGCCCGCCACCCGCCAATGCCCAGCACCATCTCCTGCACCAGGCGGATTTCCGAGCAGGCGTCGTAGAGCTTGCTGGTGATACCACGGTCGGGTGGACTGTTAAGCGGGTCATTGCTGTCCAGCAGATAGAGCATAACGCCGCCGACCTGCACCTGCCATACCCTTATCCAGAGCGTCCGGCCGGGCAGCTCCAGGGGCACGCGCAGCCAGCCGCCGGCGGCATCCGTGGCCATGCGCAAGGGCAGGCTGCTGGGGTCATAGTAGGGATAGCTCTCCGTTTGCCAGCCGCCGCTATCCACTAACTGGCGGAAGTAGCCCTGCTGGTAAAGCAGGCCGACGCCTACCACAGGGACTTGCAGGTCACTGGCCGTCTTCAGGTAGTCACCGGCCAGTATGCCCAGGCCGCCGGCATAGAAGGGCAGGGCTTCACCCAGGCCGAACTCCATGCTAAAGTAGGCGATTGGCTTGATGGGCGGTGACGGGTATTTCTCACGGAACCAGGCCGGGCGTTCAAAGTACTGGCGGCGTTTGGCTATCAGCCGGTCAAGCTCAGCCTTGAACTCGGCATTCTGGACGAGTTTTTCAAGTTGGACGCGCGACATGCTGCGCAACATCAGCCACGGGTTCTTCGTCTGCTCCAAGATTTCGGCGTTGACGGTCTTCCAGAGCTGGTCACCCTCGTGGCTCCAGGTCCAGCGGAGGTCAAGGGCCAGCTCAGCCAGGACTTCCAGGCCTTCAGGCAGAGCGTGCCGCAGAAAATCATTCAGCATATTGGCCACCTCCCGTAACTTTTGCGGGTTCTTCACCAGCATAAGCCAAAATATCGGAATAAATCCCAAATACTAAGTCCGAAATTCGAAACAATATCAAAATACAAAATTCAAACTTCACCAACAAGTTCCAAAGACCAATAACCAACATTCAAACATACCGTCGGCACAAACCGGACGTTTGAAATTTGGCTATTATTTGGTTATTGTTACCTGTATTTTGGTTATTTTCTATTTTGACCAGCAAACCTGTCCTCGTTTTTCACCGGGTCTTATCCCTGTTTTATCAGACCCCAGCCATAAGCGCAAGCTCTCCCGCACGCCTTGCAGGCTATTGTTCAGTATTACAGGCTTCTGCCAGACCGTGCTATCCGTAAATTTACTTACTTGATAAGGGAAATGCCCGTATTTTTAAGGACTATCACAAAT
>JACQTX010000254.1 GCA_016210585.1 Chloroflexota bacterium
ATACATGCATCCGACAAAACGGCCTCGAGCTAGGGTGACGTTAGCCTGGTCAACTAAGAAAGGAGTTAGCATCGCTTAAAATCGTAGCCCCTGTTGACAAATCACAGCGTTTTCATACATGCGATGCAGCTTGCTGGCGCGGTAGCCGGGGGGACTACCTCCAGGTGGTGCCAGTGCCCGCTCTGTAACCGGGTTACTGGTTCCAAGGACATGGCCTATCTTGTAAGGGTAGCCGCCAAAGGGTACGATTGATCCCCAGGCGCGTCCCGCGGCGTCACCGCCGTGGACACCGATGTTGCCGGTCATCGCCGCCAGCGTAATGGCAATGCGGTGGTATTGCTCGCCGTAAGCGGTCCGTCCTGGCGCGATGCCGGCCAGCAATGCCACAGGTTTGATCGTAGCATACATACGAGCCAAGTCTCTGATGGTCATTGCGGAGACCCCGGTGATAGCTTCGGCCCACTCTGACGTCTTGGGCACACCATCGGTAGCGCCCATGACGTAGTCTCTAAACTTGTCAAAACCTAGTGTGTAAGTATCCAGGAACGCCTCATTATGCAGGCCCTCAGTCATCATGGTGTGGGCCATTGCCAGCAGCATAGCCCCGTCTGTGCCAGGGCGAATTGGTATCCACTCCTGGGCGAAAACAGCAGCGGAATCAGTATATCTGGGGTCAACAGCGATAATTCTGGCGCCAACCTCTCTCGCCCGGACCAGGTACCAGCACGTGTTAACGCCAGCAACTGTGCTAGTCGGGTTCCAACCCCACATGATGATCAGGCGGGCATTCGTCAAGTCATCTCGTGTGTTAGCTGTGTAGCAACTCCCGTAGGTCGCCTGCTCGGCATACATGGCGCCGGCGAAAGAGTCACTCCCCACGCCTCGGTATAACCGCCGGCCAGAGCAAGCACCCTCGACATCATCCGGCCGGTATGCAGAAATCCTGCATCGCCACCCAGCGTCATATAGAGGATGCTGGCCGGGCCGTAGGTATCCCTCACCCGCTTGATTTCACCAGCGACAGTACCAAGTGCTTCGTCCCAGGAAATACGCTGGAACTTACCTTTCTCTCCGCGCTTACCTATCCGCTTCAATGGGTAAAGAAGGCGCTCAGGGGCGTAGACCCGCTGGCGGTAAGCTCTCCCTCTGGCGCAGGCCCTCAGTTGTGGTTCCTCTTCATCATCAGTCTCAATCCTTCTGATGACCCCATCCTGCACGTGTAGTTTCAGTATACAAGAGCCGCCACAATGACTGGCATAGGTCGTTATGACCACTTTCACTTCGATTCTGCCATCACGCCGATCTTCTGTCACCTATAATGAGCTGATGTAGTTTCTCGCCGGAGGAATGGGTAAGGAGATGACTTAGCATAGCCGCGACACGAAAGTGAGATTTTTGTTTTCCCAGGAGATTTGATCATCTCCGCATTCATACTTGTCCATTCCCGTGGTGGCCTAGAAAAGCATTTCATCCAGCGAGAAAGCTTCAGCTTCGCCGTTTACCAGCACCTTCTTCGCCGTGTTAATTGCCCTCTTTGCCGTCCTGGTAATCACCTTCCCATCCACCATGACCATGCCCAGATTTGGCTGGTCACCAAACTCCATAGCCTCCAGGGCCGTTTGACCCTGTGAGCCGGCGGGGGCATCCATGACCAGGAGGTCTGCTTCCCTGCCGGGTTTGACCATGCCTGTGTTCAGGCTGTAAGCTATCGCCGCGTTGCCTGTGGCCATGGCCAGCGTAATCGCGGCAGAAATCCCGTAGAGCGACGTGATTTCAGCAGCGAGCTTGATGATTCCGGTCGGCATGACCCCTTTGCCGGTAGGCGTATCCGTGCCAAAAAGGATGCGCCTCAGCTCACCACGCTCTGCCACCAGACGGATGGCATCCCGCAAAGCCCGGGCATTGCTGGCGTAGATTACCTCCAGAAAACAGGGACAGCCCTCGGCCAGCACTTTCATCTCCGCAAGAGAGGCCGCCGTGGGTCCACCGTTAAAGTGCACTACCACGTCCGGATTGAGCTTGACTACGTTGGACGCTGTCAGTGGCACGACTCCAGGAATGGACTCAGGGCCCCAGTGTACGGGAACCTTCATTCCATGGTTTCGGGCCGCTTGCACCAGAGAATATGTCCTATCAAAATCTCTGAGAGCGCCGAGTCCGATTTCCGCCAACAGCCACACGCCAGCATCGGCCACCTCTTTGATGTCCGTCTCGGTAAGACCTTCCTCAAGCATGAGTGCCCCGCAGTGGGCTTTTACTCCGCCCGGCCGGTACCTGCTGTAGGCTTTGTGGGCCAGCATGGCAATGGCCTTCGCCACTGATGGCTCGTGAGACATACCCGGGAAGATATGCTCCCCCTGCGAGATGAGTGTAGTGACACCTCCGTGCAGGCATCCCTCCATCCAGCCCATCGTTTTCACCCTCGGCGACCAGTCGGAGATACCGGCATGGACGTGGGCATCAATGAGACCGGGACAGAGAGTCATTCCCTGTATATCAATGTCCAGGTTTATGTTGTCGTCCTTGAGTGCTTCGTAAGAGCCGGTATCGACGATGAGTCCCTCCTCAATAAGGACGGCATCCGCTTCCAGGATGGGATGACTGATGTCGCCGCTTACCAGCGTGCCTATATTATGGATAAGGGTTCTGGTCTCTTTCTTCACCACAATACTCTTGTTCCTCCCTACCTCGGCAAACCAATCACGGTTGAATATTAATACTGTGCCGCAACTCGCCATTACTTCTTGTTGGAGAAGAGGGGATATTGGGTCAATCCGCAAATGACTTCCTCTTAGCTGCCTCCGTGTTACCCCGCAGTTGCAGGTGCTAAATATTGATGGAGACGTCTAACTCGGCGTCCGGGTGAGCTTGAAGAATACCGTGTTCTCAGCGTCCGGACAAGCGTGGGTAGATATAACATCGCGCTCTTTTTGCCAGGAGAAATGTCCACCCGTCATCAACGCACAGGCCAACGGCCAGATGCCATCAAAAGCGTAGCAGCATAGGCCGGCCGGAGTGTGGTGGCCAATCTCAAACCTATCCGCCACTCTGTGCCCAGCACTGCAGGTACCTTTTTGGGACGTCACTTCGACAAGTACCTTATACTCCTCAGCCATTTGATTCTCCTCCTTCCCGCCGTTTATGTTATCTTCTTAAACACTCCTAGGTGATTATTAGTTCTGGCTTCCAAGTCTTTGTGAGTAAGCGGCATCCGGTCTCGGTAACCAGCACCGGGCACCCAATCTGCAGGCCTTTCTTGGGCGGATTCACCGTCTCCACCTGTGGCTCGAATTCGAGCACCATGCCAGCCTTCATCTTGAATGAATTGTTAGGCTTATAGTAAGGCATGTATGGAAAAGCATCAAACGGCTCGCTAACCTCCATACCAAGGCCGTGTATATTTAAATAACCTTGTGTATAGCCGGCCTGCTTGATCGGGGCGACAAAGGCCTCGTGCAATTCGCCCACGGTGACGCCCGGTTTTAAGGCCTTGAAGCCACTGTCAAAAGACGCTACCGTCACGTCAGTAATCTCTTGCCACTCTTTCGTTGGCTTCCCCAGCGAGAACGGCTGATTGAACTGCGCCAGATAGCCATTGTATTTCGCATCAAACTCGACGAGGAACATGTCACCCTTCTGCAGGCCACCCTCTGATGGGAAGAAACCATGCTGTGAGGCGGTGAAAAGGCTTTTTCCCGAGGCATACAGGAACATAAAGAACGGCTCACAGCCGCTAAGCAGCAACGTCTCTGTCACCTTGAGTCTTAGCTCAACGCTAGTCGTCCCCACCCTGGCCATTGCCGCTATTGCCTGGATTGCCTTCTCGCCCACCTCGCAGCCAATCTCCAGGCATTTGATTTCCTCCGGGCTTTTGATCATCCTGGCCTCTTCCAGGATATCCGTAGCATCCTCGAGTTTAACCTTGGGCAAGCTGCTCGCCAGCTTCATATACGTAGCATAGGGGAAATCCCTCTCCCCATACATTCCCGATATACCGACGATGCCTATTTTGCCGCTTTGAAAATGTGACTCCTTCAACCTGTCAAGTATGGCCTGGGAGTATGTGGGGTGCCCGCTGCGCGTGTCCTTTACCCAGGACCCCGGGTCGTCCTTTTTCAGGAAGGTAAAGAGCGCCGGCTCACCATCTAGCGGGAACAGGACATAGCCTTCGTTTGCCGGATTGGTTAGATACCGTAGATTGGCGTTGAGGTTGCCGTGCATACCGAACGACCCGTGGACTATCAGGTAGTCAAGCCCGCGCTGTGCCATCACCCCGCGCACTAGTTTCCACCGCCGCTCCTTTTCCGCCTCACTTAACCTGAACATGACTATTTCCCTCCTTTGTTCCCAATTTTGTGTGTTTCACCAAGACATAGCCCTGTAGCTTTCAAATGGCCTGTTATTTCACTTCCACGCGGCTCTCTTTTCCCAGCACCGCAAAACATCGGCAGACTCCACGACTTCGCCGAAATACAGGTCAATGATTTTCAGGCTGTTGTTGTGCAGCTCCGCAGACTGCTCGGCAACGCAGTCTTTCAGGAGCACGATATAGTAGTCATGGCAGAGGCCATCCCTGGCCGCTGTTTCCACGCAGACACTTGTTGTTACCCCGGTGATAAGCAGTGTCCTTATACCCCGGCTCCTGAGAATCAGGTCCAGGTCAGTGTCCATGAAGATGCTGAAGCGGTGCTTGGTGACCACGATTTCGTGCGGCAGGGGCTTGATGCCTTCGTAGAAGTCGGCACCCCAGGAGCCTTCCAGGCAGAAGGGATGCTCGGCGTAGCGCCCCTTTGTTCGGCGGCTCATCTGCTCGAAATAGACATCGGAGACATAGTTGCCATCGCTTGAGATATGGACACTCCTGGTGTAGATTATGTGTAACCCAACCTGTCTGGCTTGCTCAATAAAGCTGACCAAGCGCGGCACCATGGCCTGGATGAGGCTGATGTCCCGCCCGTGCCGGTCAAGCCCGCCCTCCTTGGCACAGAAATCATTCTGCACATCCACCACGATGAGTGCCGTGTGGGCCGGGTCAGTCTTTCGTTCAAGAGTAGTCAGCATTCTCTTGTGGATGGCTTCCATACCTGTGTTCATGACACGCCCCCTTTGCTTATGCCGCTAGCTCATCCCCATGAGATTGGGCAAAAAGGTGACTATCTGCGGGAAGGCAATGAGTATGCCGACAATCACAATGTCTGCCCCAATAAAGGGCAAAACATACGAGCTTATCCGGGGAATAGATACACCCGTCACCGAATGGGCCACGTAGAGATTGATGCCTACCGGTGGCGTTAGCTCGGCAATCTCACAGAACTTGACGGTAATAATGCCAAACCAGATAGGATTGAACCCCAGCTGAATTACTGCCGGCAAAATCAGCGGAACGCTGAGAATCATCATGCCGAAGGAACCGACAAAGCTTCCCAGGACTAAATAAGCCGCGAACACCAGTATCAGGAATGCCCATGGGGACAACGACGACTCCACAATCAAATTGAGCACGGAACTGGCAACCCGGCTGAGCGATAGGAAGTTCATGAACGTGAATATGCCTATGGTTATGGTGAGCACCATTACCGTAATATCCAGAGTGTCATTAAGAATACTTCTCAGTCTCTTCCAGGTTAACCGGCGCCTGGCTAGGGCGATGGCAAAGATACCGAAGGCACCGACCGCACCGGACTCAGTGGGCGTGAAAACACCGGCGTAGAGGCCGCCCAGGGTGATAAGTATGACTATCAGCACTGTCGAAAGGCCCTTCAAAGAGATGAACCGTTCTCTCCAGCTAGCCGGAGGGATAGGCCGGGCTAGCTTAGGTCTTAGAATACAGATACCGACAATCATGGCACTGATGACCACCGCCGAAAGCACCCCAGGAATAACACCACCCAGAAGCACGGCGCCTATGGACTGGTCTGTGATGAGGCCATAGAGCACCATCACAATGCTTGGCGGGATAAGCAGAGCCAGGGTTCCTGTCCCGGCGACTGTGCCCACAGCCAGACTATCGTGATAGCCCACGGCCCTCATCCGGGGCGTCAGAATTTTGCCGCCGACGGCGACGGCGGAAGCTGACGAGCCGGTAGTGGCCCCGAAACCGGCGGCACCAAAGGTGGCCGCTACCGCGAGTCCACCGGGCAGGTGACCAAACCACCTTGCGGCGGCATTGAAAATCTCGTCGGCCAGACCGGTATGCTCGGTGATGAAACCCATCAGGATGTACATGGGAATGACGCCGAAGGAAAAGAGGGCTACCTGGTTCCAGGGGATGAAGCCTACCGACGCCATCGCGGTGCCCCAGCCCCTGATAAGAGCGAAGCCGACTAGGCCGGCGAGCAGCGCGGCATAGGCGATTCTCATCCCCGCCGCCATGGCTACCAGGAAAAGAAGGACACCGAGCACGCCGACAGTCTCAGGAGACACTCTTGCCCCTCCCCTTGATGCTGGCGATTTCGTGCCTTAGCTGGATGATAAACCGTGCACAGAGCAGACCGCCGCCCAGGGGAACCGTGAATAGAAACGGCGCCAGGGGGAAATTGAGGCTGCCGGAGCTACCCAGGCCGCCTTTGTAGGCATCCCAGGCAATTCTCCAGCCGAAAACGGTGATGATACCGAAGATGAAGAGAGGCAGGAGAAGGTCAAGCACAGCCAGGATATGGTGGGGCGGTCCCTTCAGGCGGTTTATGACGAAATCTACGGCGATATGAACATTGCGCCGCTGCGTCGCCGGCAGCGCCAGGAACACGATGAGGCCCATTACAATTTCGAGAATCTCCATTGTCCCTTTTACCGGGGCGTTGAAGAAGTAGCGGCTGGTGACGTCCGTAGTAGTGAGTACCATCATCAACATGATGCCGACCATGGCGATGACTCCCAGGGCGTCCTCCAGCACGCTCAACCGCCAGCGCCGCACGGCTGGAATCCGGTTTTTGGCGGCCACACTGTTTGGTTGTTCAGCATCGTGCGGCGCGTTTGCCTTTGCACCACACGCATTATCTTCTGACATGCCCTTCGCGTCCTTTTGCGGGTTTGAGTGGGAGAAGGCCCCCGGCCTCCCGGAAGCCTTGCCCCTTCTCCTGTGGGCAGAAGAAGGGGTTCTGAGAACTGGATATCAGTGCCATAGCGTCAGTCCGGCTGGATGCAAACCTATGCCAGCCTTGTCTCAGGTCAGGGCGCCAGCGCGCCGAGCTTCCTTCTGACTACTTCATGACCTCTGCCCTTTTCTGGCGGGCGAACTGCAATACCTGTTTGCCGGGCAGCCCTTTGGCGTCCTTATCGGCGGCCCATTCGTCCCACAATCCCTCTGCCGCAGTCACCAGCTTCTGTTGCTCTTCCGGAGGGAACTGGGTTATCTGCATACCTTTGGCGCTCATGAGCTGGATGGCATCAGCGGTCACGCCAGCCATATCCCGAGCGGCCCACTCCTCTATATCTCGGCATAGCTTCTGCAGAGGTGCTTTGATGTCGGCCGGCAGGGCATCCCATTTCTTGGTATTGACCACCTCGACAAAACTGGCGACCGATGTGAAATCTACGCCCAGGGACAGGTATTTGGATACCTCGTAAATCTTGAAGTCAATCAAGGAAATCCAGGGCAGGGCGGCACCATCTATGACGCCGCTGCTCAGGGCACCGTAGGTCTCCGGATATTGCACGGGGACACCCACGGCACCGACTTTGTCCCAGAACTTGCCTTCCGAGCCTAAGCCCCTCATCTTCATCCCCTTCAGGTCGGCGACGGAGCGCACGGCCCTGTTGCCGAAGATAGGACCGGGGGAAGATGTCCAGAACAAGAGAATCGTCATGCCACGCTTGGCCAACTCCTCTTTGATTACCGCCTGGTCGAGGAAAGCCCTCTTGAAAGGAAGGTGCTGTTCCACAGGTTTCGGCGGTATCAGGAAAGGCAGGTTGAGCAGGCTGATGAGGGGGAACTTGTCCTCATACATGCTCACGCTGAGCGACCCGACATCGGCCAGACCACTGGTGATGCCATCGGGAATGGCCACCGCGCCCAGCAGTGAGTTAGACCAGTGGATGTTTATTTTGAACCGGTCACCAAAGACCTCCGGTGCACGTCTCTGGAACTCCGTCCACATCCGCCCGGTGCCTGACGTAGGGGCAATATAGGTGGCCAATTCCCAGACCACGGGTTTGGATGGAGTTGGCGTGGGCGTTGGTGCTGGCGATGCGGTAACTGTAACTGTAGGGGCAGGGGCGGGTGTGGCGGTTACCGTGGTCGGTGGCGCGGTCACTGTTGCCGTTGCGGTCACTGTCGGCGCCGGCGTTGGCTTCGGTGTGGGTGTCTTGGCACAGCTCACTAGCAAGGCAAGAACCAGAAGAACAGACAAAACCAGCAACAACCTCTTCATCTTTACCTCCTTGATGTTTGTGAACAGTAGTTTACTACCAATTCGGAGGCCTGTCAAGAGGTATCCGAAATCCCTGCATGACGGATTCTGGGGAGACTTGAAAGTGGCATCACGCGCCATTCCACAGGCGGAAGGCGAACCAATTTCATCCAGACTCGTGAGCTTGCCACAGCGCCCACCTACGGCAGGCTCCGTACAATGACAGCCTGGAAACGGTACCCGTACTAGCCACTTGACACAAATGCTGGTCTTGATGCATCATACTAGTGACTGTTAGTTAGTCAACTGCTGTTTGGAAAGGTTAAGAGATGCCGAAGCAATTCCTGGGAAAGGATGGAGTCGTGGAGAGAGCAACGCTGCTCTTCATGGAAAAAGGCTATGACAGGGCCAGCGTCAGAGACATTGCCCGAGCCTGTGGCTTTGAGCCAGCGAGCATATACAACTACTTCCCGAACAAGGAGGCGCTGCTATTCGAGGTTCTCCGGAATGAGATTGAACGCTTTATGTCCGCCGTAAGGTACCTGGAGAGTGACGAGGCTATTCCACCTGTTGAGCAGTTACGCCTTTTCATTACAAATCATCTCATCTTGGGACTGAGCAAACCTTGTGTTTGCGCCCTATTTGACGTGGAGTTGAGGAACCTGTCCAGCCGGCACCGAAAAGCGTATGTGCAGCTTCGTGATAGCTATGAAGGTGTCCTTTGCCGGATCATACAGAGGGGTATAGACGGTGGAGTTCTTAATCAAGTAGATGTTAAACTGGCTGCGTATGCTATTCTCTCCATGCTCATCCGGGCCAGGATGTGGTATTCCTCGGATGGCAGATTGGTCAAGGATGAAATTGCTGGTTTCATGGTTGACTTTGCTCTAAACGGGTTGACGGGCAAGACAAGAAGTAATGCCTCAGTCTTGTCCCTGACTGCGAAGGGAGCTACGCGGCGCGATTCGGGCTAAGACTAACTGACGAGTTACAGGAGGGCAGAGATGAGTGTTCTAGCCTTGTCCCTGGACAAGAAAGTGGCAATCCTCACCGGCGCTGGCAGGGGCATCGGCAAGACCATTGCGGTGCGTTTTGCCGAAGCGGGTGCTGACGTGGTGGTGTGCGGCCGCACGGAAGCTGACCTCGCGACGACGGCTGACGAAATTCGGAAGCTTGGCCGCCGCTCCCTCGCCGTAATTTGCGACACCACTGTCAAGGCCCAGGTGGACAACTTGGTAGCTACCACCCTCCAGGAGTTCGGTACCATCGACATCCTGGTCAACAATGCCGGCATCCAGCATTTCGGCCCGCTGCTGGACTATCCGGAAAGTGATTGGGACAAGCTGATGAATACCGACCTGAAAGGCTACTTCCTTTGCATACAGGCGGTCGGCCGCGTCATGGTGCCGAAGAAGAAGGGCAACATAATCAATTTGAGTTCGAACTCCGCTGCCAAGGTTTATCCAGCCTTTCCGGCTTACTGTGTGGCCAAGGCAGGAGTCACTATGCTGACCAGGGTTTTCGCCGTAGAGTTAGGGCCGCATAACATACGCGTCAATGCCATTGCCCCCAGCTTGGTAAGGACAGAAATGAACCGTCACCTCTGGAGCAACCCTGATTTCCAGAAGCTCCGCATCTCGCAGACGCCTTTACGCCGCATCGCCGAGCCGGATGATGTGGCGGGAGCGGCCTTGTATTTGGCTTCCGACATTTCTGGCTTTGTCACTGGCCACGTCGTCAATGTCGACGGTGGTATAGGCCTATAACGCCCCTGTGCCGGTGCCCACTGCGGAAGCAAGCGGTGTCTATATTGACCGCGAGACTCCAGGCGGGCAATCCCGTAACAGCAAGGGAACTAGTGTCCTGACAGTTGTTCAAGTGACATTAATATTGATTCCGGAGTTTTGGTCCAGTGAAAGCATTTGCCTTCCCGGTTGAACTTGTCGACAAAGGCCATGAGCTTGGCTACCAGGTCCGATTTGGAGGGGAATATAC
>JACQTX010000030.1 GCA_016210585.1 Chloroflexota bacterium
ATCCCGACCTGCTTCTGATGGATGAGCCTTCGGAAGGGCTGGCACCCATTATTGTCGAGGAAGTGGGACGCATCATCGGTCAACTCAAGCAGAGCGGCCTCTCCATACTCCTGGTAGAGCAGAACTTGCCACTGGCGCTATCTGTGGCCGACTTTGTCTATATCATCAGCCGGGGCACTGTAGTCTATGCGGCCACGCCCAAAGAACTGAGCGGGAACGAAGAGGTTAGGGTGAAATATCTGGGCGTGGCTTGATGGCCCTTTGCGAAAGACCGGCCACGTTAGTGATACATTTGTCAATGGTGCCGGGCAATACCTCTTTCTCCTCAGCGTTGGCAAGATGGCTTCTGGCTCGTACAGTGAGATATTCGGAATGTGCAGCCGCGTAACAAACGTTAACATTGTGCAATTTCTCCCGATGACGATTATTAAGATGAAATGCCATTGGCCGGAACACGGAGACCTAGGGGAAAGCAGGCGTCAGCACTGCCGAGCGCTTCGACTACCTTTACAGTGAAGACGAGTTGAAGGAGTGGGTGCCGTCAATCCGGAAGCTGGCAGCCAGCACCAGCCAGGTGCACGTGCTTTTCAACAACTGCTACGCTGACAAAACAGTGGTAAACGCGCGGCAAATGCGCCTGGCATTGGAGGGATAATCACAGCATCACGCCTGATTGAACTCTTCAGTGGCAATTCGATTACTGCGACTAGCCCAATAGCTGTCTGAACGTGGGAAAGCGCAGCTTGCCGTCGCTGCATCGCTCGAGAAACCTGACTTCGCACTGAACAAGCGGCCTGGTCCACATCTTGACTGGCCGTCCCACATCCACGTGCTCGAAGGGACAGCCTCCCTTCAGAGCATCGAAGTATGCGGATAGCTCCCTGAGTTGTTGCTGGTCAAACCCGCTTCCCACATTGCCGACATAAACCCACTTGCCGTCTTTCAGCTCACCGAGAATTAGCGAGCCAAAAGTTGTCTTGCGGTCATGCTCGCCCTCGGTCAGCCCGCAGATGTAGAAGGTGTCTTCCTGGAAGTTCTTAATCTTGAGCCACCAGTCCACCCGCTTCCCTTCGACGTAAGGCGCTGATTTCAGCTTTGCCATGATGCCTTCCTGCTGGCGACTCTGAACCTCGCGGAATATGGCTATGCCTTCACCATCCCGCCAGGGCAAAGCTAACCCTACCTGGCTTTCCGTCATTACCTTAACGAGGGCTTCCTTACGGACTGATTGGGCAAGGGACATCAGGCTTCTGCCGTTGACATTCAGGATGTCAAAGGCGAAGAAGCGGGCCGGGTAGAGCTTTGCGGCAACCCTGATGTCCAGGGCTTTGGTCCGGTGGATGCGGCGCTGTATCTGGTGGAAGGTGGCGCAGGTAATCTCTCCATCCAGGACACAGGGCTTCGCCACGTGCCGATATAATTCCTGCAATTCGGGAAACTGGGCAGTAATATCCTGCCCGCTCCTCGCCTGTAAGCAGGTCCCTTCATCCAGGTTGGCGATGCACCTTACCCCGTCCAGCTTCAACTCGAACAGCCAGTCCTTGTGGTCAAACGGCTCTTTTGCTGTCTGGGCTAGTTGCGGTTTTATCGTGTCTATCACCCCCTTCCGGTTCGGGAAGCTCAAATTCCTTCTTTATGGCCTCCTCAATTAGTTGCCGGAATTCTTCTTTTGGCGGACAGCGCCAGCCGATAACCTCACCGTTAAGGTCAATGGCCACGGCTCCCCAGATTTCGCAGGCATCATGGATGGTATACCAGCATCCGGATGTCGCGGTCGGGATGTAGGTAACGGTGAATCTGGAGCCAGCCACCTCTATCTCCGCCTGCTCTACGGTTACTTGTTTGGGCACAATGATACCTCCTTTTTGGGGCATAATAGCCCCTTGATTTCTGCTCCTTTAGTTCAGCTCTTCGATGTGGATGGAGCCATCCTGTAGCTCGATACTTACGGCGTACTTTTTGCCGCATCTCGGACACTCCGCCTCGTACATATCAACGGATGTCCCGGTGTCTGGATAATCCGCAACACGCACCAGTCTTCTGCCACAATTCGGACAGTTCATAAATTCACCTCCGCTCAGTGCGAAATTTGGGTGAAGTAATCCCTTATAGCCACCCCATGCCTGAGCCTGAAAGATGCTCTCAGGCTCAGCGCATCGAGCGGCTATTGCCGCTTCGCTTCGGCCAGCTTCAAGCTGGCAAGTAAGGCATCTGCCACATCGGATACCGGGATCGGGGTTTCCTGGGCGACAGGTAGGACTTCGCCGGCAATCTTGGCCTCAATGAGCTTCTCCAGTGCCTGGCGGTACTCATCATGGTACTTGGTCAGGTCAAATTGGGGCACTGCCATTGCTTTGACCAGGGATACGGCCAGGTCCAGCTCCTTGTTGCTGATGGCATACTCCGGTGGTTTGAGGTCAAAGCAGTCCTTCAGCTCCTCGGCATAGCGCAGGGTCTGGAGCAGCATTACCCCATGGTAAGGCCGGACAATGGACAGCCGTTCCCTTTCGCGATAACAGAGCTTGGCTACCGCGGCCAGCTTGGCATCTGCCATAGCAATGACAAAGAGCCGGTAGGCTTTGTAGCCACCTTCATCCGAACCCAGGAAGTAGGGCTTGTCATAGCACCTGAGGTCTACCTGGCTTTCATCCACGAACTCCACTACCTCAATCGTCTTGACGGACTTGAGGGGGAGGCTCTGGAAATCAGCTTCAGACAAAGGCACATAGCTGTCGCCCACCTCGTAGCCCTTGGTGATGTCGGCACCGGTTAGCATTTTCTGGCAAGTGCTGCAATACCTGGGCATAGAGATACGGCTGCCGCACTCCTTGTGGTACTGGTGCAGGCTGATGTCAGTGTCCTCGGTTGCCGAGTAGAGCTTGGCAGGGATAGCCACCATACCGAAGGTGACGGCGCCTTTCCAAATACTTCTTCTAGCCATCTGTTTCACCTCCTTTCGTTCAGTTTTTTGAGCATGTACTCACTTTTTAGAGCGATTTTCCCTTTACACATCACCTCCTTTCCGACCATAGGTAGCCCTGTAGATTTGAGTGCTAGCCCACTCATCCCGCCTAAGGCGGGTCAATGGGTTAATACTCGTCGGGGAAGAGGATGGTAGTTGATGACCTGTCGGCCTCGGTGATTATCCAGATGGTCGCTACTCCATGCTGGGGAAGACGCTCATCGTTGCAGGCCGACAGCAAACGAGAGCCCTGTTCAAGCGCCTGGTCATTGGTCTGTTTATCCTCAGCATCCACATCTCCCCAGTCGCCTTTGACGTGGCGGTTAAGGGACTTCTGGATAAATTGGGCAAAGTCGGGGTTCTGGCAAGCCATGTCATAAACCCCTCTCGTGGCCACGATTTGGCCGGTTTGAAAAGCGGGATTGATTACAAATAGTGTGTCTATGGGTGTTACCTCCTTGCTCAATTTTTTGAGCACGTAATCGTAGACGGGGTCGCATGCTGACTTTGCTGATGACGCCTCGCTTTTCTGGACAGGAAGGGGGGCCGGGCAGCATAGTCCCGACCCCCCGTCTGGCTACCACTGGACAAATATAGGCATCAACACCACCAGAGGGGATGCGGCATGCTGGAAGAGCACAGGGGCCTTGTCGGTTGTGACAGACATGGTCACCAGGCACTCTCGGCCACGGAGGTAGTCCAGCAGGTAGCTCACGTTCAAGGCTACTCTACCGTCGCCACCTTCACCGGTCACCGGCAAGCTGACTTCCACCTCACCCTTCTCCTCACTCCGCGCGGAAACTGCCATAGCGGAGCCAGACCAGGCAAGGCGGACAATCCCTGAGTTCTCTCTGGCCATGTCCTGGACACGGCGCACCGCCCGTTCGAAGTCCGGGGCCAGCATCCGCACCTTGAGCGGCGCCTCCTGCCGGATAAACTGTTTGAAGTTGGGCGAGTCGCCCTCAATGAGCCTGGCGGTGAGGGTTACTCGCCCGAAGCGTACCTGGAGCATAGTCTTGTTGAGGGTAAGCTCCAGCCGGCGCTTGAGCAGCCGGGCCGGGAAACCATCCAACGGTGCCCCCGGGACCTTTCGCCACAGGTGTCCCAGAATAGTGACCGCACCAGCAGGAATGACCGCCCTGTCGACACCGTCTACCGGGGACATGGCTATGGGCAAGGTCTGGTAGGCCAATCTGAAGCCGTCTCCTGCGGCTACCTCTACCGTCTCCCCAATGGTAAGGTGCACACCCGTCAGCACAAGCCGGTCTTTCTGCGTGGCACAATACGCCGTCATCGCTGAAAGCGCCGGCACCAGTGTCTCCCCGTCCACCGCCGATGCTGTCTGCGCCTTAAGCTCCAGCAGCGGTGGGTAATCGGCGGGCTTGTGTACCTCATAGGTAGCCTGGCCGCCGTCCCAGGAAAACGTAAGGCTTTTACCCTTTTGCTCAACGGTGAGCATTTCACTTCCAGGCACGTATTTGAGCAGTTTGGCCACTGGCTCCTGCGGGAGAAGGCACTCGCCTTCGACTTCGGGAAGCTCCAGGGCGACGGCCACCTCGAGGTCGGTGGCTGCCGCCCGGCCGTTCCGTAGCAGGACATTGCTTAGCACCTCCAGAGCAGTCTTCCTGGGGACAACCGGGTGAAGGAGCTCCAGGGCCCCTCTGAGCCTATCTACTCGCATCTGCATCTCTATCACCTCCTTTCGTTGTATTTGTAAAGAAACCCCGTCGACCTCGGGGCAGGCAATTGTCTTCACTTTTGGCTAGAACATCCTGGGCGGGCTGGAAGCCGCCGTCTCCCGCCGGGATGAATGCCCTGTTTGTCCTGGTGTCGGTGCTGGTGCTGGCGGTGACAGGACTGTCTCGCATTTCGGGTAGCGCTGGTTCGCCTCCCACCGCCTGCGGGCATCCTCTACCAGGCCGGGGATGCTCTGCAGGACCGCCGTCAGGTCGCCCTCGACCCTGGCAAAGACGGGGTCACAGCCGGGTGACTGGATGCCAATCGATGCCGTGTTCCCCTTGAGGGCAATGACAATCTTCATCTCTTCGCTCATCTTGTGTCTCCTCCTTTCTGAATCGTTTTTCGCTTCTTCATACCCAGTATTCTCGTAACTGCACCAGGCGTGGCAGGGACGGCATGAAGCGTTCCTTCGGCCAGGTCAAGGTATAGTTGCATCCAGGGGCAGCTGCCCTCAATAAGCCTTCTGACTACCTCCAGCACCAGTGATGCCAAGGCCAGGTTTATGGTCGGCCCTTGCTCAGCGATTTGGACGCAGTTCCGCTCTTGAGGCGGTGCCTGCGCCAGTAGCTCCGGCCTCTGTAGCGTCGGCAGAGGTAGGGCATAGCAAATATCCTTCTCAAAGATGGCCTCGTCGCTGTTGCCGATGAGTAGCTGCCCGTAGTTTTCGCCATTGCCGGCGTCAACCCACCAGTTCGGCCTGGAGACATAGCCCTGATTAATCAGTCCAATAGTCGAAAAGCCCTTCACCCTGGCAGCTATGTCACGACGGGCCAGGCCATTATCCACACAGCCGATAATCATACCCGGTGTCGTAACTTGCACCATGGCAAAGGGGAAGGTGCTGAAGGCTATGGGACGGCCATATCTTCGGGCCAACCTCCTGGCTAAGGATTCACTCTTGAACTGCCCCAGGTCCTCCCTGGTGAAGTTCTGGCGGGTGAGGTTTCTCGCCTCCACCCGGTCGTGGTCTATAAGCACCAAACTGGCATGCCCGGGCAGCAAGCGGGAGAGTCCTTCGGCCACAAAGCCTCCCGTGCCGCCGCAGCCGGCCACCGTCACCGTGAAATGGCCCCTGGTGAAGCTATTGTCCAGTTGCATTCTTCTTCCAGCTAAGCGAAAATGTCACCAAGGTCGACAGGAGAGAAATAGCCGTAGACGCCGACTCGCATTTCTCTTTCCGGTGCCAGGGTATCCAGTCTGCCGACCACCATATACAGGCGCAGGCCCTGCTCATCCCTGTTATCGGTGCTGCTGAAGAAGGCGCTCATACCGGCATGGCTGTGGATGTCCACCACGGTGTTGGGCATCA